>JAFURE010000089.1 GCA_017471985.1 Akkermansia sp. | reverse complement strand
CCCTGAACCTTCAGGCCGGGTACGATAGCCTCCTCGGGCGTGTTGTTCACAGCCACGGGCTCGGCTTCCTCGCCCTCCTCGTCCACCTCAGCAGCGGCGGGAGCGGGAGCGGTGCGGGGCTTCTCGAAAATGAAGTTAATCTGGATACCGTTCTTGCGAGCTTCACCGCGCAGGAAATCGAGGGCGTCCTCAATCGGGGTGTTCTCGAAGTTGACGGAGGTAATCTGCATCTTGCTCAGGTTCTGGTCGTTAGCAATCTGGCTTTCGGTCACCTGAGCGGCAGCTTCACCACCACCCATCTCAATATCAGGCAGATCCTGAGGCTCATACTCCTCCCAAAGAGCATCCACCTCGGCAAGAGCCTTGGCGCGGAAAGAATTGCGAGCGCTCTGATAGTAGTTGATGCGACGCTTGGAGACAGCCTCCTGACCCTGGCGGGCAGCCTTGTTGTACGGGTCAATCTTGATTACCTGAGAGAAGGTAGCGTATGCATCATCAAATTTGCCAAGGTCATAGTAACCATAACCAAGGGTAAGCAGACGATTGACTTCTTCTACGTCGCGAACGTGCTGGGGTGTGAGAGCGGGGTTGTTACGCACGGGGTCGCGCAGCTCGGAGAGGTCGCGGCGGGCACGCTCGTTGTTGGGGTCGCGGGAGAGCACGTCGAGCAGGAGCTGCTCAGCGTCGTCGTAACGACCAACCTTGGCGTATTCACCGGCAACGGCGATGGAAGCGTCGCCAATCACGTCAACAATGTGCTGCTGGAGCACCTGAGTGGCGGGAGCCTTGGGAACGCGCTTCCAGGCAGCCTGGAATTTCTCGAGAGCAATAGAGTATTTGCCGGCACCATAAGCCTCGCGGCCTTCCTGCAGGAGCTGACGGGCTTCCTGCTCCATGGCGCGACGGCGAGCGGTCTCGCGAGCGTTAATGCTGTTCTGACCGGCGTATACGGCGGTGGGGCCTACTTCGCTGGTGCCTGCGGCTGTAGAAGTGCTCAGGTAGCCATCAGTACCGGCCTGCACAAAGGGGCAGGACATGGCGATAGCTGTAAGCATCATCGTGTACTTTGAGGTAATGAGAGGTGAGTGGTTCATGGTAATGTTTAAAATATGACAGAAAACTGTTCACTTGTAAAGTCTACAATTCAAAAAAGTGGATTTTATGGTGTATTTTTTGTGTTTTTGTGACTAAATTGTGGTTATTTTGCAGCTTTGGGGACATTTACGGGGCTTTCTGCACCATTCGGGCGCACATTAACGGTTCCTTCCTTGTCCACTGTTTCGAGCACGCAGGTGATGTCTGTACCCGGCACAGTAAAGCTGCCATTCAGCTGCACCTTAAACTGCCCCTCGTCCTTACCGGCGGCAGGTCCGGCGGTCACGCGCATGGTGACAGTGGTGTCCTGAATAGTCTTACCCTTGGCATTGGAGGTACCGAAATCCTTGGAGTTCGGGCGGGTGGGGCTACCGGCGCGAATGAAGAATTCCTTCTCTGCACCGGCGGTCACGTTATCGCGCACGACCATGACGGTTTCAGTCTCCTTGTTACCCATGGAGTCAGTAAACTCCATCTGCTCGAAGCGCAGCACGCTGAAGCGGGAGCTATCGGAACCATCGGCCTTCAGGCCGAAGGAATCGCCGACCTTCAGCGGATCCTTGCTCTTGTGAATCGGCTTGGTCTCCCCGGGGCGTGCAAAGATACGCACACCGGCAGAGGTGGCGTTTTTCTCGTAGGCGAGTGTGGAGTCAACGGAAATCACGCCACTGCTCACGGCTACGTCAACAACCTCCAGCTTAGGAGTCTTGCCTACCTGAATAAGCGCAGGCAGACTGGCAGCGTCGCCGGGGTTGGTCTCGGCATCGAACTCCTCGCGGTTGGTGAAACCGTCGGAGTCGCTGTCCAGGCTCAGGCCGTCAGCGCGACCGAGAGCATCCGCAATACCGTTGGAGATAAACCAGTGATTGGGCACATCGCCATGCACATTCTCAGCGCTGGGATCGTAGATATCAATCACAGTGGTCTTCTGCTCTGCATCGAGAGTCACCTGCCAGAGTTCAGGCGAGAAGAAAATGGGGGTGTAGCGGGGCTTGCCGTTCACGGTAGCGCCTTCGGGAGCCACGTCGACAATGGTGTGTTGTTTCTTTCTGTCAGCCTCCACAGCGTCGGCCACCTGAGCAAGAGTGGCAGATGCCTTGGAGTCACCGGCATTCAGACGGGTCTGGGGCTTATCGACCTTGCTGCCGGTCATGGTGTAAGCACCATAGCCACCGGCCAGCACGCCAAGCACAATACCCGTAATGAGCGCGGTTTTGCCGAAATTGTTCTGTTCAGCCATAATTGGTATAAGTTAAAATGTTGGAGAGTCTGATTACTTCTTGCCAGTGTTGGGATTGAAATAGAGCACCTGCAGGTTGACGTGCACGCGCACAGTCTCATCGGGAGAACCGGTCTTGCGCACGGCAATCTGGCGCCCTTCACCACCGGTCTGCGGTGCAGCCTCACCGCTCAGGTCATCGCCCTGGTTGGGATCCTGAGTAGGAGCCTGGTATTCATCGCGGGCAGGCAGGTTACCTTCATTGGTGCCAACCCACAGACCGGTAATCTTAAAGAAGAAATCCTTGTCTGTAGAGAGCGCATTGAGCACGCGGGGCATCACGCTGACAGGCACCTGTCCGGCCTCTGCCTCGCTGCGCTTGGCCGTGAAGGCCACCTCAATACCCAGAGGGAAGCAATCACCCTTCTTGCGAGCCTTGGGCTCAGGCAGGGGCGCACAGTAAATCTTATCCAGCAGCGGGGAACCACTGTCGATAACAACATCGGCCACGCGCTTTGCGGCCTTCAGCTGGAAGCTGCGATAGGGCACATCCTCTGCAGTGGCTGCTGCATTCTTAAAGGTAGCCATGCCGAGGTCAGCAGCGGCGGAACCCAGCTGGCAGCCCTTCTCAGAGGCAGCACGGCCCAGATCATCGATAGCACCACGAACCTCGTTCTGGAACTCAACGGAGGTCATCACCTTACCGTCGCCGATGCACTTCTTGGCATAGGAGTCGAAGTCAGCCTTGAGAGCAGCAAGAGTGGCAGCCACCTTCTTACCGGCATCGCGCACTTCCTTGCGGGTCTTGGCAGTCGGGGGGAACTCGGCCTGCTCGAAGTCCTGCACCTGCTCGTTAATCTGATTCAGGGCTTTCTGAGAAGTGGCAAAATCAGCCGTACGGCCGAACCCGTAGTATACCAGACCACCAAAGGCCAGAGCAAATACGGCAGAGAGGGCAACCACTCGCTTATTTTCGAGAATATTCATATCAGTGTAAAATCTTGGGTTTAAACGTGGGGTTACTTGCCTTCTGAAAGCTCGGGAATAGCAATGGGGTTCTTAAGCGGCATGATGAGCATGAACTTCTCCACATAATCCGGTACCGACACCTTGCCACGGGAGCCCTTGGAGTCGATGAACTGGTAGTAGTGGTTCATGTTCTTGAGCACGTCGGCATTCTGGTAGGAGAACAGGGAGTCTGCGCTACGCTCGTCGAAATTCTTGGCCACAAGGTCATAGATTACCTGGCGCTGAGCCTGACTGCGGTCATCACCGGGCTTCTTGGAGGTATAGCCGCTCATGCAGATAGCTGTTACCATGGGAGCCTTGTTACGGCTGCGTACGTCCACAGCCTCGGGAGCCTGGTTGATGGAGGAGTTATTACCGGCGTTGCGGCTCTTGTTCGGGTCAATCAGGCGTGTACCCTTCACTTCTACAGAGTCGGTGATGGTCACTTTATCGGCTTCGTAGTTAATGAGCGGAGCAAACTCGGTGAACCAGAACTTCACGGAAGCACTGCGCTCGGAAATCTGCTTAATAAGCTCGGGATAAGCCGTACGCATGGCATAGTGCTGATTGAGGGTCTCGAGCTCGCGCTTGGCGCGGTCATACTTATCCTTCTCGCTCTCAATGCTGTCACTGATGGACTGCAGCTCCTCAGCGGCGGGCTGAGCAGTCTTGAGCATCTTCTCAGCATCAGCAGCGGTCTTGTCAGCAGCCCAGGCAAACACAGCAGCACCGGCCACGGCAATCAGACCGCCGGCAAGCACCTTGGGCAGCATCTGCTTCTCGGCACGCTCCTTGCCCACGCTGGTGGGTACAAGGTCGATTGAGAACTCGCCCACCTTGGCACCGGTCACAGCTGCACCGGCCACAGGACCCAGGCAGAGGGCATCCATAGCCAGAGCCTCCTCATCCACCTTACTACCGATATTGAAGGCAGCAATCGGGTTGAGGTACTCTACGGGAATGTTGAGCGTGCTCTGCAGGAACTCCACAGCATAGGGCATGCGGGCACCGCCACCGCAGATGTAGGCCTTCACAGGGGCGCTGCCCTTGTACTGACCGCGGTAGTGGTTGATGGTGCGCTGAACTTCAGAGCTCAGGCGGTTCATGGCATTGCGGATGGTGGTGGCCAGAGCGGCCTCCTGCTCCGTCAGCTCCTCGGTAAAGCCATTGCCCAGAGATACGATACCGGACTCAACCTTGAGCTTTTCAGCATCGCGGAAACTCATGTTGTACTCGCGAGCGATGCTGTTGGTCACGAAAGCACCGGCTGCGGTTACAGAACGGGTGAAGAAGCGGCCGGCCTCGGCAAAGATGATGTCGGTGGTCTTGGCACCGATGTCGAGAATCATCACAGGCTCTTCCTCCTCGGGGTAGCTCACGCGGAATGCATTGTACAGGGAGGTGATGGAGCAGTCCACACTGCGGGTCTTCAGACCGCTGCCCTCTACCTGAGAGTTCAGGTTATCGAGCACGTCCTTCTTAATGGCCACGAGCAGCACTTCAGTCTCGCCGGTGCCGCGATCGGGCAGCTCCTGATAGTCCCACTGAATCTCATCGAGCGGGAACGGTATGTGCTGCTGAGCCTCGTAGCTCACCTGCTCTGCGATATCAGAATCCTCAAGCGCGATGAGCTTAATGAAGCGCATGAAAACCTGCTGACCGGAGACAACGTTGCGCACGTCGCTCCCCTTCACCTTCAGTTCCGTCACCAGCTCTGCGATGGCGCTACTCACGTAGTCCATGCGCATACCCTCCTCGAGCGGGTCGAGCACAATCTCTCGACGGGCATAGCGCGACAGCGCATAACCCTTGCCGGAGGGGGTAAACACGCCCATGGTGACGCTTTGGGCGCCTATCTCAAGAGCGACGGTTGTTTTGTATTCAGCCATAGATATAAGTTGTAAGTTAAAAAATTAGCGACGGGAGCGTCTGTTCTTCTTGCTGCCCCTCCTACCCTTACCGCGGCTGCCGGTTTCCTCTTCGTCAGCTGTAGCAGTGGTATCATCTGTCGTGGGGGTCACCCCGGAATCGGTGCTGCCGGTGGTGCTGTCATCGCCGGTAGTGGGAGTGGCGGTATCATCGCCGGCGGAAATTGCAGGAGCGGAGGGCGCGGTTGCACCATCGGTGGTCACCCAGGCATCCGTTGCAGGAGCAAAGGCTGCATAGGGTGTCTCGTTGATAGCATAGAGCACAGCGCCGCAATCGTTCACCTTCTCAGAGGTCCACCAGGTCTTGGGCATATCGGTGCGGTCAAAGCGAACATCGGGGTCTGTCTTCTCCAGGCGCTGGCAGGTCTGGCCGCCGAAGGAACCCTCGAGAGCAATGGCAATCACCTTCACGGCAGTAGACTTGGCACGGGGACCGGCGGTGCTGATTTTCATAGCATTGCGGGGAGACAGGAAGAGGTCTACATTCATCTCACACTCACCCAGCTGTTTGGCACCCTTGCTCAGAGCAATCTCGTGGTAGGTCAGGGTCTTGCTCACGCGGGCAAACTTATCCTTGCCATCGCCGTCGGATGTCTTGAAAAGCACGTGCACGGTAAGAGTCAGCTCACCGATATAATCGGGCACAGGGCGATCGTTGTCGGAGGCCTTCAGCTTCTTGGCGCCGGCCTCCATCTTAATGGGTACGGAAATGCGCTGCCAGCCGTTCTTACCGGCTTTGGCACGACCTTCGGTGAACGACATAGCCGAGGGCTTGGCGCCCACTTCGCTCACAATCTTGGTAGCCAGGCCGGGCTTATCAGCATTCAGAGACACCTTGACGGCTGTAGCATCTATAGCGGAGGCTGTCATGACAGTGCAAGCAGCCATTGTCAGTATGGACCAAAACGTGTTTTTCATGATAAAAATTCAGATGTACGCTATATTTATACACAATCCCCCCCCGCTTGGCGAGAACAAACTTCTCCCTGACGTGAATTTTTGCTGATTTTTTAACAGATAGACCAAACTGCACTGACTTTTTAAGGCATAAACAGGTATTTGACTTGTGAGCCCGCACGGCTTGTGCTATAAGCCCTCTAGTCATCATGAACCTGCTTGCCACATATTTTCATAATCTCGATCCCATTATTTTTGACATTCCCGGCACCCCCCTGGCTGTGCGCTGGTATGGGCTGGCCTATATTACCGGCTTTATCGTCGGTTACCTGGTGCTGCTGCAGCTCTCCAAGCGCAAGCTCTATTGTGTGGAGGCCGACAAATTGGGCGATTTCATCACCGCAGTCTGCATATTCGGCGTGCTGATGGGCGGGCGTCTGGGCGAGTTTTTCTTCTACTGGCTGCCCGAGCACGGTCTGCAGGGGCTGATGGCCGACCCCACCTGGGTATTCCGCGTGTGGGAAGGCGGCATGGCCTCCCACGGCGGCATCATCGGCGTGCTGCTGGTAGCTATCTGGTACGCGCGCAAAAACAAGCTCTCCATCAGCGCCGTGACAGATGGTCTGGCCATTGTCTGCACCATCGGTCTGTTCTGCGGTCGCGTGGCGAACTTCATCAACGGTGAATTGTACGGGCGCGCGTGCGCAGCCACGCACGCACTCGCCTGTAAGTTCCCGCAGGAGATTTTTACCGCCACCGCCGAAAAACAGATTCAGGCCCGTGTGGCTATCGACCACGCTCTGGGGGCGCCCATAGAGCAATTCCTCATCCGCGACGGTGAAGGCCGCATTATCGAGCACTACGGCGATGCCATTCTGCGCCTGTGCCGCACCAACCCCGCCGTCAGCGAGGCTCTGGCCCCCTTCCTTACCCCGCGCTATCCCTCGCAGCTCTTCGAGGCTGTGGGCGAGGGGCTCATCATCTTCATCGTGCTCATGGCTGTGCGCCTGGGCTGGAAGAACGCCCCCGCCGGCATCTTCTGCTCACTCTTCTGTTTCCTCTACGCCGCCGCACGCATTACCTGTGAGTGCTTTAAAGAGCCCGATGCCAATGTATGGTACGGCATCACTCAGGGGCAGGCGCTCTCCTTCGGCGTCGTTGCTCTCGGCATCATTTTCCTCTTCCCCACCTTCAAAAACCTGAAAAAATCAAAAAAAATCGAAATTTCTTAAAAAAAAGCTTGCATTGCGCCGAAAAATCCTGTATTATCTCGGCGCACGCTACTGAATAAGTAGCCTGCAAATGGGTAGGTTCCCGAGCGGTCAAAGGGGGCAGACTGTAAATCTGCTATCGTACGATTTCGATGGTTCGAATCCATCCCTGCCCATTTCTCCCATGCGGAGGTAGCTCAGTTGGTAGAGCAACACCTTGACATGGTGGAGGTCGTAGGTTCGAGTCCTATCCCCCGTACGCAAATTTTCCAAGACATAGCCTGAAGGTTCACGCCTTCAGGCTTCAGTGTTTCAAGGGATTAGCGCGACAACCTGCGACATAGCCGGACATAGCACGGTACCCCTCTTTGGTGTACACGTGGTACCCAACTTTGGACACAGGTTGGCATACAGAAAATAACAATTTCTTGCGCATTCCGCGACATATTCCTTTCTACACTGAGTAACACATTCCATAAGCGAGGGGCAGAGTACCCCTCGCCGGCACTTATTCGTGCCGTTTAGCGGGCAGCTCGGCCAGCAGACGGTCAAGCAGCTGCTCGATACTCTCGTGAGCCTCTGCCGCCCAATCACGCAGCAGTTGCTCCATATCATCCGGTACCACGGCAGTTATAAGGTTCTCAGTACCTGACATCAGCTCTTCCATACGGCGCGCCACCATCGGGCTCGGTTTACGTTTGCCCTGCATAATGCGGTTCACCGTACCCCGGGAGCAATGCAGCAACTCTGCCAGAGCAGTCTGCGATATGCCGCGCTCCTTCATCCATTCATTCCATTGGTCTATGTTACTCATGTGCCCATTTTATGTGCCATACGTCACACAATCAAGCTAAAAATGTAACCATTGAATAAACTTTGTGCAAATCAGCACATTCTATTCTTGACACCAGTGCCGTTCGTCACTATATTACAAACAAACTGTTACCTTCGTCACACCATGAAACGCATCGAGATATCCATAGACTCCCCGGCCGGCCGCACCGTCTGCGCTCTGGCCGAGCAGCTCAACCTCGACCCGCAGGACGTCCTTCAGGGTATTCTCTACGGGCTCTGTAATAGGAGAAAACGCGAAAAGGCGGCCAAGAATAAACTAAATAATCAGCTCAATTCTCTGAAAAAAGATACCGCAACGGAATAGAAGCGAGGATATCAGGGAACTTCTAATTAGTGGTTGATTTTGTTGGTTCGGGGGCAGAATAGCATTTTTTCGAAATCAGAGCAACGTATTTTTGCTATTTTTTTTCATTTTTCGTATCCCTGAGGCTAAAGTTACCTATTTTTGTCTCTATTTT
>JAFURE010000088.1 GCA_017471985.1 Akkermansia sp. | reverse complement strand
GCTGCGCTCGCTTGCTTCCGGCTTCTCTTCGATACGCCGAGACGGGTCGCCGTGACAGGCCGCGCTTTCAGGCGCGGGCGGCGGTAAGTGTGATTCCGGCTTCGCTTATCACAGGCGTAAGCCTGCATTCTCCTACATTGTTGATTGTAAATGGTAGATTGTAGATTCGCCTCGGCAAATTGCCATTTTTACTCCACACCGCTGTCCGCCGGGTCATCGGCACTCCTGCGGCCACGGGGGTGAAAATGGCGGTGCAGGCTCACCAGGCGCTTTTTCTCGACGTGAGTATAAATCTGGGTGGTAGCCAGATCGGCATGGCCGAGCATATCCTGAATCACGCGCAGGTCGGCACCATTCTCGAGCAGATGGGTAGCAAAGGAATGTCGCATGATATGAGGGTAAACGTTCTCAGTCAACCCTATAGCTGCCGCACGGCTCTTAATAATCTGGCGTATGCGCTCACGGGTAAGCGCCGCACCACGATTGGAAAGAAAGAGGGTAGCAGCTCTGCGGCCGGGGCGCAGCAGTTTGCTGCGGGCCTGCTGCATGTAGTTGCGCAAGGCTGTGGCAGCCATCCCCCCCAAAGGAACATAGCGGGTTTTCTGCCCCTTGCCGAGCACGCGCAGGAACATGTCATCCCAGTCAATCTGCTCAGGGCGCAGGCTCACCAGCTCACTCACGCGCAGGCCGCTGCTGTAGAGCATTTCGAGCATGGCACGATCACGGGCACCGAAGGGGATATCGTGCGGGTCAATACTCTCCAGCAGGCGGTTGACCTGCTCGGCGCCCAGAGTTTCGGGCACTTTCATACCGGGGCGCCCGCCCTGCACCAGCTCCGCCGGATTAATCGGTATGGTGCCCCGGCTGCTCATGTAGCGGAAAAAGCGGCGCAGGTGCACCATGGCTATGCGACAGCTGGAGGGCAGCAGACCCTCCTCGTGCAGGTAACGGCGATAATCCGCCAGCAGCGGTTCGGTAATGTCCGCCGGCTGCAGCGAGCGCTCGCGACACCACTGAGCAAAGCGGCTCAGACTACGCCGCACCCCCTCGCGGTAATTCAAGCTCAGCCCCCGCTCCGCAGCCAGGTAGAGCAGGAACTCCTCTATATACGTGCCGTACTCCTTCATACAGCCTGCGCTTTCAGCCAATCCGGGCCAGCCCGGCGCCAGCCATTACTGAGCAGAACCGGTGGGGTCGGGCAAGGCGGCATCCAAATCCTCCTCAACCACGGGTGAGGGAGCAACACCCTCGCCAGCCATATCGCTCTCGAGCGCGCGGCGGCGCTCCTCGAACTCGCGAGACTTGTCGGACTTCTTGCCCACCACAACCACGGTGCGTCCGTCATCATTCACCCTGAGCTGAGGAGCAGTCCCCTGATTCAAGGGTGCCTGCTCGAAAGGCAGCAAGCCATCCGCCCCGGGCATGAGCCCCTCACCGGGCAGGGGGATAAAATCCGACGTACTCACCAGAGTGATAGGTCTTACCATGTCAGACTCGCGCAAGAAACCGCGCTTACCGTCCTCGGCCTCCACAAAGTAATATGTACCTTCGCAGGAAAGCACCTTGACCGTTCCCGTTGCGACCATGCGACCGGAAGGATTTGCAGAGTAATCGGGGTTACGATCCAGCAGATAGGCGCGCCCCTGCTGAACCTCAGGCGTATCGCCCGGGGCAAAGATTCCCTCCTTCACACGCTCAGCACGCATCTTGGCTCGAAGATCCTCCGTACCGGGAGGATCGAGCGGTGAAGGCTCCTGCAGATACAGCGGCATGTATTCGTTAGAATTCTTGAAAAGTTTGCATGAGGAAAGCAGCAGAGCTCCAAGCAGCAGGGGGTAATATATGAATCTCATACGCGAAGATTGTAGATGAATGGAGTATATCTTGCAAGAAAGAACGATGTCATGACGGAATTTACAATCCGGGAACTCCTAAAAACTCGAAAAGCCATTTATTTTTCACCCGGCAGCTCGTCGGGGTCTCTACAAATTGGAGTTTGGCCACCTATCCCCAAGGCGTCAGCCTTGGTCTTCACCGCGGGCTTTAGCCCGCTTTTCACCCGGCCGTAGGCCGTTGAAAAGCTTTTAGGGAACTTCTAAAAAGTCGCGTGTAAACGTATTTCGGAATTTCCAAAGACACCTCGGCGTGGTATAATAAGCGCATGGTACCAAAGCTTGAATTGCCACCGTCTTTGCATATGCCCGATTTGTTGCGATTCCGAAGGAG
>JAFURE010000087.1 GCA_017471985.1 Akkermansia sp. | reverse complement strand
CTTCGCGCAGGTTACGAACCCGCCCATTGACCCCATCCGCGAGGAACTCGTGATGAGCCTCATGACCTACATCGGCAACAAGGGGAATATTCTGGAAGAAACGCCGGAGCACGCCAGGCTCATCAAGCTGCGACGCCCCATCCTGACGGATGACGAATTGATGCATCTTTCCGCCTTGGAGAGGAACGGTTACGAAACCGCCGAAATCTGCTGCGGTTTTGTGCCGGATGCTGATGGAACGGCACTCAGGCAGGCGCTGCAGGCCATCTCCGCACATGCCATCGAGGCCGTGAAGACAGGGCAGCGCCTGATTGTGCTTACTGACCGGATGCTGCCCGCCGGATACGCCGCCATTCCTTCTCTCCTCGCCACGGCCGCTGTGCATAAAGCACTCGTTGAGCACAACCTGCGGCCTGAGGCCGGAATCATCGTCAGCTCGGGAGAAGTGCGCGAGGTCATGCACGCCGCGCTGCTGCTGGGCTATGGTGCCACCGCCATCAACCCGTGGCTGGCCTTGCAGAGCATCACTGAACTGACCCGCTCCGGCAAGGTGAACTGCGATGCGGTCACGGCTGCCGGCAATTATGTGCGCGCGCTGGATAAAGGCCTGCTCAAGATTATGTCCAAGCTGGGGATTTCCACACTCCGCAGCTACCGCTCGGCGCAGGCCTTCGAGGCCCTGGGCCTGAGCTCCGATTTCATCAACGAATTTCTGCCCGGCACGGTGACGCGCATAGGCGGCGCAGGGCTGCCCCGCATCGCGGCTGATGCGGCAGCGCGCATGGCGCAGTCGCAATCCGCTTCCCGGACCTTGCCGCCGGGCGGGGTTTACAAGTATCACAAGGACGGTGAGTACCGTTTGTGGACACCGCTGGCAATCAAACTTTTCCGCGAAGCGGTGTGGGAGAACAATGAAGAGAAGATGGCCGGATTCAGTGCCCTGATTGACCACCAGGAAGCGCATCCGTGCACACTGCGGAGCCTGCTGGATTTTCGCGAAGTACCACCGGTTCCGCTGGAGGAAGTGGAAAGCGAAGGTGAGATAATGAAGCATTTTGTATCGGGCGCTATGTCGCTGGGGTCGCTCAGCCCTGAGGCGCACCATGCCATTGCCGCGGCCATGAACAGCATAGGAGCACGCAGCAACTGCGGTGAAGGCGGGGAGGAGCCCTCGCGCTTCGGAACGCAGCTCAACAGCGCCACCAAGCAGGTGGCCAGCGGTCGCTTCGGAGTCACTACGAACTACTTGTGCCACGCAGAGGAAATCCAGATTAAAATGGCACAGGGTGCCAAGCCCGGCGAGGGCGGCCAGCTCCCTGCGTTTAAGGTGGATGCGTTTATTGCCGGGGTGCGCCACGCCATTCCGCAGGTGAGTCTCATTTCTCCGCCGCCGCACCACGATATCTACTCGATTGAGGATTTTGCCCAGCTTATCTATGACTTGCGGCAGGTTAATCCCAGGGCCCGTATTTCGGTCAAACTGGCTTCTGAAATGGGCGTGGGAACGGTGTGCGCAGGGGTGGCCAAGGCCAGTGCGGATACCATCCTGATTTCCGGCTACGATGGCGGCACCGGTGCCTCGCCGCTCACCAGCATCCGCCACACGGGATTGCCCTGGGAACTGGGGCTGGCCGAAGCGCACCAGACTCTTGTGGTCAACAATATGCGCAACCGGGTGCGGCTCCAGACGGATGGACAGCTCAAAACCGGCCGCGATGTGGTCATCGCCGCGCTCCTGGGCGCGGAGGAATTCGGCTTCGGCACCACTCTGCTGGTGTGCCTGGGGTGCGCCATGATTCGCCAGTGCCACAGCAACACCTGCCCCATGGGTGTTGCCACCCAGGATGCGGAACGCCGCAAGCGCTTCATCGGCAAGCCTGAATATATCGTCAATTACCTCAGACTCGTCGCCAGGCAAGTCCGCAGGCTCCTCGCCTCGCTGGGGCTGCACAGCATTCGCGAAGCCTGCGGGCGCGCCGACTTGCTCTGCGTTAAGAACGACGCCGCTCGCTATGGGGTTGATTTATCCGCCTTGCTGGTGCCCTCCCCCGCAGCCTGCGAAAAGGCAACCAACGCGGTGGCAGTCAACTCATTTGATGAGAGCTATCTCGCCCATCTCCCGCTAAACTCGGAACGGCCCACCACCATACAGGCGCAAGTCTTCAACACCGACCGCAGCATCGGCGCGGCTCTCTCCGGGCGGATTGCCCACTCTCAGCCGGCAGCGGCGCTGCGCCCCGACCAGCTCTGCATCAATCTGCGGGGAACAGCCGGGCAAAGTTTCGGAGCTTTCCTGGTGAAGGGAGTCACGCTGCGGCTCGTTGGCGAGGCAAACGACTTTGTGGGGAAAGGGCTTTCCGGCGGCAGCATCAGTATCCGGGTGCCGGCAGAATCCGCTTTCAGGGCTCAGGATAACGTGATTGCCGGCAATGTGGTCGGCTACGGCGCCACCTCCGGTCGCATTTTTATCAACGGCCGGGCAGGTGAACGCTTTGCAGTCAGAAACAGCGGTGCCACCCTGGTGGCAGAGGGCGTGGGCGACCATGGCTGCGAGTACATGACCGGCGGGCGTGTCGCCGTGCTGGGCGCAGTCGGTGTTAATTTCGCCGCCGGCATGACCGGGGGAATTGCCTACGTCTTTGATGAAAACGGCGATTTCGATCTCCATTGCAACACGGAGTGCGTTGACCTCGAAAACGTGCCGGCCGATTCAGATGCGGAACAGGAACTCCTGACACTGATACAGGAACACCACCGGGAAACGGGCAGCGTGCTCGCGGAGCGCATGATTGCCAACTGGCAGCACTACCGCCCCCGCTTCGTGCGTGTGTTCCCGGTTGAATATCGCCGGGCTCTTCAGCTCGCAGCTCCTGCAGAACCTCTCGTAAAAAAGTTCAGTTAATCAGTCTTGCAAAAGCTCTACAAAAATGGTATAGTATCCGCAGCGGATGAAAATTTCACCGGAATTTTTGATGATTCAGGAAGTCAGTTCTGCCGTAATTCATGAAAAGGATGTCGAGGAACTGCTCAACAAGGTTTTGTGTATTCTGGCTCAGCGCATGGGAATGATGCGAGGAACGTTCACCCTGCTGTTTGGTGACACGCTGACAATCGAAGCCTCGCACGGCATTGAGGCCCGGCGGCAAAAGCTGGGTCAATACCGTATGGGGGAAGGGATAACCGGCATGGTTGCCGAGAACGGGAAGCGCTGCATTGTGCCGGATTTGCGCAAAGATGCCCGATTCCTTAACAGAACCGGCTCTCATACTTATCCCTATCAGGTTGCCTTCATCTGTGTGCCGCTTATTCAGCATAACAAGGTGATAGGTACTCTCTCCATCGATCGGCAGGTAGAGTCCGATTCTAATCTGGAACAGGATGCCGCTATCCTCGAAATTGTGGCCGGCATTACAGGCGATGCGGCAGCGCGATGCATTGAAATTCACGAGGAACGCTCTGCCCTGTTGGATGAAAATAGGCGCCTGCGGAGCCAATTGTGTGAAAATCCCGGGCACATGGTCGGTTCCAGCCGGGAAATGCAGCAGGTCTATGCTCAGCTCAGACAGGTCGCCCCCAGCGATGCAACCGTTTTGATTCGTGGCGCCAGTGGTACCGGTAAGGAACTGCTAGCGCGGGCCATTGTGGAGCTTTCCGACAGAAAAGGGAGACCCTTCGTTACGCTGAATTGCGCCGCTCTGCCCGAAGCCCTAGTTGAAAGTGAGCTTTTCGGTCATGAGCGAGGAGCGTTCACCGGGGCGGTTACGCGGCGCATCGGGCGGGCAGAAGCCGCAGATGGCGGCACGCTCTTTCTCGATGAAATCGGTGATTTAACGCCGCAAACTCAGGTGAAACTGCTCCGATTCCTTCAAGAGCGTACCTTTTCTCGCGTCGGCAGCAACCAGGAATTGCATTCCAACGTGCGCATACTGGCTGCCACGAGCCGCAACCTGGAGGAAATGATGGCGCAGAACCTTTTTCGCGAAGATTTGTACTACCGCCTCAACATTTTTCCCATCATCATGCCTTCACTCTCTTCCCGAAAGAGTGATATCATCCTTCTGGCGGAACATTTCATTGAAAAAATGAATCTTCGCTACGCAAAAAAGATAACACGCATCTCACCCCGCGCCATGAATGCCTTGATGGACTATCCCTGGCCGGGGAACGTTCGTGAGCTTGAAAATAGCATGGAACGTGCTGTCCTGACCGCGCAGGATGACTGCATCCGCGTGCACAATCTGCCCCCATCACTTCAGCCCGAAACTGATAACACTCCGGCTTCTGTCAACGCAACCGGTTCGCTTTCCTCCATGCTTGCTAATTTCGAAAAGGAAATCCTGCAGAAAGCTCTGGAACGACATCACGGCAACATTTCCGCAACCGGACGCGAATTGGGTGTATCCCCAAGAATGATGAACTATAAGATTCACAAGTTCTCACTGAAAGTGCCCCATTAACAACAATCCGCCCGGCATACTGAACATCGCTTATATGGCATGTAGTACCCTTGGAGACGAATAAAATAACAAGAAAGAGTAAACCCTTATCTATAAGCATTTTATAAAATCGCTTAGAGGGTTTAAGATGGGGCTTTTCCCTTTTTTCGCCATCCACCCCTTGACAAATTCTGTACTGCATGTATAATGACTGCAGATAACCTCCCCCGCTTAGGGTTGGAATCCGTTGATTCCTTCAACTGCGAACATGGGGAGGGAGTTTTGTCTTGACGATGTACAATTGACGATTGACATTGTTCAACCTATACACGATGGGCCTGCCGCCACACTGAGAAACCCTTCCGTTGTGGAAGTAATTACGATTTTGAATGAAGTTGTTAAACAATTGAGGTTACGAACTCACGCTTTGCTGAGGATATTGCAATTTGTTGATTTCCTCTTGAAGATGTTTAAGAAAGCGGCCTGCATGGGCTCCATCCATTTGCGTGTGGTGGAATTGGAAGGAGATGGGCAGCTCATAGCGTAACCATTTGCGGCGGTATTTGCCCCAGATGATAAAAGGATTGTTGAAAATGCCGCTATTCATGCCAACCGCTCCGTCTATCTCGGTATCAACGATAGCAGAGGTTCCGATGACCATACAGTCTGCGGAGAGGTCCCTATCCCGGCAATTAAGGGCAACCTCCGCCGTATATTTCAGGTATTCCTTATTAAATGTTTCTAAATCCGGCGTATACCGATTGTCACAGGAGCTTACTTCGCCCTCTTTATTTTTCACAATGGTGTTGACTGCAATAGAATCATATTGTACCAATTTATTGCCTACAGGAAGAATGTAGAATTCCTTAATGCCCACAGCTGCCCTGCCAATGCAGTAATTCAACAGCATATTGAACTTCAGGTGCTTTTTCCCGGAAAGTTTGACAAGACGAGTTACGTCCAAAGTCTTAAAGAACGTAACCATGGGATTCGGAGCTTGCATCCACAGTTCAAAGGCTGCAGCTCTTGTAGTGTCGGAAGGTGAGATTTCTTGTGGCATTTATTTATTTTTTTTGGGGCTTGCCCCATAAGGCATTAAATATAGGGCGATAAACTAAAAAAGCCTGCTTTCCAAATTGTGTCGGAAAGCAGGCTCGGTAAATACACGAGAAGAGATTCGAACTCCTGACCAACTGTGTGTAAGACAGCCGCTCTACCACTGAGCTACTCGTGCATTACTGCGTGAGCACAGTATACACGAAAAATCGGGGAATGCAAGACTAAAATAGCATTTTTTTGCATTTTTTTATATTTTCTCGCTAAAAGTGTGGCGCGGGGTGTTCCAGGTGGCGCTTGCGTGGCGGTGCAGGGAGGCTGAGCCGGGGCCGGTGAAGGTGCCGGTCCATACGCTGGACGGGCCGAGTGTAAGTTCGACTTTGCAGTTGGGACCGACGTAAATATCCCCCGTCAGGGTGCAGTTGGCGGTGGAAATATGCACGCTGGCGGAGTTGAAGCCGGGTTGTCCCCAGACGGATTCCTTTGCGTGAAGCAATAGACTGCCCTTATGGCCCGCATGGCAATCGGTGAGCCGGATTTCTGCCTGTGCGTTGCTGATGATGAAGACGGGGCTGTTTTCGGCCTGCAGACGGCAGTCGTGCATGCGGATGAGTATGGGGGCGGACAGTCGCCCGACTCTCTCGTGGCTGTGTGCCAGTACGGCACAGTTGCCTGAGGTTTGGAGTTTGGTGTGGGTGAGTTCGTGGTACCCCGGGGCGGCTGTGATGGCTGGGGCGATGATGACTGGTGGTGGGGGAGGGAGGTCCGGCATGCAGTGTAAGAGTCATGCCGCGGCTGTTTGTTCACAACCATTAGATGCAAACAGCCCACCGATTAGGGTGGGCTGTGAAAATGTCGGGGCTGTGCCGAGCTATCAGAGCGGCACGCTGATGGTCTGCTCGCGGTCGGGGCCTACGCCCACGGAGCCTACGGGGCAGCCGACCACCTCGCCGAAGCGCTTGACGTAGGCCTGGCAGTTGGCGGGCAGTTCGTCCCAGGAGGTGCACT
Organism: Akkermansia sp.; assembly: GCA_017471985.1. Taxonomy (GTDB): domain Bacteria; phylum Verrucomicrobiota; class Verrucomicrobiia; order Verrucomicrobiales; family Akkermansiaceae; genus Akkermansia. The sequence goes on along the minus strand of JAFURE010000087.1, from coordinate 12,661 downwards.
TGGAGATGTCCTGCTTCCAGCCGGGCAGTGTCTCGTAGATGGGCTCGCACTTGGCCCAGTCCTCCATGAGGGCAGGGGGGTATTCAAGCACCTCGTCGCCCATGCGATATCCGGTGCAGATTTTGATGTTGTCGAGCTCGTCCAGACCATCGAGATTGGTCATGGCCATTTCGTCAAAGCCGTTGAACATGGCAGAGAATCGCAGAACTACGCCGTCGGTCCAGCCACAGCGGCGGGGACGCCCGGTGGTGGCGCCGAATTCACGACCCAGGCCGTGCAGGTAGTCGCTGATTTCGGCATCTTCGGTCACGAAGGGCCCCTCGCCCACGCGGGTGGTGTAGGCCTTGCACACGCCGATAATCTTGTCGATGCGGGTGGGGGCTACGCCGGAGCCTGTGCAGCAGCCACCGGCGCTGGTGTTGGAGCTGGTGACGAAGGGGTAGGTGCCGAAGTCGATGTCGAGCATGGCGCCCTGAGCACCCTCAAAGAGCACAGTCTTGCCGGCCTTGATGGCGTTGTTGATGACGGGGATGGTGTTGGTGATGTGGGGGCGCAGAATATCTGCGGCGGCCATCACGGCATCGAGGGTAACCTTGGGGTCGGCTGCGGGCCAGCCCAGGCGTACCAGTTCCTCATTGGCGGTCTTGATGCGGGCTTTAAGCACACTCTCCAGTCGAGCGGGGTCGGCCAGATCAATCATGCGGATGCCGACGCGGCGGGCCTTGTCGGCGTAGGTCGGACCGATACCTTGCTTGGTGGTGCCGATTTTCTGGTCGCCGAGTGCCTCCTCCTGAGCGGCATCAATCTCCTTGTGGATGGGCAGTACAACGTGTGCGCGGTCAGAAATCAGCAGGTTCTGCGGGGTGATGGTTACGCCCTTCTCCTGCAGGTAGCGGATTTCTTCCACCAGCGAAGTGGGGTTGATGACAACACCGTTGCCGATAACGTTTACCTTGCCCTCCCACAGAATGCCGGAGGGAATGAGGTGCAGTACGTACTTCTGCCCCTTGGCGATGACGGTGTGGCCGGCGTTGCTGCCGCCCTGGCTGCGGGCCACGACGTCTGCTGTTTCGGTCAGGAAGTCGATGACTTTGCCCTTGCCTTCATCTCCCCACTGGGAGCCAATGACTAGTGTGTTCATAAAGTGGTGCGGTTATGCGTTGTATTTGCCGGCTTTCACATCCTTGATGGTCTGCACGAGCTCGTTGTAGAAGTCGTCAGTGGGGATGTACTGTACGCCGAAGAGGGGGCGGGTGGTGCTGCGCAGTGCGGCCACGGTGTCGTCGTTGAGGTTGACGGCGGTTACGCTCAGCTCAGCGGGCAGGCTGTCGGCATCGATGGCATAGATGCTGTTCTGTGTGGTGATGATGACCTGACCGGTGGCTATGGATTTGACCGGCTGGTTGGCGCCCTGATGACCGACGCGCAGCTTGCGGGCACTGCCGCCGAGAGCCAGCACAAGGGTCTGGCAGCCCAGCCCCATACCGGCCACCGGTAACTTGTCGGCCAGTGTCTTAATGGTGTCGGACATGCCGGAAAGTGCGGTGGGGGCACCGGGGCCGTCGGAAAGGATGACGGCGTCGGGGCGCAGGGCCAGTACATCAGCTGCAGCGGTGCAGGCGGGTACCACGGTAACATCGCAACCGACCTGACGCAGGCTGCGCAGGGCGCTTCGGCGCACGCCGAGGTCATAAACAACCACCTTGTAACTGATGCCGGGTAGCTCCTTGTAGGTGCTCAGGTCGCCCTGGGTCTTGTTCGGCAATTTCCAGGCGCGGGACTCGCCTTCCCAGTGGTAGGGGGCAGGGCAGCTTACCTTGCATACCGGGGTGGTATCTTCAATGAAAGGTGCGGCTTTTGCAGCGGCTACGGCTTCATCTGCGGTCAGTTCTGTGGAAATGCAGGCGCGCAGGGTTCCTTTGTTGCGCTGCAGGGTGGCAATTTTACGGGTGTCAATGCCATCGATGGCTACGATGTTGTGGCGTTTCAGCCAAGGCCCCATGCCTTCATCGGCGCGCCAGTTGCTGTGCAGTCGGGAAAGCTCAGTCACAACCAGACCGTTGGCCTGAGGGGCGGCGCTCTCGCTGTCTTCCTCGCAGATGCCGTAGTTGCCGATGAGCGGGTAGGTCATGGCAAATATGCGACCGCTGCAGGCGGGGTCTGTCAGAATTTCCTGATAGCCCATGACGGATGTGTCGCAGCACATCTCGCCGGTTACTGTGCCGGTAGCACCGATTGCGCTACCTTCGAATGTGGTTCCGTCTTCTAGTGCAAGAATCGCTTTCATGCTTTTTCTCTTTAAGCCGTGCGATGTTACCAATTCTGCGGGTAAAAAGCAAGTCTATAATTGCCTATGCCATAAAAATTACGCAAAAGTGAAGAAAATTCGTCATTTTAGACAAGATTGCTTGCAAAATGGGGCGGAGTGTGGTTATAATACGTCAATGGAGCACACGAGTGCAAGGTGATTCGTGGCGGCTCCGCTTCCAATCTTCAACATATCAAACGTCATGGAAAACGCTGAAACCCCCGATATTGAAAAGGCTGCAGAGTCTGTCATCTCTGATACTCAGGACCGCCTGAAGGCAGCCCGCGATTATGCCTGCGCTCAGTACGACAAGCTTCGCCGCGCTACGGCTGAGCAGATGGACAACGTACGCCGCTACACCTCTGAGCGCATGGTAGATGTGCGCCGCTATACAGACGAGGCTCGCGAACAGCTCAATGAGGGCTGGGATGCCACCTGTGCCAAGGCTAAGGATCTGCGCGAGGCCGGTGAGGAGTATGTGAAGGCTAACCCCACCACGTCCGTACTCGGTGCTCTGGGCGTTGGCTTTGTGCTTGGTCTGCTCATTGGCGTGACCCGCCGCTGAGCGAAGGCCGCCTGACGGCAATTCAGGATAATCCATGTCGCTATTTTCTTTCAAGAAACCGCAACGGCTCGCTGCCCTGCAACAGCAGGGCGGTGAGTTGCTTGGTGGTGTGAAAGATGCAGCCACGCATGCTTTTTCGCACATAGGTGCTTTGCTGCAACTGCTGGTTGTGGAGTTGCAGCAGTATGGTGTTCATCAGCTCAAGCGCGCCGCGGCCATTGTTGTGGGTGCTTTCCTGCTTGTGGTGGGCTACCTTTTACTGTGTGCCTTTGCCTGTGTGGCGGCTCATGCTTGGCTGGGCTCCTGGCTCCTGGCTACGGGGCTGGTGTGCCTGTTGCACCTGATTGTCGGATTTGTGGTTCTGTTGGTTGGTATTAAGAGCTCCGCCGGTCCGGTCGCTCCGGCTACCCGCGAGGAGCTGAAGAATGATTGGCAATGCATCAGATTACTACTCAGCAAAGAAAACAGCAAATCCTGACCCGGGTTGCGCAGTCCCGAGTGCAGGTGTTGGACTCTGCCGCCAGAGCGCAGTCCGGTGCCGGGGTGTGTCTGGATGTCATGCATATCTCCCGCCAGACTGCCCGATATGGTATGCTGGCTATTGTCGGTTATGCCGGGTTGAAATTGGCCGGGCGTATTTTCCGAGTGTTGAAAGGTAGTAAACCGGCCCCCGTGCAGAAGCCGGTTCCTGTTGATGAACCTGTGCAACCTGCTTTGCCTGCCCCTAAGGGTGGGTTGTTTAAGTATTTTGCTGCGCAGCTTTTTACCATTGTTCTGTTGCCCTGGCTGAAGGAATGGGCACTGGGGGTGCGCGTGCCGCAGCGGGTGGATTACTGGCGACCTTCTCGCGTATTCTTCCGTTGGCTGGGGCTGGAAAAGTAAGCCGCCTTGGTTGTTCTGGTTTATTTGAGAATTGTTAGTTTGTTATGAAGAAAGTATTCGTATCCGGTTCATTTAACGTACTGCACGCCGGTCATATTCGTTTTTTTCGGGACGCGAGCGCTTTGGGCGATTATCTGATTGTTTCTTTCCCTCCGGCTGATTTGCTCTGGAAGTTGTACGACAAGAAATCTCTGCTGGATGATGCTGATAAGTTGGCATTGCTGCGTTCTCTGCAGATGGTGGACGAGGTAGTATTGTCTACCGATGAAGATGTAGAGCTATCTTTCCGTTCTGCATTCTTGGAGACTAAGCCGGATATACTGGCTGTCACGACGGATGACCTGTACAAGGATGCAAAGAAGCGCCTGTGCGAAGAGCATGGTGTGGAGTTTGTTGTTCTGGAGAAAACGCAGCCGGAAGGAAAAGGTACCAGTAGTTCAGAGGTGGTCAGCCGCATAAAGGCGCCGCTTCATGTGCCGCTTCGTGTGGATTTTGCCGGTGGTTGGCTGGATGTGCCTGAAAATGCCATACCCGGCGAGTATATTGTGAATTGTTCCATTTCCCCCACTGTTTCTCTGAAAGAATGGGATTACCGTCAGGGTGCCGGACTTGGTGGCAGCGGTGGCTGGAGCGTACTGAACGGGTGGGATCCTGTTAACTCTGAACTGGGGCTTGGTGTGGGCTGGCAAGACCCTGCAGTGATTGCCGAAACCGGTGCCTGTGTGTGGTGCTCGGGGCCCAAGCCGGTGCTCGACTTTAAGAATACCGGTGAGTTCCTGAGGGGGCGTATGGCTGTATACGATACCCGGATTAAGCACGATACCCCCGGTCTGGCCGGACTGAAGCGTAATTTCGAAAAAATAGCCAAAGCCGGGCGTGTGGCTCGCCTTGGCGTGCAGGAGAAGGATATCAACGTACTGGCTGTAGGTGTGCAGCTCAGTTACCAGCTTCAGCTGGATGAGGGGATGGAACCGCTGCCCGAAGTCGGTGACTGCCTGGCTCACAAATACTGTGGTGGCGGTCACGGTGGTTATGCTCTTTACCTGTACGAGACGCCCGAGGCTCGCACCGCTGCTCTGGAGGAGTGCGAGTATCTTTACCCGATAGAACCCTACTGCCGAACCTTCGGTAAGGATGAGCAAGTGCCTTGGGAGCCCAAGTATCTGGAGCGCTTGAAGCTCCATAATGTGAAAAAAGATAACTTCTGACTTAAATCCTGAATATATGCCTAAAGTATTTGTATCCGGCTGCTTCGATGTTCTCCACAGCGGCCATATAGCCTTTCTGGAGGAGGCTGCAACTTATGGTGATGTTTATGTTTCCATCGGTTCAGATGAAACAGTGCGGCTCCTGAAAAATCGTAACACAATGTATACGGAGCAGGAGCGTAAGTATATGCTCGAAGCCATACGTTTTGTGAAGGAGGTCTACATTGGGCCAGATACCGGCAAAATCCTTGATTTTGCTCCGCTGCTCGATGAGGTGAAACCGGATATCTTCTTTGTGAATGGAGATGGCACAAGCGATGAGAAGAAGGCATTTGTGGAATCTAAGGGAATTCGCTATGTTACCAGTTCGCGCATTCCACATGGAAATCTGCCGCAGCGCTCAACAACCAGTATTCGTCAATCTATCGGTAAATGAGAGAGGCACATACAACTTACCACGTGGGTGAAACCGGTGATTGTCCCTGGGGACAATGGCAGGTGCTGGATTTGCAGTCGCGTGTTGTGGTGAAAAAGCTGCACGTGATTCCGGGCGGGCGTATATCACTTCAGCGCCATGAGCATCGAACTGAGCGATGGGTTATAACCGAGGGGGTAGCAACTGTTCGTTGCGATGACGTTGTGACCCATCTTAAGGTCGGTCAATCTGTCATTATACCTCAGGGGAGCCTGCATCGATTGAGTAACGAAGGAGAAGTACCCTTGTGTGTGATAGAAATTCAGATAGGGGACTTTTTATCAGAAGATGATATTGAGCGTTTCAGCGATGATTATGGTCGCGTTGAGTAAGTGGAAAAACCGATTTTAATGATTATGGAAGGCGCAGTTAATTGGGGGCAAAAGGTGTGGGATGGAGTAGACGGGATACTTGTTATCAATCTGGACACCAGTAAGGAACGCATGGATAAGTTCCTGAAGGACAATGAGGAAACCCTGCCGATCGATAAAGTTCACCGAGTTAGTGCCGTGCTGGGACGGGCACTGCCGAGTTATGGCAAGGAGCCATGGTTCACTGAGCGTACCTCGGAGCGCGCTTCCTATTGGGGCGGAGCCGGCGGCTGTGCTTTGTCTCACGCAAAAGCAATAGCCATGGCCAAGGAGAAAGGCTGGCGTAACGTACTCATCATGGAAGATGATGTTATAGCCGGCCGACATCCGGATGCTCTGGCTATGCTTCAATACGCTTTGGAGCAGGTGAAGGGAGATTACATTCTGTATTTGGGCTACAGCCGTCCGACTCCTTATGGTAGCCTTGTTCATAAGTCCGGTGAGCATGCCCTATGGCAGGTTGAGGGCGTTTTGTCGTCCTTTGCCTATATGATTCCTCAAAGTATGTATGACCGTTTGCTGGCCGTTATGCCTACCGAAGAAAATATCTGGGAGTGGATGTCCATTCACCGCGCCATCGACACATTTTATAAGGATACAGCTGCCAGCCTGCCGGGTGTGAAAATATATGCCATACAGCCGGATTTGGTGGAGCATATTGATGGAATATCTGATGTGAGTGGTTCTGCAATGACCTATTCGGGTAAATATGACCAGTCATTGAGGCCGCACAGCTATACGACTTTCGCCGGGTTTATGCATGTGCTGGCGACGCCCTTCCGTCGTCTCAAGGCGAAATTGAATTCCATTCGCACGCATCGTCGAGCCTTGCATGGCGGCTTGCCCGGTTTTCGTAAAAAGAGGAAAAAGTAACACTTTTGAAGAAAAACGAGCCTAAAATGCTTTATTTTGCGCCTGCTGCGCGGATTGTGCTTGCAATCCGTGCGTTTTAGGCGCATAGTAAGGGCTCACTGAAATACTTATGTCTGAACAGAAAGAACGAAAGACACTCGAGCAACGTAATCAGGCCAGTGACCTGGAGCGCCTGCGCCACTCCTGCGCGCACGTTCTGGCTGCTGCCATCTGCCGAATCTGGCCCCAGGCCCAGCTTGCCGCCGGCCCTGCCATTGAGAACGGCTTCTATTATGATATCGAACTTGACCACAACATCTCTACAGCCGAATTCGAACTGATTGAGGCAGAGATGAAGAAAATCGTCAAGGAGAACCAGACATTTGAGCGAACTACTGTCACTCGTGCCGAGGCTATGGCCATGGCTCAGAGCGGTGAACTTGGCTCCGTTGGTCCGCGTGCCGTGCCTTCCAAGTTTAAAGTTGACCTGCTGAACCGCATTCCTGATGACGAGGAGATTTCCATTTATCGCAACGGCGACTTTACAGACCTTTGCGCAGGTCCTCACGTAGGTCGTACCGGCAATTGCAAGGCATTTAAGGTTATGAGTGTGGCTTCCGCCTACTATCAGGGGGATGCCAGCGGCCCCCGCCTGCAGCGTGTTTATGGCACCTGTTTCCCCAACCGCACCCAGTTGGATGAGCACCTGGCTCGACTGGAGGAAGCCCGCAAGCGCGACCACCGCAAGCTTGGCCGTGAGATGGGGCTTTTCACCATCGATGAGATGGTGGGGCAGGGACTTGTGCTGTGGAAGCCCAAGGGTGCCATTATTCGCCGTGAATTGCAGGATTTCATTACCGAGGAGCTCGACCGTATTGGCTACTCACAGGTATTCACCCCCAACATCGGTAAGCTCGACCTTTACATGACCTCCGGTCACTGGGAGCATTACAAGGAGAGCCAGTTCCCTCCCATTCCCGACCCGGATGACTTCAAGAAGCTGCGCGATGAGAATGCCAGCTGCGCCGACCTTTTCAATGCGATGGATACCCGCACCATCATGGGCTTTATGCTTAAGCCCATGAACTGTCCGCATCACATTCGCATATACTCCAGTGACCCCCATTCCTATCGTGATTTGCCTGTGCGTCTGGCCGAGTTCGGTACGGTGTATCGCTGGGAGCAGAGCGGTGAGCTGGGAGGTATGACCCGCGTGCGTGGTTTCACTCAGGACGACGCTCATATCTTCTGCCGCCCCGACCAGATAAAGGAGGAAGTGCAGCAGTGTATCGGTATCGTGAAGCACATCCTCGGTACCCTGCAGATGACTGATTACCGCGTGCGACTTTCCCTGCGTGATAAGGATTACAACGACCCCAAATATGTGGGTACCGTTGAAAACTGGAAACTCGCGGAGCAGGCGCTGCGTGAGGTGCTGACGGAGAATGGATTCGATTATATCGAAGCTGAGAACGAGGCCGCTTTCTACGGTCCCAAGATTGACTTCATTGTTCGCGATGTGATTGGTCGTGACTGGCAGCTGGGAACCGTGCAGGTAGACTACAACCTGCCTGAGCGTTTTGACCTTTCCTACACCGGTGCTGACAATAAGCCGCACCGCCCTGTCATGATTCACCGAGCTCCCTTTGGCTCCATGGAGCGCTTTACCGGCCTGCTTATCGAGCACTTTGCCGGCAAGTTCCCCACTTGGCTTGCGCCGGAGCAGGTGCGCGTGTTGCCAATTTCTGACAAGGTTGCCGACTTTGCCGAGAAAGTACGTGCTACTCTGGCTGCCAAGAGCGTGCGCGTGAAACTCGATGACGCTCCCGATAAGATTGGTGCTAAGATTCGTAATGCCCGCCTTGACCGAGTCCCGTACATGATTGTCGTCGGTCAGCGAGAGGCTGAAGAAGGTATGGTCAATGTTCGTCACCGCGAGCTTGACGTAGTCGGTACCATGCCCCTCGGCGAGTTCGTAACAGCTCTGACAGATGAGATAAATCAGCGACTCATCAAACCTGCGTTCACCCCACAACAGAAGGAGACACCCCAACAGTAACGAACGCTGCTGACCCCCTTTCCGGTGGGGCGCGCGGTGTGCTATATGAACCGCCGCACGACCTGCCGGGAGCATCCTGAAATACATCGACCACAACCAAGTACAAACACAAGTGCCAACCCCACAGAAAAACAATACCCCTGCTAATCGTGGTAATCGCCGCGAGCAGAACAGTAAAACCCCGCAGATTCGTGTCAATGACCGAATCCGTGCTCCCAGAGTACGAGTGGTAACCGCCAACGGTGACCAGCTCGGCGTTATGGCTACGAGAGATGCTCTCGCTCGCGCCAAGGAAATCGGACTTGACCTCGTAGAGGTTGCTCCCAATGCAGATCCGCCCGTGTGCCGACTTATCGACTACGGTAAGTTTAAGTACATGCAGGCCAAGATGCAGAAGAACAACAAGGCCAAGACCGTGCGCATGAAGGAAATCAAGCTGCGTATCGGTACCGATGTTAACGATTACAATGTGAAAATGGCTCGTACGGAGCAATTCCTGGACCATGGTCACAAAGTGCGTTTCCAGCTCCGTTTCCGAGGCCGTGAGAATGCTCACCAGCAGCTTGGCCTTGAGGTGATGGCTAAGGTTGTCGAAGATATGAAGACGATGGGCAAGGTCGATCAGGCTGCCAAGCTTGCCGGCAATACCGTGACCATGGTTCTTACTCCTCTGCCGGCTGCGCAGCGGGTGAAGAAGTTCAAGAAGTACGAGGAGGCCGACTTTGATGCTGAGTCTGACGAGTTCGATGCCACCGACGACGAATAATTTCTTTACGAAAGCTTTTAATTGCCGCAGGTGCTCATTTACTGAGTAATCTGCGGCAATTTTTATGTCTGATTTTACTTGCATGGTTAGATTATTGGGGTATAATCTTTTCTGCGCGTATGTGTAACATAGAACAATATTTCCTGCTGCGAGACGGAGAGAGCTACGGCCCGTATATGGTGCCGCAGTTGCGCGATATGTTGGCCAGCGGCGAGCTGAAGCGCGAAGATCGTATATGGCGGGAGGGCATGCGAGGCAGTATGGCGCTCGGCTCGTTGCCGGGTATTGAGCCACACTCCGATGGTTTATGGGCAGAGCTGAAGGGATTTTCGTTTATCTCGTTTTTTTCAGAGATATTTCGCCGTCATACCTCCGCAGATATTGAAGATTGCTTTGGTGCAGGTACATCCAGGACGACCCCTTCTCTTAATGAAGTAAGCACGGTTTGGCCGGCTCCGTGGATATTTTCTCGCCTGATTCTGGTTTGTCTGGTACTTTACTTTGGTTTTAACTGGGCATCCACACAATTTCAGAACCCGTTATTGATACCTGCACTGATTTTTATTGGCAATTTCGGTATTCCCTTCTGTCTGTTTGTACTGTTCTATGAGATAAACGTGAGACGCGATGTGAGCATTTATTCAGCCGGTGTGATGATGATGACCGGCAGCATGCTGTCGCTTATTTTTTCGTTGATATTGTTTGCCTTCTGGCGAGGGAAGGGGGTGCTTTGGGCCGGGCCGATTGAGGAAAGTGCCAAATTGCTTGCTGTGTTATTGGTGGCCCATAGCAAGTGTAATGGTCGTATATTAACCGGCCTGTTGTTAGGCGCAGCTGTTGGTGCCGGTTTTGCGGCGTTTGAAAGTGCGGGTTATACATTCATGCACCTCAGAAATCTGGTGGCATACCATACTGCTGCCGATATTCTGTCGCAGGCGGACCCTCGCATGGGGCAGGTTGTTCATCAGCTTGCAGCTCAGAGCTTGAGCCCTGACATTGTTATGCGTTATCGCGCAGTTTTTACCAGTATTGCCGGGCACACTCAGTGGACTGCTGCTATAGCCGGTGCTTATTGGCTGGTATGGAGCCGCCTGCGTCGCGAGGGTACACTTGGCCACGCAACTGCTATTGTTAATTTCAATGTCCTGCAGGACTGGCGTTTCTTGAAATTGGCCAGTGTGCCGGTTATCGTGCACATGTTCTGGAACAGCTCATTGCTCGATACCTTCCCGCTGCTCAAACTCGTACTTTGCGGCATTGTCAGCTGGGCTCTCATCCTCCTGTTGTTAGCCGCAGGATTGGCTCAGGTCCGCGAGGCCAGAGAGCGAGCAGGTCTATAAGGCTAGGCTTTTTTTCCGCCAAAGAGCTTTCTGCATATTTTCTTCAATAAGCTCTCTTTCTTGGAGCTTTTCAAAATATCCTTAAGTTTCTCATGTGCGTAGTGCACGCGCGACCGGATAGTACCTTCCTGGACATTGAGGAGTTCCGATATTTCCCTATATTCCATCTGCATGTAATGGCGCAGTACTATGACCTCTCTGTGGCTTTCCGACAACTCATCCACTGCTGCTTGCAATATCGTCTGAGTTTCGACGTTAATCAGAGCTTCGTACGGGTTGGCTGAATTTGAAGAACAGTACTTTATGATTTCTGTAAGACGCTCTTCATCGTCAAGGCTCGGTCCCTCGTTCTTTCTCCGCCTGTCGCGTGCGCGTATGAAATCTCTTGCCGTGTTAACGGCAATCGGGTACATCCAACTGAAAAGCTTACAATTGTTTCTGAAAAAAGGTATTGCTCTGAAGATTTTGAGAAACGAAATCTGAGATAAGTCGTAGGCATCAGCCTCATTTCTCACCATCTGCAGAATCAGGGTGTGTATTTTCCTGGAGTAACGTCTCATCAGAACGTTAAAGGCTATCTCCTTTATTTGAGGGCTACTCATGCAGTCAACACGCAAGTGAGCGACGAGTTCTTCATCGCTTAAGTCGCGTAGCCTGACTTTATTCGAGGTTTCCGTCATAAGAAGAGATAGGTAACACGCACCAGCGGATATTCTAGCACGTACATGTTAGGTTGTAAAGAGAAATCGAAGTAATTCAGCAATAATTTTTACCCGAATTACGTCTGCAGGCGGCTTTCAAAATCCAGGTGACAACTCCAAAGAAATCAGCCTGCTCTTCTGCGGTGAGCAGGCGTGATGGATATGCCGGATTTTCCGGTGAAAGAAATACGTTGCTCCCCTTTCTGTGTAATCGTTTGACGGTAAACTCACCGTCGATAGCTGCAATGATGATATCCCCGTGCTGAGGCGTAATACTGCGGTCCACCACCAGAATGTCGCCGTCGCATATCCCGGCACCTATCATGCTGTCACCCCTGGCTCGTACATAATAGGTAGTGGCCGGGTGTTGTATGCACAGCGTATTAAGGTTGAGAGTGCCGTTGAGTTCTCCCATGACAGGCGAGGGAAACCCCGCCATCACTCCCTCTTCGAAGTAGGGAAGAGATTCCTGAATATGTTCCTCTGGGGGTGAAGCGGAATCAGAGCTCATCCTTTAATAAGCTTTGCAGATAGCGGTGGGCATAATGCAGTCGCGAGCGGAGCGTACCCTCGGGGATTTTGAGCATGCTGGCAACTTCAGAGTAATTCATGCAGGCTATGTCACAGAGCTGTACCACTTCTCTGTGCTCGGGGGAGAGCTGGCTCAGAGCGTATTTCAGTCGGGTTTTCAGGTCTCCCACGTTGGCATTCCTTAGTGGGTCTGCCTCGCGGCTGCTGTCAGCCAACTCCACGTTCTTTTCTTTGGGATCACCGTTGACGTCGTTGTCTATACTGATGCTACTCTTGCGTCGTTTATTTTCTTTGCGTATGAAATTACGGGCCTCATTGAGAGCTATGGTGTAAAGCCAGGTGTAGAAAGCGCTGTTCCCATTGAAGGACTGTAGGGAACGATAGGCTTTTACAAAGGCTTCCTGAGCGATGTCGTAGGCATCGGTTTCGGAATTAAGCATCTGCATGAGCATGGAGTGCAGTCGGCGGCTATGTCGTTTCACCAGTTCGTCGTATGCGCGTTGCACACCGGCGAGAGTCATTTGTATAAGGCTCTCGTCTTCCAGTTCTTTCAGCTGTGCGAGTTTCAGATTTTCGCTCATGTTGTTCAGATGGGTGGGGTTG
>JAFURE010000086.1 GCA_017471985.1 Akkermansia sp. | reverse complement strand
TATAGGCAAAAAAGATGATATAGTCGAACCACACTATCACGATAGCCGTGAAAACCAGCGTCCAAATCATCTCACTACGTGTGACTTTTCTTCTCAGGTTCAACATATCAACGTGTTGGTATAATTAAAAAAAACAAAAACTAAATTTGCCATAAAAGGAAAATTATGATTGCGTAACAAGTTTATTTGCAGTGCAGCTAAATAAGCCGAAACACGCACTTGCGCAAACACGCTATGCAACCACACAGACAGTTTGACAAAATTTCGGAGATATGCAAGTCTTTTTTCGGATTTTTTCAATAGAGATTATATGCCTCGGTCATGTACGATGTATCCTTGTTAAGATAAAGTTGCCCTACCTCCGGCAGGTGCAAGAGGTAGAGCTGAAATAATACCGGTGGGTGGCTTGCTGAGAATCACCGGCAGATGGCGCTCCCGCTGCGTCTTCTCCGTCAGCATGTGTGGCGGATGATACACACCGGGAATGTTAATCAACCGCACCCCGTTCACCCCTATCATAGTACGCGGGAGTTGCCCCGCCCGCCTTATGCCGCCATGGGAATTATCGTTCATCGCGCTCATGCGATAGAAATTATGAAAAGCCCGAGAGCGTATCACACCCCGCACCATGCAAGTAAATCAGAGCATGCGCCTATTTCAACATCGATTTCCATTGTTTAACAAGCAGCGATAATACGCTCCGATTGAAAGAAAGGCAAAATAACAAGCAAGAAAAACACCCTGCAGCGCTCAGTCTGCAGGGTGTGAAGATGTTCTCTTATCTCTCTATGATGCGATGCCGCGATTACTCTGCGGTGGCCTGCTGCTCAAGAGCCCCGAACTTGCCATTGCGTATCTGGCCCATCAGGCCGTTGACGTGGCGAGTCCAGGAACTATGGCTGGAGCAGTAGACACGGCCAATCTGGGCCACAGTCACACGGCCCTTGGCTCGATATTTGGCAAGAATCTGAGCAAGGTCATTTACACACGCCTCCTTGCTCTCGTACTTACGCTGGCCACGACGCCCCATAATGCCGGCCAGATTGTTCCTGCGGCGGGCAGAATACGACGTTGCGTTAGCGGACTCGTGACGAATAATTGCCTCCATTAACACGGGGTCCACTCCATGTTTCGCGGCCGCATCGTTAATTGCAGGACGAAGGGCCGTTACGGTCTCGGCCATCGCACTGCACATCAGCATTATGCCGGTCAGAATTGTGATGGTAGATCTCATGCGAGGCGAAGTATACAGAAATTTATCAGTTTGTCAATACTATAAATTAAAAAAAATAAACTTTTCTTGAATATTAATTGTGCGCAGCACTCAATAATTGAGCTTCGGGTAATAAAAATGGCGACAAAAGCGCTTTTCAGTCGGTTGGTGATGTGCTATAATGGCGCCATGCTGGAAGAGCTCAACACATACACCCTTGCTGTGAGCGAGGAAACGCCGTGGTTGCTGCCGCTATGCTTTGCCCTGTTCGGGGCATGCATCGGTTCGTTTCTGAACGTGGTCATCTACCGCATGCCGCGAGGGTTGAGTGTGAATGAGCCGGCTCGGTCGTTCTGCCCGGACTGCAAGAAGGAAATACCGTGGTACCTGAACATACCGATTGTGAGCTGGCTGATGCTGCGCGGGCGTAGCGCCTGTTGCGGCAAGCGCATCAGCGCGCGCTATTGCGTGGTCGAGGTGATTACCGCCCTGCTCTTTGCAGCTGTTGCGTGGCAGTTTGCCACTGACCCGTTGCCGGTGCAGGTGCTGCTGTGCGTGTGGGGAGCCATCATGCTGGCGGTACTCTGCATTGACCGGGAACAGATGATCGTACTGCCGGTACTGACGAACACAGCTGCCGCAGTTGGTGTGCTGACGGCACTTTTTGCCCCGTGGCTGGTCGAGCCTCAGGCACTGGGAGCGACCGACGGCCTGCTCTGGAGCTTGTGCGGCGCCATATCCGGTTACGTGTTGCTCAAAGCCGTAGCCCTGATTGGCCGCCTGCTTTTCGGGCGTAAGAGCGAGAGCTATGAACAACCACGTACCTGGCAACTGCAGCAGGCCGGTGATGATCTGGAGCTGAAAATCGGTGATACCGTCTACCTGTGGAGCGAGCTCTTCATGGAGAGTGCCAACAGAGTTACCCTCACCCATGCCGACATTTCTGCCGCCAGGGATGCAGCCGCGGGCGACATAACCTTCACCACCGAAAGCGCCGTGCTGGCAGACGGCACCATCATAGAACTGGAGGAACATGAAAGCCTGAGCGGAACCTGCCACGGCATGAGCACCAGCAAGGAGGCCATGGGAAGCGGGGATGCGCTCATCGCCCTGAGTATCGGTGCCCTGTGTGGCTGGCAGGGCGTCCTCTTTGCGCTGGTAGCAGGGAGTTTTGCCGGCCTGTTGCAAGCGCTCATAGCCCGCATAGGCAGGGGGCAACCCATGCCATTCGGCCCGGCTTTCATCATCGGTGCTCTCATTTACCTCTTCTTCGGTAACACGCTCATTAACTATTATCTGAGTAGCTTTGCGTACTAAATCAGTCATCAGAGTTTTTCTGCTCACCGTCCTTATGGCAGTGGGGCACAGCGCTGCAGATACAACGGAACAGCCCCGCCCCCATGATCTGGAGGGCATGTACACCCGCGCAGCCTATATACTCGATGCCCCCAACATCAGCAACATTCACGGCGTAACAGCCATGCTGGAGCGCTGCACCCAATGGGGGCACCCTCTGGCAGCCAATCTGTTGCTCGATGTCTATGAGGGGCGCCGCAAAGGGCTCGAGGCTCAGCCCGAAAAAGCCGCCATACTGGCACAACACCTCGCTCAGGGGACCTTGAAACTCGACCCGGCACATCCTGAATCCGTGCGCATTCAGAAAGAAAGCATGTACCGCTACGCGCTCTACTGCGAGAAAGGCTTCGGGCGCGACAAGTCCGAAAAAGAAGCCCTGCAGTGGATGTTGAAAGCCGCCAATGCCGATGTAGCTAGAGCTCGCGTAGAACTGGCGCGCTACCTGATGGACAAAAAAAAGCCCTATTCAGACCCCCGCACCGCGCTGAAACTCCTGCGCAGTCAGGCAAAAAAAGACCCGTACACCCCCAACGTATTCTTCTACCTCGGCCACGCATACATGTCGGGGCTTGGCCTGCCACACCCCATGCCGCAACTGGCATTCGAATGCTACCGAATGGGTGAGAAAGTTAAAGACCACCGGGCCATCAACAACCTGGCCGCCATGTATGAACGTGGCATCGTCGTCTCGCGTGACCTTTCAACCGCCCTGCACCTCTACAAGAAAGCGGCAGACCTCGGCAACAAGGAAGCCTCGGCCAACATGCAGAGACTGGCCTATATCAAGGCGGAAATCGAGACCGGAACGCCACAGACCCTGCGGGTGAACCATGCAGCCATGCAAGTTATCGAGCGACTGCCCATCTCCAGGCGCATCAAGGAACTGCTGGTTGCCCCGCTCAAGAAGCACTCCGAGAAAATACGCAGAAGTTTATGATGCAGGCAGCCCGTCAGGCCGTGGAATACGCGGCACATGCACTGGGGTTCTCAGCTCTGGGGATAGCCCCGGCTCAGATTGACCAGGGTCCCGGCCTGCAGAACTGGCTGGCAGAGGGTCAACATGCCGATATGGAGTGGATGGTGCGCCACCTGCCCGCCCGAATGAACCCCGAACTGGTACTGCCGGGGGTGCGCAGCGTCATCATGCTCACTTATGATTACCCCCGGGCAGATTCCCGCTGCGCCCCCGGAAAGGTGGCACGCTATGCTCAGGGGGAGGATTACCATAAACTATTGGCCGGCAAACTTGCCGATTTGGACGAAACACTCAGTTTCTACGGCGGGCAACAGCGCTGCTTTACTGACTCCGGTCCGGTCAGCGAGCGATTCTTTGCCGCACGTGCCGGTCTGGGATGGATAGGGAGAAACGGGCTTCTGGTGCGCCCGCGGGGAGGTTCGTACTGTTTTCTGGCCAGTATACTCACCACACTGGAATTGCCATACGACAGTCCCATGCCCAACCGCTGCGGCACCTGCCGGCGCTGTGAACAGGCCTGTCCCACCGCAGCGCTGCACGACAGAACCTGCGATGCCCGCCGCTGTCTGTCCTACTGGACTATCGAGGCAAAACAGGAAATGCCCCCCGACATACGCGCCGCGCAGGGTGAGCACCTCTACGGCTGCGACGCCTGTCAGGAAGTCTGCCCCTGGAATCGCCCCCGCCCCGACGACAAACCTGTTGACCCCCATCTGCTCATGCCGGCTCCTTTCGCAGCGCTTAGCCCACAGGTGCTGGCAGAGCTGAGCCCCACTGAGTTCGAGAGCCTGTTTGCCGGAACCCCTATACGCCGTATCGGGCTGCCGCACCTGCAAGCCAACGCTGCAGGAATAACCAATAAGCCCGGGTAAAAAAATGTTAATGTGCCATACCGATGTAAAAATGCAGCTACGACACGAACGGATGTAGCGCAATCGACATCTTAATGGTAGAATAATCTCAGACGTATGATGGACTTCATTTTCACACTCGCACAATATGCACCGTACTACACGGAAAGCTCGGGGTATGCCATGAACCAGGGCCCAGGAATGTACAGCGCAGTAAGCCTTGTCGGGGTCGGCCTTATTCTGCTAGCCGGCCTCATCGGCGGCATCGTTCAGAGCCGCATGCAGGCGAGCGTTAAACAATACTCGTCGGAACCGGCCCCCCTCACCGGGGCACAGGTAGCACGCCGCATGCTCGACAGCTACGGCCTGCACCATGTACAGGTCACCCACACCCCCGGTGCTCTCACTGACCATTATAATCCCGCCAATCACACTGTTAACCTGAGCGACACGGTGTACTCCCAGGCCACGGTGGCAGCCATGGCCGTGGCGGCCCATGAGTGCGGGCACGCCGTGCAGCACGCACAGAGCTACGCCTGGCTCAGCCTGCGCAGTGAGCTGGTGCCGCTGGTGAATATCGGTTCCCGCCTCGGCCAGTTTGTGCTGCTGGCAGGTCTGGCTCTGGCAGCCATGGGCTCCGGAACCACGGTTGCCTGGATTGGCCTTGCGCTCTTTGCCACGACCACGGTATTTGCGCTGGTTACCCTGCCGGTGGAGTTCGACGCCTCCCGTCGCGCTCTGGCCTGGATGGAGCAGTCGGGGCTGGCCAGTCGGGCCATGCACGGTCAGGCAGGCACCGCTCTGCGCTGGGCAGCCATGACTTATGTTGCCGCGGCCCTGTCCTCCATTGCCATGCTCGTTTACTATGCACTCATGCTGCTCAATGCCCGCAGCAGGGAATAACCACCTTCACCAACAACTCTCATTCCATATGAAACACTCACTCCTTGCATGCCTGTTACTGACAAGCGCAGTTCTGCCGCAAACCATTGCCAATGAACTGCCACCCAGCGATGTTACACCGCACGACCTGCTCAGTCCGCGCCAGCACGCTGACCTGTACCTCAACCTCGCCACGATTATCTACACGGAGCTCATACCTCTGCAGGACAGCGTAACAGATAGCGCGAGTGCCGCAAAGGTTGCCGCCAGAATTGAGGCCCTGCACAGCAGACTGAATCTGGCAGTCGGCCACATGCAACACAATCCCGACATGGCTCGCGAAGTAGCAAACCTGCTGGAGAGCAATCCCTCCCGACGCGCCCGCTACGAGGAATTGCAGCGCCGGCACATTGCCAGCTGGCGGCGCTGCCTGAGCACCGGACTTATCACCGGGCGCGAGTTCAATCGCTACAGCCACAAGGCTGATATGCCCTATCCCGGCTCAGCAGAATGAACCGCAAACAACTGCTCGAGCACATTCGGCTTGCGCTCGGCGGCACCGCTACTCAGAGTGCCGCCGATTTGGCACTCTATGCCGTCGTACGCGCCATTCAGGACGGACTGAAGGAGGACGGCGAAGTGAAGCTCGCGCGTTTCGGCACTTTTCGCATGAAACAGGTAGCCGCCAGGCGCCTGCTCTTACCCGGCAGCGGCAGCCCCATGCAGCTGCCGCCCCGCAAAGTTCTGCGCTTTATTCCTCCCACGCATAGCGAAAAAAGCCTTTAAGACACACTACAGACTTCACAACAAGTGTAATAAGGTAGAAAATAGCTGCGTATGAAACAAGCTCTGCTCAGCCTCCTGCTCCTCTGTACACCCGCGCTGTTATTGCTGACAAGCTGTGGGGAGTCAGACACGGACAAAGCGGAGCGAGCCGCACGGTTCACTACGGCCACCAAGCCGGCACCCAATCCCCAGCGAGAGCCGCTCGAGGAACTGATACGCAAGGATTTAGATGTACAAACCGGACTACCCGGCGCCCCGAAATACGAGCTTTACAGTGAATACAAGGGCGAGGACATACGTCAGGTCACCGGTGTGTCCGGCCGCAGTCTGTTGCTGGTTTTCACAGCCCCCTGGTGCAAGCACAGCGATGACATGCGACACTCCATGAAGGCGCTCGCCGAACAGGAACAGGGTGGCGTACAGGTTGTGGAGGTGAATGCCGATGCTTTCCCCGTACTGGCAGAAGAATTCGCCATCACCAAAGTTCCCACCGCCATTCTATATACCGAAGGCGTCAAATTGCGTACCATCGAAGGCTCCCGCACCACTCAGGAACTGCACGACTTCATTCGCAGAGTTCTTACCAGAAGCGAAGAGTAACCCATTTTCAACATTATCACCAGAACATCAACGAACACCATGCGATTCCTGACAGGATTACAGCCCAGCGGCCAGCTCCATATCGGTAATTACTTCGGCGCTATCAAGCCCGCTGTTGAGTTACAGGAGAAGGGCGAGGCCTTCTACTTCATTGCCAACTATCACGCCATGACCACCATGGAGAGTGCCGCCAAACTGCGCGAGAACACCATAAATCTGGCCATTGACTTTCTGGCCTGTGGCCTCGACCCGCAGAAGGCCGTGCTCTTCTCCCAATCTGCCGTGCCCGAGGTAAATGAACTGGCCTGGATTCTCTCCACCGTCTGCCCCATGGGGCTGCTGGAGCGCTGCCATTCCTACAAGGACAAGATTGCCAAGGGATTCTCCCCCAATCACGCCCTCTTTGCCTACCCTGCACTCATGGCTGCCGACATTCTGCTCTACAACAGCGATGCCGTGCCCGTGGGTAAAGACCAGAAACAGCACCTCGAGGTTACCCGCGACCTCGCCGGTAAGATTAACGATACCTTCGGTGCCGATATCTTCAAGCTGCCCGAGGCCATCATCAGCGAAGTAACAGCCGTTGTTCCCGGGCTCGATGGTCAGAAAATGAGCAAAAGCTACGGCAACACCCTGCCCATTTTCGGTGAGGAAAAGCCCCTGCGCAAGCTGATTAACAAGAAGATTGTGACAGATGCCACCCCGCTTGAAGACCCCAAACCCACCGAGGGCTCAGTCATTCTGGCCATCTA
The DNA here is from genome assembly GCA_017471985.1 of Akkermansia sp. Classification (GTDB taxonomy): domain Bacteria; phylum Verrucomicrobiota; class Verrucomicrobiia; order Verrucomicrobiales; family Akkermansiaceae; genus Akkermansia. The sequence continues at coordinate 56,986 of JAFURE010000086.1, read as the reverse complement.
CAAACTTTTCGCCACTGCAGAACAGTACGATGAGATGGTGGCAGCACACCACCGTGGCGGCGTAGGTTACGGGCAGTTCAAGAAGGATGTGTTCGAGGCTTACTGGGAATACTTCCGCTCCGCACGCGAAAAACGCGAGTGGATTGTAGCCAACCCCGACTACGTACAACAGGTGCTCACCGATGGCGCCACCCGTGCCCGCGAAGAAGCCGCCAAAACCATGACACGCCTGCGCGAAGCCGTGGGTCTGGTATGGCACTGATGGCGCACACCCAATCCCATTTATTGCAAAGCCCCGCTTTTGCGGGGCTTTTTTGTATCAAAGAACAATCGGCTCAAAATTGACAGATTCCTGCTCTGCTGTACGGGCGGCATTCAACATCTGCCCGGCGGCCTTGTGCCCGGCATCGGCCGCTTTCTGCCACCACCGCATGGCGGCCTCATGATCTTGCGGAATTCCCTGATAGCCGTGGTAGAGCATCATACCATAGCGAAACTGAGCCCGGGGGTCACCGGCCTCGGCCGCTCTGTATATGCGCTCGTGAAAATTGAGCAACTCGCGTGTCTGCACCTCAGGCGGCAAGTCAGACTCCCCCGGCACTCGGCGTGGTGCCGCCGGGCTCTGCAGGGTCTGCGGCGCCTCCCTACCGGCGTAGCTGATAAACCAGGGCACCATGACAGCCGCACATAAACCGTAGAAAAGGAGAAAGCTCAGGATTCCCGAATCGCCCACGGGCTTCAGCGCAAAAAGGAGGGGAACACGTGTACCGCGGCTATACCTGCTGCGGCGGCGCCCCCTCTGCGCGCGCCTTTCATAAGCATGGCGGACAGATACTCTCACGCGGGGAGCCGCTGCCATGCGAGCAAGTTCGGGGGCCATGCGCAGGCGCTCCTGCCGGTCCAGCCAGGCATCGTAATCAGCCCGTCGCTCGGGTTCACCCAGTGTACGATAAGCCTCGGCCACCAGCTTAAAGCGCTCCTCGGCCACAGGATTCCCCTGATTGAGGTCAGGATGAAACAGTCTGGCCTGACGTCGGTAGGCAAGCTTGACTTCAGCAGCCGTTGCCCCGCGTCCAATGTCCAGAAGCTGGTAATAGTCCATCCGCATCATACCGTGTAGGCACAGTTTAACACAGCCCCCTCAACAAGAAAAGACGAAAATGCAGAATAAGCTTTACAACTCTGTTACAATTGCTATACTGACAGACAGGAGAAACGCCACCATGCATGTACCTCGCAGTGACAGAAGTCTGGATTTCATCGCCCGCGGTTGCAGCCCCATCACTCTGCTACTGCACATACCCGTGGTTCTGCTGGTCATTCTGTTCGGGCTGAGTATTTCCAATCCCTTTGTAGCTGCCAGCGTAACCACATGGGTCATTTATATTGGCAGGTTACTTGACTGCAGCCCCGACACAGTTCTTCTTCTCGGGGCAGTCATTCCCGTGTTGCATGCGCTGGTGCAACACCACAATCGCCGCCATGGTGTAGGCGGAGGGCGTATCACCCTCTACATGGGTGTGTATCTGGCACCTATAGCTTTTGCCTGTTTGTATTATATCGGGCTGGCCATTATTCTGGGCACGATGGCAAATATAGAGCTTATTCCCTGCCCTGCGCCATTCCCTGCGCCATATTGATAAGTCGGTGCGTGGGCACCCACCCCAGAGCGCGCAGAGTATCGGCACTCACCGCGACTGAGGTATAAGCTCGGCGCCCGGGAGTCGCCTCGGCCTGCGCCGCTGCTATACCGGTCACACGCTCCAGTTCTGCGTAAATCTGCGACTTGGAGAATGATTCGCCACACACATCGCAGTAACCGCTTACCTCGCTCCCAGCCAGCAACATGAGAGCCGCTGCCGCATCTTCCACGTGCACATAATTCAACACCCGCTCAGGCGCCCCCGGCAAGCAGGGTTCACCGGCCAGATGTCGGCGCAGCAATTCGCAGCGCCCCGGCCCATAAAGCGGAACCAGCCGAGCCACACAGCCCCCGAATGAGAGGACTCGCTGCTCGCATTCTTTCAGTATGGCAGTTCTCTCAGTTGCTGCTCCATACACGGAAGAAGAGGAGCAGAAGATGCAGTGCCCCAACAGATGAGCTGCATCCAGATTCCGAACGGTCTGCAGGTAGCAGCGGCGGTACTCCTCCACCGTTCCCCCTCGGGTTGAAAGACAACAGAAAATAACGGACGGCACGCCTCCGCCCGCCTCAATCGCCTGTGCAATCATAGCAGTCGCTGCGGCATCGGCACACAAATCGGCGCCGGCAGCAGCGTTGCTATCAATGCTTTGCACATGGGCTCCGGCGGTACGACATTTTTGAGCCAGCACCTGCCCGAGAAACCCATAGCCCAGAATCCACACCCTCTGGCCGTGGAGTGTCATTGAGCGGAGCGGTTATTGAAAATCAATTCAGCAAGTTCCAAATCCCCCGGCAGGGTGATTTTGAGATTGGGTCCCACCTGTACCAGTCGCGTGGGAATACCGAGTGTCTCCATAGCGCTCACCTCATCGGTGACCACAAGTCCCTGCTCTGCCACACAGTCATAGGCACGGCGCAGCAGAGCGATATCGAAAATCTGCGGCGTTTCCATACCCCACAGATAATCACGGCTTACCTTTTCGGGCAGGCTCAGGCCGTCTGCATCCACTCGTTTCAAGGTATCGACCACAGGGTGAGCACAGGCAGCAGCCCCGGTCTGAGCAGCCGCTGCCATACAATCGCGAATGCCCTGAGGTGTGATAAGCGGGCGGGCGCCATCATGTACAGCGACCCAGCGTGTATCTGTCGGCAGAGCGGCAAGCCCGGCCGCCACGGAATCCTGACGCTCAGCACCGCCATCAACCCGCAGCACCGGCACCGGGTAAGTGGCATCTGCCAACCCCACGGTCTGCCAGCGCTCCTCCGGGCACACCACCACCACGCAGGCGCAACCGGCCTCGACAAAGGCCTGTACACTGCGGCACAGCACCGGCACCCCCGCAAGCGGAGCAGCCAGTTTGTCAAATCCTGCGCGCCGGGAACTGCCCGCGGCTACGATAACGGCACTGAACATAACCCCCATTAAGCCAGACGTGAACCAACCAGCTTGGAGAGCAGCTTACCGGGAGCTGCACCGGCTGTGCGAGCCTGCATCTCCTTCATCACGCGGCCCATATCCTTCTTGCTGGTAGCACCCAGTTCGGCAATCACAGCCTCGAGAATAGGCAGCACCTCAGCCTCGGTCATTTCGGCAGGCAGTAACACGGCAAGAGCCTTAATTTCGGCCTGCTCCTTCTCAGCGAGCTCGGGGCGGCCGGCTTTCTCGTACATGGCTATGGCATCCTCGCGCTGCTTAATCTGCTTGCGCACCACATTCTGAGCCTCATTATCAGACAGCAGTTCATGTGCATTACCCTTGGCTACCTGGGCATTCTGCAGCGCAGCCTTCAGACTGCGTAATGCACCGAGGGTAACCGTATCCTTACCCAGCATGGCCGCCTTCATACCGGCCGTAATCTGATTATATATAGTATTCATAGCGGCGCTATTCTACCTACATCCCACCACTCAGGCAAGGAAAATCACCTGAGTAGCAAGCTGATTATGACACATTATGTTTACGTACCAGCATTCAGCGCAGCATGTTGAGCGCGCGCTCGGTTGCAGCCAGAGCAGCTGCCACATCTTCCTCGGTATTATACGCAGCGAAGGAATAGCGTGTAGTGCCGGTTGTGCCGAGGTACTGCATGAGGGGCTGGCAGCAGTGGTGACCTGTACGCACAGCAATGCCCATCTGGTCGAGCAGAGTGCCGAGGTCGTAATGATGAACACCTGGCACGAGAATGGAAATAAGTGCGCCACGGCCCTCACGCGGACCGAGTATATCAATACCACCGAGGGCTATCAGGCCATCGTAGAGGGAGCGAGTGAGCTTCTGCTCATGGGCATCGATTTCCGCCAAACCCTTGCTCTGCACGTAATCAAGAGCAGCGGCCAACACAATATTGCCGCAGATATTGGGGGTACCGGCCTCGTACTTAAACGGCAGGTCGTTGTAGGTTGTACCGGTGAACGACACCTCCTTAATCATTTCGCCGCCACCAAGCCAGGGCGGGAGCTGAGACAGCAGTTCCTCCCTGCCCCAGAGTGCACCGGTGCCGGTGGGAGCATAGACCTTGTGCCCGGAGAACACGTAGAAATCGCAGCCCAGTGCCTGCACGTCCACCGCCATGTGAGCCGTACTCTGAGCGCCATCGACAAGGAAAATGCAGTCGGGGCGGTTCTGTTTGGCTGCGGCAATCATCTGCGGGATAGGATTAATCACCCCCAGTGCGTTGGAAATATAAGGAGCCGCCACAATACGCGTGCGGGGATTGAGCATGTTGAGGTAGGCCGCCATGTCAAAGGTAAGCTCGGGCGTCAGGGGTATGGGGCGCAGCACGGCTCCTGTCCTTTCACAGAGCATCTGCCAGGGCACAATGTTGGAGTGGTGAGCATCGGTCGTGACCAATATCTCATCCCCCTCGCTCACAAGTCCGGAAAGAGCCAGAACCTGAGATACCAGGTTGATACCGGCAGTACAACCGGATGTGAAAACGATTTCTCGCTCGGAAGCAGCATGAAGAAAACGCGCCACGGTGCCTCGAGCCTGCTCATGTTGCTCTGTTGCCATGCGGCTGAGGTAATGGGCACCACGGTGGATGTTGGAATTGACTTTTTCGTAGTAATCGAGCTCGGCCTGCAGCACGCAGCGGGGTTTCTGTGTGGTGGCGGCGTTGTCGAGGTAGACGAGCGGGCGCTTGCCGATACGAGTGGCAAGAATGGGAAACTCAGAGGTCATGTATTTGCAATAAGTAAAATCAATGCGGGTCATCAATGAATGCCGCGGATATGGTCAATCATGCGGTGGGCCTGCTCCGGCACGTACTCCTGCCAGGTGTTGTCACCCTCGTTAATCATGCGAATGATATCGCGCGGGGTCTGGAAGAGGAGTTTCTGGTTGAAATAGGGAACAGAAATAATGTTGCCGTTGTCCAGCAGGTACTTGTAGAGGTAGGTGTACTTGTCGGGAGCCTCGTATGTACCGGCGGTCACAAACTCGCCGGTTCGACGGTTAATCCACGGCGTGACGTAAAGCTTGGTTCGGTTGAGGAACAGGCTGCCCATGTCGGACAGAATACCGCCGGGGCTGTCAGTCGCCCATTTGTCCTTATACAGCTCATTGAGCAGGCCGATGGAGAGCGCAATGGCTATCGGCTCACGGGTGAACTGATTAAGCAGAGCGGACAGACGGTGGAAGTGGGTGATATTGGTCACCATGACAGTCTTGCCACAGGCGGCCAGAGCATCTGCACGGTCAATGAAATCGAGCAGGTCAACGTCCTTGCCCTCACCGCGCAGCAGGTTGGAAAGCGATATTTCACAAATATCTACCACTCGCTCATGCTGCGCCTCGGGCAGGCTCTCATTGAACTTGGTGCGTACGGCATCCATCATCTCCAGGTGGATGTTGCAGAGGGGCAGGAAACTGCCACGCATGAGCACGATGGGGCGCTTGTAGAGGAAATCGGCCGGCTGCGCCACCGTGCCATCGGGGCAGAAAAGCGTGGCCTGGCTCAGACCGCTGCGCACCAGCTGGAGTGCCAGAATGCGGTTATCGAACATGCCGAAGCCATTGCCCGAAAAACGCATGAAGTCGATTTCAAACATGCTGCGGTCAAGGTTATCGCCCACGCTCTGCACGAACTCATCCATGTGCTCGCGCTTGTAGAACAGAGCATACAACAGATTGACACCCAGCACACCCAATATGCGCATCTGCACATCATGGTCGGGCACCAGCAGGCGCACATGCATGACAAAATCACTGGGCTCCGCTTGCGGGCGCAGCTGAAAACGCACACCAATCCAGGCACTCCAGGGGCCGTTGTCGCGGTAGCCCTTGCACTTCACCGTGTTGCAGAAAGAAAAGAAACAGCTCTCCGAACCGCGTTTCTCGCCCAAGCGATTGATGAGCTGAGAGTACTCATAATCCATCATCTGCACCAGGCGCTCCTGCGACACATATCGGCGTACCGGGCCGTAGAGCGTGTCGCTCACCGTCATATCGTAGGCCGATATAGTTTTGGCCACTGTACCGGCTGCTCCCGAGGAACGGAAAAACCAGTTAGCGGTCTCCTGACCGGCACCAATCTCTGCGAAAGTGCCGTAGAAGGTCTTGTCCATATTGATTCGGAAAGCCTTCTCCTGAGTGGCTGCGAGAGTCTGAGTATCTGTTGACATGATGGTGTAATAAAATTAAATTGGCAGGGGCAGAACCGGCAGAGTACGCATGGGGCGCGGGTACGGCAGCGGTATAGTGTTGTCGATTCCGGGTTGATCAGTCTCCTCGGCGACATCATCCATGGAAAGGTCTACGTCATCCGCCCCGCTCGTATTGGCCTGAGCCAAATCATCCGCATTCTTATACCTTGGGTTAAGAGTGGTAATACAGCCATAGGGGTCATCCCCCTGCAGGGCGGCGGCTTTCGGCAGAACAGGCACAACGGGAAGTACACGGGTAGAGCCGGTGCTGCTGGAGCCGACTTCCAGAAAATCCCCGAGCGAGGGGCTGCCATCGCCGTGAACGGAACAGGAACTGAGTGTGACATCCCCCTTGGGGAAGAACTCCCGATAGGTGGGGCGCACGTACACCGGTTTGCCGTCCTTCATGCTGCTCTCAAAGCAGAAATTGGTAGCCAGGTGCCCGGAAGAAAGGCAGATTTCCACCTCCTCTGTATCCTCGGGCGGATTGAGGTCGGCGTTGGGGAATCGACCATCAGCAGCTTTGAAAACAGCTCCGAGCACAGGAGCGCAGGTGTCGCTGGCGAAGGCCTCGGGGTAAATGGCAGAGTGGTCGTTGAGGAACCCCATCCAGATACCGCAGGTTATGTCGGCATCGTACCCGAAGAGCGAGGTATCGGAGAAGTCGTAATTCGTGCCGCTCTTCACAGCGCCCTTGAAGGAATCGGGCAGGAAGGGTCTTACACGAGCGGCAGAACCCGAAGTCAGGCTCTCGCGCATAATGGAGTGCAAACGGAACGCTGTACAGGGGGTCGTACTGTTGACATGTTTGCGGGACAGGTCATTGGGGTTCTGCCAGAGCACCTTACCATTGCTATCGGTAATCTTGCTCACAATGTAGGGCACCACCGGGCGGCTGCCACAATTCGGGAAAACGGTATATGCCAGCACCATTTCGCGCAGCGACATGGGCTCCGTACCCAGATAAACACGCGGGTAATACTGCGGGCGGGCCTCCGTGCTCTTTGCATTGCGCACCGGCGGGGTTATGCCCACATTGGTCAGCGTGTTGACGAAGGGTTTTGCTGCAAGTTTGGGATTGGAACTCAGGGCGATACCCAATCGGGCAGAAGCCGCAATCTTGGACCAGCAGAGAGCCTGACGGGCGGTTACGGAATCGAGATAGCGCCCCTTCTCAACCTCCATACCCCACTCACCGAGTATACCCTCGGTACCACCGATACCGGCCAGACGGTTATCGAGAGCGTCATCCACCAAGCGAGAGCACGGGGAATAACCATTCTCAAACGCGCACATGTAAAGGAAGGGAAGCAGAGCAGTACCCACCGGGCGGCGACCGTCCTCGATGAAGTCATAGTTATCGCGCTCAAAGCTGCGCCCTGCCACATAAACGAGCGTTGCGCCCGTTTTATTATCGACGGCATAAACAGCCCCATCAAGGTAGCGATGTTTCGCTGCATCGGGGTGCTCGGTATCGTCAAATCGCACGTGCCGGTAGTCCTTGCGGTTTTCGATGGCACGCAGCTGGTCATTAAGAGCCTGTTCTGCCGCCTGCTGCATGTCACGGTCGATAGTGGTGTAGACCTTCAGACCGGCGCTTTTCACGATTTCCTCGCCACGCTTGGGGTCCTGAAATATATCGATAGCCTGCTGCTGCACAAGGGCATGCAAATGGCTGGTCTGTCGGCGCAAGGGTTTGGGGTTCAATACCAGTGGTTGCGTTTTCAGGCGCTCGGCCTCCTCAAGGGTCAGGTATTTGAGGCGCTGCATACGGTCAATCACATCATTGCGCCACTTGTAATTGAGGTCAAAATTGCGGATTGGGTTGTAATTCTCGGGGTTTTTAATGAGGGCTGCAATACTGGCACTCTCGCGCACCGTCAGGTCAGCCGGTTCCTTACCGAAATAGCCCAGAGATGCGGCGCGGATGCCATAGTAGCCCCTGCCGAAGTAAATTCTGTTGAGGTAGAACTCCATAATCTGGCGCTTATCGTATTTCTCCTCAATACGAATGGCCAGAAAGATTTCCACAATCTTGCGCTCATAGCGGCTGCCGCCACGGGCCTTGGTGCGACGCTCCAGGTCATAGGCATTGCGCGCCAGCTGCTGGGTAATGGTGGATGCACCCTGATTGGCACCACCCGCAACCAGAGCCTCGCGAATGGCGCGAATGATGCCGATGGGGTCAAAGCCCTTGTGAGTCCAGAAGTATTTATCCTCCTGAGCCACGAGGGCATCTATCATGCTGCGAGAAATCTTGTCGTAAGTGACGTAACTTCTGTTCTCATCGAAAATACGGCCTATTTCGCGCCCTTCACGATCGTAAATAATGCAGGGATGGTCGAGGTTGTTGATATCCTCGAGGTCAAACTCAGCAGCCCACTTCTGGTATTTGGCCGTGAAAATGTTGAAGCCCACGTACCCGGCAACACCGCACATGAGCGTAAAGACAGAGCAGACGATGAAGAAACGCAGCAGAAAACGTTTCCACCGGCTACCGGAACGAGCGGCTTCCTCGCGGCGCGGGCTGTGATTGCGCCTGCGCGACTCGGCCGCTTTGCGTCTGTTCTGGTACTCATCGAGGTCGTCCATACTCTCTGTGTGGATAGGATATCACAAGCCCCTGTGCTTTTCAAGGCACAAATGGAATGAAGACGTCAGTTTTTAGGCATCATTCTGCGCGCCCGGACATAGAGAAGCCCAATCATGCACAGTAGAGCCACGAGCAGACCGATTCCTGTTGCCACGCCAATCGGCAGACCGATAGCACAGTCCGGCGCATAGAGCAGATAGGTGGTGCACATTGTGGTCATGAAAACAGCCGGAATGGTCACAACCCAGTGCAGGCGCCCCCGAATACGCAAGAGCACGGCTATACTCCAGAGCGTGAAGCAGGCCAGAGTCTGGTTTGCCCAGCCGAAATAGCGCCAGATAACGCTGAAATCAACATTGGCGATTACGATAACACAGACAAATATCGGCACAGCAATCAGCAAACGACGGGCAACAGATGTCTGGCTCATCTTAAAGATATCAGCCACCATCAAGCGGCAACAGCGCATAGCAGTATCGCCACTGGTAATGGGCAGCACCACCACACCCAGCACCGCAATGACGGCCCCTATCGGCCCCAGCAGAGTGGTGCAGGCCTGATTGACCGCAGTTGCTGGGCTGACAACCAAGAGCTTATGAAAGGGCACCCCTGCTCCGCCATCCGCAATCAGCTGCGGAGCCAGCTTACCGGCAGAATCTGCCACCAGGGCATAATCTGTCACAAAATCGCGCATGCTCAGACCGACAGCACACCAGATGAGAGCCACAAGCCCCTCCATTACCATTGCACCGTAAAAGACAGGGCGCAGATTGCGGGACTGCTGCAGACAGCGAACCATCATCGGGCTCTGAGTGGCATGAAAGCCAGAGATGGCACCACAGGCGATTGTGACAAATATCATGGGCCATATACTCAAGCCGGCGGGATGTACATTGGTCAGCACATCGAGATTGGGCAGCACCTCCACCTCAGATGAAAGGGGTAACATAACGGCAAGCCCCACGGCCATAAAGATAAACAGAGCACCGAAGAATGGGTATATCTTGCCGATGATTACATCGATGGGCAGAATGGTGGCAAGGAAATAATAGAGAAGAATGATAACACACCACCATGTCACCGATAAATCGCTCATCATGGCATGTAGCATTCCGGCCGGGCCGGAGGTGAAGACCACGCCCACCAGCAGCATGAGCAGAATGCAGAGCCCGCGCATCACACAGTGAGCAGACTTGCCCAGATAGCGCCCTACCAGCTCGGGCAGGTTCTCGCCATTGTGCTCGGCAGAGGCCGCAGCGGCCATGAAGTCATGAACAGCCCCGGCAAGCAGGCAGCCCAGAACAATCCACACCAGAGCAACCGGGCCGAACAAACACCCGGCGAAAGCACCAAACACCGGTCCCAACCCGGCGATATTCAAGAGTTGCACCATGAAGATACGCCATGTCGGCATGGCTACATAGTCCACGCCATCGGCCATACGCTCACAGGGCATGAGCATTTTGAAATCCACCCCGTATACACGCTCAGCTACTTTGCCGTATACAAAGTAGCCGAGCACCAACAAAATCGCACAGGCAAAAAATGCCGCAAGACCTGTCATAATCGTTTAATTTCCAGATTTTTCGGAAGAGCCCATAGCGGTATTTCCTTTACCCTTACCGCCGGCAGAACCGGCGGCAGAGGCCGGTTGTGCAGCAGCGGATTTCTCCATGGGGACAACCCAGCGCTCAATCGCGCCCTCTGCATATGCTCCATATATGGAGGTGGGGTCGATATTGCGCATTTCGGTGTAAATAGCACGCAGGCGGGCAGCAGAGCCACCATTGCGGCGCACATGTCCGGAATACGCAGCCATAATCTCCTGGCGCTGACGGCGGGAGTAATAACCATCTGCAATCACCGAACGCACGTACTTGTGAGCTGCCTCCAGGCTCATGGTCTGCATCTTCTGACCGACCTCGAGCATACCGGTGGCATTGGTTGCCAGACTACCCAGACCGGTCTGCACACCCTCGCCCAGCGGATTGGCAGGCATGCGGACATCCTTCATATCGGCGGCCTCGGCCAGGAAAGAAATCTGTCGCTTACCCTTGGTACCACGAGCCTTTTTAAGCAGCTTTTCCTGCTCAATGTAATCATCGATAATGCGCTCCAGGTACTTACCGGCCGTCTCGGCATCCTTCATCTGGTCAGCGCCCTGCACCACACCGCGCAGCGTACCGCTGCCGTCGACAACAGCCAGACAGGGGTAGCTCCATATACCACCGGGCAGCCCGGCATCGCCCATGACCTTCTTATACTCACGCTGCTCTTTCTCGTTGGGGAGCTGGTAAATAGGCACCTCAACGAACACCGCACCGCGTGCATAGCGCATAATCTCGCGTTTTTTGACGAATTTCTCGCGTACCTCCTCACTGACCTTATCATAGTTAGCACCGTAGCAGAAGAGAACCACCGGTTTGCGGTCGGAGGCCTTGCCGAGAGCTGTCTGGTACTCTGCGGCACTGAGCAGTGGAGCCGTGGCAACACCCAGCACCAAAAGAACGGATAAAAGTTTTTTCAACATAGCTTTTACAAAAAAGAGTTAATCAGTTTTATTTTTTATCTTCGCCCTTTTTCTCTTTGAGCAACTTACCGTAGACGTAGAAACCTACGATGTTGGACTCCCACTTATCGCCATCACGCAGCAAGCGCACGAATCGGGCACAGGGAGCGGCATCTCGCATGTCACAGCGAATCACAGCACCGGATATCTCACACTTGGCTCGCACAGGTTCCCAGTTCTGACCATCGTCGGACACCTCGACCTTAAAGTCGCGGTCGCGGCGGGCATTCTCGCCAAACAGACAGACCAGGCCGCTGAGGCGTGAGTTGTCCTCCAGTTCAAGGGTCATACCGGATTTGCCCTCGAACTTCGCAGGAATCTGGCCACCGGTCTTCTGCAGCACAGCCCAGTGCAGGCAGCACTGCGGCATCTGGCCGGGGTCGAGTGTAGTAGCCGTGCGGATGATGCCCTTGGCAGACACAATCTTGCCGGGGAATGCACGGAACTTAAACTTGTTCTTGGGGAACATCTTTTTGCACTTGCGACTGGCAAGCTTACCAATGGCCTGGAAAGTACGCTTGTCGCCATTGGTAGCGGCTGTATAAATAGCCTCGCCGAGGGCTGCCCAGGTGGCATCGATAGTCTTCTTGGTCGTGCGGGCACGGCTCATAGTCTTGACCACCAGTTCGCTGAATTCCTCCTGCAACTTCTCATTCTCGGCATCGGAGCCGGGGACAGAGGCAATGAAATCCAAGCCCCAGGCAAGCACGGCACCGGAGTAGTCGGGCTTATCCATCAGGGTATTGAGCGCCTCCTTCATGTAGGCAAGCTGCTCTTCGGGATTGGGACAGCCGGCCATGTGAGCCGTGAGGAGCGGGGCAATATCCCAGCGATTGGTACCGAAGTCCTTGCACTTTTTGAAGAAAGCGGCAAACATCTTGTTGCGCTCGCGGCGGTTGGGCTCCAGCGGCAGCAGGTGGGGGTACACATAGCGGCTGAGCATCGAGGCGGCACAGTTATGGAACTTAACAGCCATGGTCTCCACCACCTTGTCGTGCATCTCCTTCCACTTTTCCTTATTCTGCGGAGCTTTCTGCTTAAGATAGGCAGCATAGGAAATCCAGGCCGGCCAGTTAAGAGGTTGAGCCACAACAGCAGCATCGAAACAGTCGATAGCACTCTTCATCATGCGTCGGGAAGCCAGCAACTCGGCCAGAGCCACCAGCTCATCGGACACCATAGTCTTGTTGCGCTCGGTATAGAGGTCCTGCATGAGGATAAGGAAGTCCCAGTCATGCATACCCCAGAATGTCTTGTGCATACCGTGCTGCCAGTAAATGGAGTAGCCCTTCTTCCATTCCGTACCCACGCGTACAGCATAGGCACAGTGGCCGGGCTCACCCATGGTCATGGCAGGCAGACCTGCAGCCAGAGCACCATAAGCACCGTAGTGAGAACAGGCACCACACACGCCGCCAATTTCGCGATGAGCCCAGGCGGTGGTGTTCTTGGTATACTTCATGATGGGGCCAAGATAGTCGTCCGAGAATACGGAGTCACCGGCAACGTTGCGCAGACGGTAAACAAGCTGACCACTGGCACCCAGATAGCCCTCGACAGGCAGGCGCACGTTATCTCGCTGCCAGGCGAGTGACTGCGGGCTGCCCCAGCCGCCGGGTTCTTTACAACCTGTTACCAGGCGGGTTTCCCAATAGGCAAGGTCATCAAACAGGACGTTGAGCTTACCGGCCTGATAACTACTGAAATAGTAGGCAAAGCGAGCCAGCATATCTTTTTCGGAGTAACGCTCGCGGGCAAACTCTGTAGCCGTCGTGGCAGCAATACGGCGCGTGACCGGATCCTGCATATCTTCCGAATACAGAGAGTAAATCTTGGCCAGGTATACCAGCCCCTGCCCCAATCGGTCAGTAGGGCCGGAGAAAACAACACCATTAATCCAATCCAAATCGCTGGAGAGCTCGAAGAGAAGTGCTGAACCCATTTTCTGCTCCGCCACCTTACGAATACCCTCGTAACCAACCTTGCGGATGAGGGTTATGCGAGCGAGGTCCAGTCGATTGGCCGGGTCAGCCAGGAATGCCCAGATGGCTTCATCATTGCCATCACCAATTTTGCTGAGCACGCGCTCCAGCAGGTCCTTATAGATGATATCGGGCTTTTTCCACGCATCGGGTGCAAAATCCTCGCTACGGAACTCTGTCTTACCCTTTCCTTTTTTCTCGAGTTTGTCGTAGGCATCTGCCAGTTTTTTGGCGTTGCGCTCAATGGAGCCGTTACGGGCCGAAGTACACACACCGGGCACAACATCCTGACCGGGCAGCACGGGAATATCGGCCTCGGCAATCTCTTTCAGCGGTGCAGGTGGTTGCTCCTTGGGCATGAAGGAATCGGGGTCGCGCTCCACAAGACCGGAACCATCGTCCGTTCCCTCCCAGGCGCTCTCATCCTCGTCCTCGGCATCCATAGCAGCCATATCCGAATCGTTGGCGCTCACATCGCCACCTTCATCAATAACGACACCCTGAACCGGGGTACTGTCCTCAGACGTATCTTCCTCGGGTGTTTTATCCGGGGTTGTGACTGCTGCCACCGGGGATTTCTGAGCCGGTGGTGCTGTTGCTATCTCATACACCCAGGAGGCAAGATAGCCGCCAACCATGGCGCTCAGTACAAAAGAGAGTAGTTTGACCAGATTTGTTGACATATAGTGTAAAGTTGGTTGAAATCTTTCAGTTTAGTTGGAGCAGCGCGCCTTAACGGCTTCCAGGGTTTTCCCGGCCTTATGAGCGATAAGGGAATCTGGGTGCTGTTGCAGGGACTCTAAGAGAGGTATACATTTCAGTGTTCCGTTATCCTCAAAAAATAGCATGGCGGCATCAAGCGTCTGAAGCTCAGATTGGGCATTTACCCGCTTCAGGAGCGAATCCTCCACCCTATTACCAAGCAATTCAATCATCCCCTTCCAGGCAATCGGATTAGCTATCCACATCTGAACAACCGGCTCTACCATGCCGTCAGGGTCTTCCTCGATAAGGCGTTGCACCACTCGAGGAGAAAGCCCGTAACCGGATGAGTAGGCATCATTATAATAGGTACGGAACGCCTGCAGCGCCTGAGCATCCCCCAAGGGAGCATATACCACAAGGGCTTCTACCAGAGCCTGATATGCATCCGGCTCAGACAACCATGGGTCTTGCAGCACGCGCAAGAGCGCGTTTTTGATATCATGCCGCAATACCTGCACATTGGTATTGGCCAACACCGTAGCGGCAGCGGTCACGCGCATGGGGTCCAGACAGCAGATCTCGCTGACATTAGCTGCAACGAAGTTCGGGTTACGGGGAGAGGACAACACCTCCGAGGAATACCGACATACAAGATCTGCCTTTTTGGGGTCAAAATCCACCTCAAACACCCCACTCTGAGTTTCGGCATAAGTTATTCCACCATATCGAGTCAGAACTCTGGTTACACTCGCACTGTCGGCACGGGCATTCACCACAACAAACAAAGCCCCCGCCTTGCGTGTGAATGCCTGAGTATATTCAGCCTGCAGCAGTCGTGTGAGAGCGTCTCGCAGCAGGGAACGCGAAATGGGGGTCTGGTCGTCCATATATACAGCAAAATGCCGCTGGCGAGGAAGTTCCGAACATTTAGTACGATAAACCTCCAGATCTGCATCGGACAGTACTCGCCCACCGGCTTTCTTCTCCTCGCCTTTTGGCTCTTCCGCCACCTTCGCCTTAACAGCCGGAGCAGGTGCTAAAACCACGGGCGTACGGAAATGCCATATAAAGGGCATAACCGCCCCTCCGGCCAGAAGCACAATGGAGACAAGAGATATATACAACTTGTGGTACTTGAACGAAGGCAGCAGAAAAATGACGGACAGCAGGCTGCAGCCCACCGAAACCATCAGCTGATACTCCAGTTCCAATTGATTGACGGGTGTCTTCAACGAAGCACTATCGCCAATCATGAAGACAAAGGCACAAAGAAGGAAAAGACAAATAGCCAGAGAGCACCGAACCCGCCCCATCAGGCTGTAGGGACTGTTGCGGGTAAAACGCGCCCCCAGTCGTTCAGCTCGGGCAATTTGACGCTGTTTTATACGCTGCTGCATTTCCTTAACCTGCGTCGTTTCCTGAGAAACAGACGTAGCTGCGACAGCAAACTCGGCATCGAGACATACTGGGCAAATTTCCTGTCCTTCAGCCGTCGCATTAAAACGAGATTTACACCTTATACACTCCTTTTCCACGAGGGTATATATACCAAAAGGTCAGTCAAAAAGCAAGCCCGTATTACCTTTATACGTAAAATATACGGTAAAACGGGCAAAACAGAAACTATCGGTAGCTATTTTCCGTGTCGTTATTCAGCAGACGGTTCGGGCGTAATCTCAGCGGGCGATTCCTGTTCTTTCCTCTTCTGCTCCTCCTCAGACTCAGACACCTCGTGGATAGGAGCAATCATCTTGGATGCCATTACACTGTCTCGATTAACCAAAACAGAGGGTGCAATATCAGCAACGGTGCGCTTTTGCTGTTCGACAACCTGTTCGACCGGCGTACCAACAGAGGCGACAGCCTTGGGCATATCAGACTCAGGCCACATCAAGCCCCCCACAACAAAAGCCACGACCAACGCAGTAGTCGCAGCTGTTGCCCACCTACGCCCGGCAAAATCAGTCATGAAGTATTTCACGCGCTCCACAAGTTGTGCCGTAAGCGACACGCGAGCAGGCTCCTGCTTCAGGCGTCTGTGAAAATCTTCGATAAAACGACTTTCAAAGTCAGCCTCTGGCGTGGGCTCAATCCTGAGAGGAGAAAGCAGCTTTGACCACATTTCTTCCTCCTCCGGTGTGGGGTGATTATTTTTACTTTTCATAACTGTGAGCGTACATATTAAGAGACTACCAGTTGGGTAGAAATGTTCAAAAAAAAATCAAATTATGTAAAAATGCGTAAAATTAAGTGAGCAACACGGCATTTCGGTGCAGAATATCCGGAGCATTCTCCTGCAACCAATCACGAATAATGCCCCTCCCCTGTTCAATTTGCGAGGCGCGCCTGCTGTGTGTATCGCTTACGATACCCTGCATATCATCAATATCGTACAGATGCACCCCGGGCAGCACGGCGCAAGCGGGATCAACATTGCGGGGTACCGACAGATCAATCAGAAAGAGAGAGCGTTGAGAGCGAGCGGCCAATACTGCACTCAGCACATCAGCGGTCACGACATAGACGGGAGCGGCTGTAGATACAATGACGATATCAATCTGCTCAAGATAGGGAATCCATTCAGCGAAACGAATAACCTTGCCACCTACCTGTTCGGCAAGTAGGAGCGCGCGGTCATAGGAGCGATTGGCTACGAATATGCTCTCGGCACCTCGGGAGCGCAGGCTCTGAGCAGTGCTGCGGGCAATCTCCCCTGCACCGACTACCAACACGTTGGCTCCCTCCAGATTTCCCAGAGCACGACCGGCAAGTTGGACCGCCACAGCCCCCAGGGATGTCGGCCCGGAGGTTATCTGAGTCTCTGTACGAACCTTCTTACCAACAGAAAATACCCTCTGAAAAGTGCGATTAGCAGCAGTCGAAGTTGAACCGGCCTCTTGCGCAGCTCTGTAGGCCTCCTTCAGCTGACCAAAGATTTCGGTTTCGCCCACCACCATCGAATCCAGCCCGGCCGCCACACAAGCCAGGTGCTCCAGAGCAGACTCCGACTGATAGTCGTAAAAACAGGCAGAGCTTACTTCTGAGGGAATCTCCCCGCCGAAGAAGTAAGACATGATATTTCTGTGAGCCAAATCAGGGGACTCGGTCCAATAATATATCTCAGTCCTATTACACGTTGAGAGCAGCACGCACTCCTGCACCCCCTGCAGGGCTGCAATAGCTGCATTACCCTGCACCAAACCACTACGAGGAACGGCGAACCGCTCACGCACAGCCACCGGGGCGGTGCGATAATTCAGACCAAGGCACCGCAGCTGAGTCTGGCTATTACTTTCCATCCGACAGGCCTGCAAGTATTGTTTGCACCAAGTGCCCGATATTGTGTTTTTCACTTTCCATATCGGGTTCGATACCGTATTCCCTCAAAGTGGCACTGGTAACCGGCCCGATACTCGCGACTTTACATCCGGCGGGCAATTTAATTCCGAGAGCCATAAAGTTATGTACGGTACTGGAACTGGTGAACGTGACAAGGTCGGCACCTTCAGCCGCCAGTCTTCCACGTGCCCCGGTGGGGTCCTCGGTCTCGGGCACCGTATTATAGGCGATGCACTCATCCACGATTGCCTGCCGCTTCATCAGCTCTTTGTAAACGATATCCCGCCCCTTTTCACTGTGAATCCAGAGCATAGTGACATTGGCGACACCACCGAACTCATCGCCCTTACGGTCAAACTCAGCAATAAGTTCTTCGGCCACAGCCTTCTGTGGCATAACATCCACCATGAGGCCATATTTCTTGAGTTCGGCAGCAGTCCCGGGTCCTACGGCGGCTATGCGGGCACCACCTAGCTCGCGAATATCCTCGTAAACAGAGAAAAACGCCTCAAAGAACTTTTTCACACCATTGGGGCTGGAGAATATGAGCCAGTCATAATGAGGGCTATCTACAACAGCAGCTGCAAAGTCAGCCCTATCAGAGGGAGGAGCTATACGAATGGTAGGCAGTTCCAGAACATCTGCACCATATTCGCGCAACGCCGATGACAATGCACTGGCCTGTTCTCGTGTACGGGTCACGACAACACGCTTGCCGGCAAGGCGACGGGGCGCCACCGTCGGGGCTAGTTCAGTCTGCAGCCCCACCACATCTCCAATCACCACCGCAGCGGGCGAAGTCACCCCTGACTGTTCAACAACATCTGCCAGAGTAGCTACGGTCGCAGTCACCCAGCGCTGTCGCGGGGTTGTTGCCCATTGCACAGCTGCAGCCGGGGTGGAGGGCATCATTCCGGCCTCCATCAACTGCTGTAAAGTATGGCGCAAGTGACTCATTCCCATCAATATAACCTTAGTTCCCTCACTTGCGGCAATTGACTTTATATCCAAACTACTCTCCTCCTTACCGGCCATTTCATGACCGGTGAATACGGTAAATTGAGAGCAAATACCTCGGTGAGTCACAGGTACCCCCATTGCGGCCGGACCGGCAATCGCCGACGTTATACCGGGTACCACTTCGCAAGCAACCCCGGCACTCAGCAAGGCCATAGCCTCCTCACTGCCCCGCCCGAAAACATAGGGATCGCCCCCTTTCAAGCGCACGGTACAGGCATACTTCGTTGCGCAGTCTATAAGAAGCCTGTTTATTTCCTCCTGTGGCAGGGCATGATTTCCGGCACGCTTGCCGACATATACCTTTTCACAATTCGGTCTGCAATGGCTCAGCAATGCGCTATCAGCAAGGGCATCGTACACCACACAATCAGCCTGTTGCAAAAGCCGCAGCCCCTTTACCGTTATCAGTTCCGGGTCACCGGGACCGGCTCCTACCAGATATACACGCGCTTTTCCGGGAGTTTTCATATAAGGAAAGTCACAATCAGTCAATTGTCAGTTCACCGTCTACGCTCTCAGACTGCTCAGACGGCATAGTGCCAATGACAGCCTCACCCGCACCGGGTGTAAGCACCGGCTCATCTTCGGCTGCCGGAGGTTCGGGGGTGGCAGGAGCCGGCGGTGTGACTACCGGAGCGGGAGCAGCAGCTCTACGCCCCATTTCAATCAGCTGGGACACCGTCACCAGTTTAAATCCACGTGCCTGTAAACCGGTTACAATCTCCTCTACCGCTGCTACCGTTGAGGCATGGATATCGTGCAGTAGAATGATGGAACCGGACTGAGCATTACCCACGGCTCGCTGCACTACCGTACTTACCCCGGGGTGCTGCCAGTCGCGGGTATCGACATCCCACAATACGGCGTGCATACCATAATCATTGTACATCATATCCACCAATCCGGAATTGATGGCGCCGTATGGAGGGCGCATGGCGGTGGGGTAAAAACCGGTAGCGGATTTGATAATTTCGTTGGTACGCTCAATTTCGCGAGCCACGGTCTGCTTACTCACTCCGGTCATTTTGATATGGCTGTATGTATGATTGGCAATCTCGTGCCCCTCTGCCACCGCCCGAGCAAGCAGGCTCTTGTTACGTGCGGCATTTTCGCCCAACACGAAGAAGGTAGCGCGGGCACCATGACGCTGCAGGATATCCAGAATCTGAGGTGTATTAGCAGAACTGGGACCGTCATCAAAAGTAAGGGCTACATACTTACCCGGCACATTAACCTGTGACACTCGATGACCGGGAGTACGCGGTACAAATGGGCGCTGTGACTTGGTCGGCACAACCGGGGTTGTTTTCTTTGGCGTTCGAACAGGTCGTGGCTTACTGACAGATTGCGGACAGGGAGATTCTTGCGCAACAGTCTCAGGCACATTAGCCGGTCGCACCACACTAGCACCATCCTGAGTCTGGGTGCACGCAACAATTCCAAGAGCTGACAGAGCGATGAAAAAATGACGAATGGTCAACATAATGATTTTCTCTGCCCGCTATTGTATATGCCCCGCCTGATTTTGGCAACTCCTTTTGGAGTCATGAAAACAAAAATCGGGCGTGGTTCACACCACACCCGATATGAAAATGAAGGACTGATGACAAAATCAGAACTTACCGCCCACGCCCAGACGCACGCCGACGCTGACCTGCTCTTCGGAAGCGGCTGTGTATGCAGCGCCGCCGAAGGGAGACATGCCGCCATTGAGCATGAGAGCACCCACAATGTTCAGCTTGGGAGTCACGGCATAGCTGGCACCGACCTCAACAGAGTACACGATGTTGGCCATATCGTCGGAAGAGCTCAGGGCATAGTCACTGCCATGCATACCGGGATAATCAAGCATGGAGATCCCCAGACCGAGGTTAGCACCGGCAAAAGCAGTCCACTTCTCTGCTACGGGGCAGACATAGCGATAACCGGGCATAATGGCAAAGTTGTTAAGCTCATAACCACACTCCTCACCGAAAGCGTAGGAGAAACGCAGGGTGGCATAATGATTTCCCTTCACATTGTAAAGACCGGTCACATCAAGACCATAGGTATTGATAGACGGGGAGGGGAAGTTCTTGTTGATGTCGGTGAGAGCATGGTTGTACACTGCGGCAACCTCCCAGGCATATTTGCTCGGAGCCTCAGTAGACTCAACAATTGTAACAGGTGTTGTATTACCGGCCATCACCACAGGGGTAAGAGCCAGGGCCAGAATGGAAAATACAGTCTTCATAATTTTTAGTCAGCGTTTAACCTGATTGAACACGCCCCGTTACGGGCCGAAGGAAAGTACCACAATTGTCATTTTTTTGCAAGCTTAATTATTGAAAAAAATCTCACAAATGAAAAAAAAGGCCATTCACACTTGCACGAGGTGCTTTCTTATGATAGCATTCGCGCATGTCTCTGCCATGGTTTGAAAATCAGTTTCCTTTGTACCTTGCACCGATGGCCGGTGTAACGGACCCTATCTTTCGGACGCTTTGTAAAGAAGCCGGGGCAGATGTTATGGAAACCGAGTTTGTCTCGGCCGAAGGAGTGTTGCAGGCCTGGCAGCGCAATCGCCGATATGTGGAGTTTGAACAGCAACACCGCCCCCTCGGCATACAGATATTCGGCTCAGTACCGGAACATGCAGCCGCAGCAGCCCGAATTATAGTGGACGCCATGCACCCTGACTTTCTGGATATCAATGCCGGGTGTCCTGTACCGAAGGTTGTGGGCAAGAACGGCGGCTCCTCCCTGCTAAAGGATCTTCCCCTGCTGCAGAAAATTGCGGCGGCGGTTGTAAAGGAGCTGGGCAACGACTGCCCGGTAACGACTAAGATTCGCCTGGGCTGGGATTCCCGGAGTATCTGCGCCCCGGAGGCCGTTGTGCGCCTGCAGGATGCAGGGGTACAATCCATCACCATACACGGCCGCACGCGAGCCCAGCAATACGGTGGTCAGGCAGACTGGGACATGATTGACCATTGTGCGCGGCTGGTACAGATACCCGTGGTAGGAAATGGGGATATCACCACACCACAGGATGTTCAACGGGTGAAAGAGCAGACCGCGGTTGCCGGGGTCATGATAGGCCGCGCCGCTATGAATGCCCCGTGGCTCTTCAGCAGAGCTAAGAGTTACTTACTCAGTGGCAGCATACCCCCGGAGCCCACCACTGAAGAAAAGCTGGACTTTATGTTACGCCACACGCGCATGGCCATAGAAAGTGCTCACTACGGGGATGAACCGGTTACCATGCGCGCCATGCGAGCCAGATTGCTGGCCTACGCCAAGGGTATACCGGGCAGCAAGCCACTGCGCCCGGCTTTGGCGAGGGTGGGGTCTCTACAGGAATTGCAGGATATACTTTCGCCCCTACGCTGAAATAGCCTCAATCCTCGGGAGTGTCTATCTTACTGAGCGAGTCCAACACATCACCACTCAGTGAATGAATGGCTGCCACCCTATTGTCGCGCAGGTCAAATATGGTGGCTGAAATAACCTCCCCATTCTGACAAGCCACCGTGCAGGGGCGTCTATTTTCCTGCCACTCAACAGATGAAAGCAGGAAGCGGAGATTTTTCATCTCATCTCGTCGGCGCCAGGAATCAAGGCAGGTTCTCAGGTGTCGCAACAAGTCAAACTTGCTTAACAGATTGACTCCTGCGGTGTCGGATTCGTAGCACACATCGTCATGTAACAGCGGCACAAAATCGGCAAAATCATGCGTTACCAGCATTTCACCGAAGCTACGAGCAGCAGCCACCTCGGACAGGGGCTCTACCTGCTTATACTCTGCATGTGAGCTGAACTTCAATTCAGGTCGCACGGCACCATGCTGTGCCACGCTTACACTAAAACCGCCCCCCTGCAATTTGAGGTCAACCGTCAGGAAAAGCAAATCGGACGGCTGCTTATCCGGAGCCAGCGCGACGATGTGGTTGGGATATGCCCCCTGAGCATAGCGACAGGCATAACCGCACTTATCAGCGACACCATTTACCACCGTATCCACCAGAACCATCAGCAATTTGCCATCGGGTCCTTTCATACGGAAATCGGGTACTCCGGCACGAAAGAGTGGCTTGTAGGGGGCATGCCACTCATATCCCTGCCCCAACAGAGCCCCGGCTGCCACTGCCAGAGCCGCACTCACGGGCAGCAACTCAGCGAGCGGCTCGGGCGACAACTCCGGTTCAGGCTCGGATTGCGACACCGGCTCAGGAGTCGGTATAAACTCATCGGGCACGGCATACATGCCCCCTCTGGCGCAGAATCTCTCACCCTCCGCCGGCAGCGGCGAATAAATGTCATATACCGGGGCATAGACATTGACAGTCTGAGCTCCGGCTTCGGCTACAATGTGGCACAACGGCAGTCCGCAAAAAGTGCAGCGACGGCTGCTCCGTACAACAGCACAAAGGTCGGCTCCTTCTCGCGGCGCCTCATCATCTTTCAGCGGGATGTAATGATTGCACAGCAAGCTCAGAGCCCAGCGAAAACGCATACCTACCTCCATGCGTGAGGGGAACATGAGCAACTCGGCACAATTAGCCGGATATTCCGTTCCATCATCATCAATCAGTCGCACAAGCGAAGGCGGTTCGTCATCGTTGGGCAGTGTAGCGATTACCAACTCATTGACAGCATTATCCGCTGAATAGAAATCAGCATACGAGAGCTGCAGGCGGCCATCTGTACGCCCCTCGGCAATTGTCAGCATGAGCGGACTCTCTGTACCGGAGCCCTTAATTTCCACCCCGGCTGCCACATGACCGGCATGGGCAAGCCCCTGCACCACAGGGTACAGGGGCATACCATGATTTGCCACCTCACGAGCCAGATTAAATCGCTTAAGCAACCAGGCACTGCAGGGCATCTCGGCCGGGGTTCCCAATCTACAGGCTACCGGCAGGTACTGCAATGCTTCTGCCGAGCCGCCCCAGGCGCCATTCCTGCATACACATACAGGCGGCATGGCAACACAGCGAGCTCGTTCGGCACTCAGCCGCTGTACCACACAAGGTACTACATACACATTGGCAGCTTGCGTGCAGTCACAGAGCCTGAACTGCTCGGGGTTGAGAGCCGCAGCTGCAGCCATATTGCATACGCTGAGGATGTAGACCTCAACTTTTTCGCCATTCAATGCTGCCGAAAAATGAGGTGCAGCGCGCTCTCCCGTCAGACGCCTGACATGCCTAAACCTGCATGCGCGAAGGTGAGCCTCGAGGGGCTTTTCACTCTCGGCCAACAAAATATCGGCAGAGCGAGAGGCCATCTGCGCCGCAGCCT
Organism: Akkermansia sp.; assembly: GCA_017471985.1. Classification (GTDB taxonomy): domain Bacteria; phylum Verrucomicrobiota; class Verrucomicrobiia; order Verrucomicrobiales; family Akkermansiaceae; genus Akkermansia. Next base: position 33,206 of record JAFURE010000086.1, on the reverse strand, counting down.
GCTCATTCTCAGCCCTGCTGAGTATAGTATATTCAGCCTTCATTTTCCGATGTAGCTACAGCACCCTGTCGGTCGTACAATTCCTTGTAGAGCGGACAATTGGCATAGAGTTCTTCATGAGGGCCATCCCCCACAATCACACCATGGTCAAACACCAAAATACGGTGAGCATTGCGCAGCGTGCTGAAACGATGAGCCACAATCAGGGTCGTGCGCCCTTCTGCCAGTTTATCAAGTTCTTCCTGAATTTCGCGCTCACTCTCAGCATCCAGAGAGGCGGTGGCCTCATCGAGAATGAGGATAGGGGCATTCTTCACGAAAGCACGGGCAATAGCCACGCGCTGACGTTGCCCGCCGGAAAGCCCGGCGCCCCCCTGCCCCAACACGGTATTCATTCCGTTAGGCTGGCCGGGCAGGAATGCACTCACCCGCGCAGCATCGGCAGCTGCCATTATTTCATCATCTGTGGCAGTTCTGCGCCCCAGCAATATATTCTCGCGAATCGTTCCGGCAAAAAGCAGAGCCTGCTGACCAACGATAGAGAGCTGCTCTCTCAGGTCGTGGCGGGTGACATCCCGCACATCCACTCCATCGACCAGCACGGCCCCCTCAGTCACCTCATAAAAGCGCGGCAACAAACTGGCAAAGGTTGTTTTGCCGGCCCCACTCGGGCCAACGAGCCCTACAATCTGTCCGGCAGGAATATGCACGTCCACATTCCGAAGCACAGCCTTGCCGGTATCATAAGCAAATGTCACATTGCGGAAGGTTATGTCCCCCTTCACTCGCTCCGGCATTTTCACCGGATTGGCAGGGTCGGCAATCGTGTTCGGCTCATCCAGCACCTCAGCTAGGCGGGTCATGGCGCCCTGTGCTTCATTGAGACGGTTGTAAGCCATACCGGCACGCTTCATCGAGTCAAAGGTAAAGAAGAGCGCCGCGGCCAGAGCCATGAAATCGGAAAGCGACATACCGCACAAACTGCCGCAAACCAGCAGGAAGGAAAGAGCAAAGGCCGTTACCGTCTCCATGATGGGAATAATGGATCTCTGGTACTTCACCAGTTTAACACTGTTGCGACAATAACCATCGGAAACGCTGTCGAAATCTGCAATCTGACGTTCCTCGAGTGCATAGGCACGCACCTCGCGCTGCGTTTCCAGATTCTGTTGCACGACAGAATTGAGCTCGCCCAGATTATCCTGCGCCCGCTTGGCTTTTTCGGAAATACGTTTTCCGAAAATGATAATCGGCCACGCTGCAAGGGCAATAAAGAGCATCACCAGAAATATTTCCCACCTCCCCACACTCCAAAGCAGGTATATAAAAGCAAACAGAGCACACACACAAGTAATAGGTTGTTTAACCAAGTCATTGGAAATATGAGAAAGCACGGTTTGAACATTTTGAGAATCGGCAACAATTCGGCTCAGGATATCTCCCTTTCTACGACCTTCCAGAAATGAAAGCGGCAACTGCTGTACATGGTGAAAAACCGTCACACGCAGCCCCTCGAGAATACGAAGACCCAAGATGTTAACAACAAGCGAATTAAGCCACATTGCCAGACCTCGAACCATAAATATACACGGCATGGATGCACAGGCCAACAACAGAAGAGTCGAACTCGGGATGGATTTCAGACTCGGAATATACTCCAATATCTGAGGTTCCGGCTGCCCGCTCTGGTGAAACACCACCGGGAAAACAAACTTTACCATAAATGGCACGCCAAGCCCACTGGCAGCAGCAGCCACCATACCGGTTACAATCGATATCAGTAGCCAGAACAGATGTGGCACCAAGAAGCGTTTAACAAATTTGACGATGCGTTTAATCATATCTGAGTTTCCTTACTATCCTGAGCTTCACTGCGAACCTGCTCATCATAAAGCGATTTATAAAGCATGCAATTCTCATACAGATGTTCGTGAGTACCATCGGCCACTATTCGACCGGCTTCAAAAACAAGAATACGCTTTGCCATGCGAATGGTACTGAATCGGTGGGCAATGATAAAGGTTGTACGATTTTCCGCCATTTCATCCAAAGCTTTCTGAATGATAGCTTCACTGCGCATATCCAGAGCCGATGTAGCTTCATCCAATATGAGAATGGGGGCATCCTTTAAAATAGCTCTCGCTATCGATACTCGCTGACGCTGTCCACCGGATAGCCCACCGCCACCTTCTGCAAGCATCAGTTCATATCCTTCAGGCTTCATATCAGCAAACTCACTCACACAGGCCATATCACCGGCCCGACGCACAGCCGCATCATCTGCCCCAGGACGCCCTACACGTATATTCTCAGCAATCGTATCCCTGAAAAGAGCAGCAAACTGAGACACCAATCCGATATTCTTCGTTCGCTCTGCACGAGTCAGGTTCCGGACATCTATCCCATCAATTTTCACACAGCCCTCCTGTGGATCATAAAAACGACAAATGAGGTTTATGAATGTTGTCTTGCCCGATCCACTGGGGCCTACCAACGCTACGACATCACCGGCTGGTACATGCACATTGATATCCTGCAGGACAGTATTCTCTCCATCATATGCAAATGTTACATGCTCAAAGTCGATTGCACCAGCGACCGGCTCAGGGAGCTTCTCAGGTTCAGACGGCTCCGGAGTTTCGTCAACAGCATATAATACCCCATTAATCTGTGATATAATCACTCTCATGACCTGACACTGATTTGACACAGTACCCAAGCGCTTAATAGGATCGTAACAGAAATAAAACGCCGTAGCAATTGCAGTAAAGTCCTCAAGCGATAAGCCATCTCCACACCCCCTGTACAGAGCATACGCGAGAGCGAGGGCACTTACAAACTCAATAGCTGGTGAAATAGCAGACTGCCAAGCCGCAATTCTTACGAGCAGTTTGTTATAATAACTGATAGAGTTTCCCAATATCTCCTCCTGACGTTTCTCGAGATTAAACGAACGAATTTCTCGCTGAGCTCCCAGAGATTCTTCAACATTTGCCGTAATTGCACTCATTCCCATCAGAGCAGAACGCATTTTTTTAAGCACGCTCTTACCAATCCACCGTACTACAGGAATACAAAGACAGGAAATAATGAGATTCCCCAGAAGAATGGCACTCTGGTTATTGGTCAGAGCCGCATAAACAAGGTACGCAACAGCAGCAACCAGAGTAAGCGGCTGTACCACCAAATCATTGAGCACTTGCACGAGTTGTTGCTGCAGGTTCTGAGTGTACTGAATGACACAGGTCATCAACTCTCCGCGGCTTTTGCGGTCATGATACGAAAAGGACAACCACTGCAGGCGCGAAAACAAATCATTGCGTAATCCTCTGAGCATACCCACCCCTGCATAGGTCAACAGATAGGAATTGAAATAGGTCGCCAAACCTCGCAACATCATGATGATAGGAATGATAACGGCCGCACCTATCAACGTCGCGGTATGAATATCCTCAACCGACACCCACCCGGAAATCCAGTTCACCAGCCACTCGGGCGCCGGCACTTCACCAAACACCACAGGGCACACCTTCTGAACAATGACAGGAAGGCCGAACCCGGAGGCCGCAGCCGCAATGATACCGGCAACAATCCCCCCCACAACCGCCCATCTGTACGGCGGCAGGTAGCGACCAATCATGGGTCTGGCGAGAGAATAAAACGTAGGATCTTTTTCAGTACTCATACAGAACACTCTCATTCTACCAGACAAGTTGCCATCTATCAACTAAAAAAGCCTGCACTTTCCATCTTTCTTCTTGCTTTCTGCCGCCGGACTGATAGACTCATTGCAGTATTTCCACCATTATTCAACATGTTACCCGTCATCACCTGCACACTCTGCCTGACCCACGACTGTACCCTGCGCTGCCAATACTGCTATGCTGGGCGAAAATACCACCATGCCATGAGTAGGGAGACAGCAGCACGCGCAATGGATATCGTATTTGCGGAGGCTGCCCGCACCCGCAGTGGTGCCGACATCAGCTTTTTCGGCGGAGAACCGCTGCTGGAGTGGGAACTGCTGCAGTGGTGCTACCGTTACGCAACGGAGCACGCAGGGCAACTCATTGTGCAGCCTCGATTCAGTGTAACCACCAACGGCACTCTGCTCACCCCCGAGCGCCTGAATTGGTTGACGGAACGAGACTTCCTCATTGGCCTATCCATCGATGGCTCGCCGGACATGCACAACACCAACCGCCGCTATCCCGACGGCAGCGGCAGTCACCACGCTGTTGCACAAGCTTTGGAGCTCATTAACAACAGCCCCAAAACTCGCTCACAGGCCATCTGTGTTGTCACCCCCAATAACGTACACCACCTCAGTGACGGCGTAGCCTGGCTGGCTGCACACTACAATGGAAAAATAGGCCTCAACATTGACTACTGGAGTGATTGGAGCGATGCTGATTTCGACGTCCTCTGCGAGCAATATGCCGACGTAGCCAAGCAGGTTCTGCAATCCTACCGCAATGGCGTACCAATACAATTACGCAATATAGAGGACAAGATATTGACCCACCTGCATTCTGAGAACGAAAACTGCCTGCGCTGCCGTATCGGTGAGCGGGAGATTGCCGTGAGCGTGGACGGCAACTTCTTTCCCTGCTCCCGACTGGTGGGGGATGGCGACAATCCCGAACTTAACTTCGGCAATATCACCGAGGGCATCAACCGGGCACAACAGCAGTATATCATTTCCATGCGCGGCTGCGCCACACCGGCCTGCAAAGTCTGCAGCCTGAAAACACGCTGTCTGAACTCGTGCGGCTGTACCAACCATGCGGCATCGGGCAAACTCAACGAAGTTTCACCCTTCCTCTGCTGCTCCGAAAAACTGTTCATCCATAAGGCAGATGAGATAGCCACGCTGCTCTACAATGAAAAAAATCCTGCCTTCATGGCTCGTTTTTATCCTGAAAGCACAAAAAACTGCGCAAAATAAACGCTTTGCGCTTGCAAATAAGTATAATTGAGCTATCATGTTGCCTATGAGCCGCCTTCCTATTCCTCAGTACGTCATGGCACTGGCCCACGTGGCAGCCCTGCGCTCGGAAGACCCCTATCGCAAAGTAGGAGCCGCCGCACTCGACAAAGACAACCGAGTTATCGGCACTGCATACAATGGTCTGTTCCCGGGCTTCACCGCCCCTGAGGGGTTCTGGGCATCGCGCGAGGAAAGGCAGAAGTTCATGCTACATGCCGAAATTAACCTGTGCAGTCTGTTCAAGCGCGGCGAGGCGCGAGTTGTGGCCTGCACCACCATGCCCTGCACCTCCTGCATGCAGGCACTCTGTGCCCACGGTGTGAAAACGATTTATTACGGCGAGGACTATGCCGACTCTCGTGCACCCGAGATAGCAGCCATGTACGGCGTAGAGCTCATCCAAGTGCCGGATTACCCCCTCTCCCAACGCTTTCCGCTGGTTGTGCAGTAACTCACAGCCTCTCCCTGCCCGGATTCATAAATATCCGGGCTTTTTTTATTTCCTCTTGCAGCAAAAAAACCGAGAAGTTTTCCCACCCGGGGAAAACCTCTCGGCAAATAACAAGCTTTATGCGTGCAGCAAGTGAGCAGTATTGCTTACTTGGCGCGGTAGTACTGGTAGTGTACGCGCTCGTCGATGGCAAGAGCCTCGCGAACAGTGCGGATGACAGTGGGCTCGGCCTCGAAGGCGAAGAGCATGTACTGGCCATGGCTCAGGTGCTGAGACTCGTAGGCAAACTCGCGACGGCCCACATTGGTAACCTCAGAAACCTTGGCGCCGGCGGCCTCAAGCTGGGCCTTGATGTCTGCGGTCAGCTCATCGAGGGTGGCGGAACCCTTCATGTTAAAAACGATCAGTGCGTCGTACTTTCTCATAACTTGTATTTTAGTAAGATGTCTTGCTTTCGCAAAAAGCGTCGGCAAAGAATGCACCTTTTTTGAACAAAATGCAAGCCTAAAGTGCGTTTTAACCGATTTTTTTTGCAATTCAGGCTCAAATGAGCTTGAGTCGCACCAAATCCTGGGTGTCAATCAGACCCACGGGCTTGTGATCGGCATCCAACACAACCAGGTCATCAATTCGACGGTCACGCAGGGTCTTCACTGCCGTGATAGCCAGTTTATCAGCCTCGACGAACACAGGGTTCTTTGTCATGAGAGCCGCCACGGGCTGGGTACCGCAGGCGGGGTCAGCCTGATAGGCACGAGCGAAGTCACCGTGGGTGAACACACCGGCCAGTGTACCATCCGGGTGGGTAAGTACGCAGGCACCGGCGCGGGCACTTGTCATGGCAATGATACACTCAGCCACAGTAGCACTCTCGGGCTGGGTGGCAAACTCCTTGCGCATGATGTCAGATATGCGCATGAGCAGAGCGCGCCCCAGAGAGCCACCGGGGTGACTGCGGGCAAAGTCCTCCTTCGTGAAGTTGCGAGCCTCGAGCAGAGCCATGGCCAGAGCATCGCCCATCACCAGCATAGCGGTGGAAGATGAGGTGGGAGCCAGATTCAGCGGGTCAGCCTCGCGCTCAACAGCGGTATCGAGCACCACATCAGAAAGCTCGGCAAGGGTGGAAGTGCACTTACCGGTCATGCTGATGATGGTCATATCGAAGCGCTTCAGGAAGGGCATGAGGGTGAGCAGCTCCGAGGTCTCGCCCGAGAATGACATGGCAATACAGGCATCGCCATCCTGCACAATGCCGAGATCGCCGTGCATGGCGTTCATCGAGTCGAGCACAACGGAGGGAGCACCGGTGGAGGTCAGGGTTGCGGCAATCTTGTTGCCGATAAGACCACTCTTACCCACACCGACCACAATAATCTTGTGACCGGTTTCAATTGCCTTGCGCATGGCATTCACCGCCTGCACAAAGGAGTCGTCAAGCCGGGCGCAGATAGCCTGCAGCGCCGCGATTTCGTCCTCAAATACCTTTTTACCGCGAATGGTGTGATCTGTTGTCATGACTGTATGTAGAGAGAAGTTTTAACGTCTGGTATTCTAGCACAAGACCGGCACCGCTGCAACAAAAAAAAGCCCGATACTACAGTCAAAATACGCTCTTTCCCCCATAAAAAGCACGTCAAACGCCCGCCAACAGCAGATTTATCTTGAAACCAAAGGCAAAAAAGGGTAAAACAGTGGCAGGGATAAATCACCCCCCGAAATATCTTACTATGGAAACGACATTCAAAATTCACGGTCTCTGTGCAGCTACGCACACTCCCATGAACGCTGACGGCAGCTGCAACCCCAATGCAGTTGATCCGCAGGCTAAGTTCCTGGCCAGCCAGGGCATCAAGTCTGTCTTCATCACCGGTTCCACCGGCGAGTCCGCTCACATGCAGCTCACCGAGCGCAAGGAGAACATGGCTGCCTGGGGTGAAGCCGGCAAGAAGTACGGCATCGACGTTATCGTACACACCGGTGGCAACTGCGTGTATGACGGCCGCGAGCTCGCTGCCTATGCTGCTCAGTGCGGTGCTACCGCCACTGCCAGCAATGCACCCTGCTACTTCAAGCCCGGCAGCGTAGAACTGCTCACCCAGAGCCTGGCCGTAGCCGCCTCCGGTGCTCCTGAGCTGCCCTTCTACTTCTACGACATCCCTGTACTCACTCACGTGGGCTTCAACCCCTGCAAGATGATTGAGTCCTGCGCCGCAGCCATCCCGAACTTCGCCGGCGTGAAGTTCACCAACCCCGACCTTGCGCTCTACATGGACGCCCTTAACTACGACGGCGGCAAGTACGACATTCCCTGGGGTGTTGACGAGTGGTTCCTGGGTGCTTACGCAACCGGTGCCAAGGGCGGTGTAGGTTCCTCCTTCAACTACGCTCCCAAGCTGTATGATGACATCATGAAGGCAGTGGATGCAGGTGACCTCGCCGAGGCTCGCCGCCTGCAGCAGCTCTCCGTCACCATGATTAACATTATCGCCGGCAAGGGCTACATGGGTTGCTGCAAGTACCTCATGAGCGAGTGGACCGGCGTTGACTTCGGCCCGGCTCGTCTGCCCATGGGCAAGCAGGACAAGGCCACTCTCGAGGCACTGAAGAGCGAGCTGAAGGCTATCGGCTTCTACGATTGGGCCATTTACAAATAACCCCTGAGCCTGCCTCATTATGGATACGAAAGCACTTGGCGAATTCTACAAAGACAAGCTGCTCAATGAGGTAGTGCCGTTCTGGTTCCCCCGCTCTCTGGACACAGAGAACGGGGGGCTCTACCATTGCTATGCCGCCGACGGCACACTGGTAGACACCGACAAGAACGTATGGGCACAGGGTCGCATGGCCTGGATGCTCCTTACCTGTTACAACAGCATCGAGAAACGCCCGGAATGGAAAGAGTACGCTGAGAGCGCCCTCAAATTCCTGGAAGAGAAGTGTGTGGACCCCACCGACGGGCGCATGTACTTCCACATGACGGCAGACGGCACCCCCATACGCAAGCGCCGCTACGCCTACAGCGAATGTTTTGCCGCCATTGCCTGGGCTGCTCACTACGGTGCCACTGGTGACCCCAAGAGCGCCGAGCGCGCCCGCCACTGGTTCGACATCTATGCCGACATCTTCTTCACACCCGGCAAGATGGCCCCCAAGAGCACCGGCAATCGCCCCGGCGAGAACCTGGGTTGCCGCATGATTATGATTGTGACCGCACAGGAGCTGCGCCGCTATCTGGGAGATGCCGATGGCAGCCTGACCGCCTGGATTGACCGCTGCATCAATGACCTGCGCACCCTCTTCATGCATGAGGAGGTGAAAGCAGTCATGGAAAACGTTGCCCCCGACGGCTCCATTATCGACCACTTCGACGAGCGCACCCTCAACCCCGGTCACGACATTGAAGGCGGTTGGTTTGTACTTGAGGAAGCCCGCTACCGTGGTGGCGACAAGGCTCTGATTGAGACCGGTTGCAAGATGATTGACTGGGCTCTTGAGCGCGGCTGGGACAAGAAGTACGGCGGCCTGCTGTACTACACCGACGTTTATAACAAGCCCGTGCAGGAATACTGGCACAACATGAAGTTCTGGTGGCCGCACGACGAGGCCCTTATCGGTACGGCTCTCGCCTACGTCATGACCGGCGACGAGAAGTACGCCGAGTGGCACCAGCGCATTCACGACTGGGCATTCGAACACCTGCAGGACAAGGAAAACGGCGAGTGGTTCGGCTACTGCAATCAGGACGGCACAACAACCAACGGTCTGAAGGGCTCCATGTGGAAATCCTTCTTCCACCACCCCCGTGCCCTCTGGTGCTGCGCTCACTATCTGGGCGCCATTCCGAATGCCGTTCCCGCTCAGTAAAACAACGAGATTCACAACAAGTAAAACAGTATGATTATCGGTATTCTCAATTCAGGCGGTGATTGCCCTGGCATCAACGCAGTTATTGAGGGTTACGTCTCCGCGGCCTACAGCCGCGGTTGGCGTGTAATCGGCTTCCATGACGGCTTTGAAGGCCTGCTCCCCACGGAGGGCGGTCGCCGTTATGAGATGCTTACCCCCATGAAAACGCATAAAATCCGCTCACATGGCGGCACCATCCTCGGTACCACCAATACGGGTAACTTCCAGGTTGTCATCAACAAGCTGGGCATTCCCCGCGTAGAGCCGGAAATTATGGCCAAGGCGACTAAGACGATTTCGGCTCTGGGTCTTCAGGCTCTGGCAGTTATCGGCGGTAACGGTTCGGCCCGCACGGCCAACCTCCTCTCCGAAGAAGGTCTGCCGGTGATTTCCATTCCCAAGACCATCAACAACGACCTTTGCCCCGATTCCGACTACACCTTCGGGTTCCAGAGTGCTGTATCCGTAGTGAGCGAGTCCATTGACCGCATTCGCACCACGGCCAATGCCCACCAGCGTATGATGGTGGTGGAAGTCATGGGTGACCAGTCCGGCTGGATTGCTCTTCACAGCGCCATCTCCTCTGCGGCAGATGTCGTTCTCATTCCCGAGATTCCCTTTGACCTGCAGAACGTCGTTGACTGCGTGAAGGCTCGCAAGGCTAAGGGACAGCGCGAAATCATCGTGGTTGTGGCAGAAGGTGCCAAGCTCAACGGTAAGCTCGTGACCGTACGTAACAAGGACAACGGTGACGAACGACTCGGCGGTATCGGCAATCGCCTTTCCAAAATGCTCGAGGAAATGACCGGCATCGAAACACGCTATTGCGTGCTCGGTCACACCCAGCGCGGTGGCAGTCCCTGCCCGTTCGACCGAATTCTCGGCATTCGTTTCGGCGTTGAAGCTGTTAAGCTCATTGAGCAGAGCAACTTCGGTCGCACTGTAGTGCTCAATGGACTCAACGTAGACAGCGTTCCCATCTCTCAGGCTATTGCCAAGCCCCGTATGGTATCGGCTGACAGCCAGATTGTGCGCACAGCCCGTGATCTGGGCATCATCTTCGGCGACCGTCGCCCCGAGGATATATTCGGCAGCAAGCCTGCAGAACAGGCTGCAGAAAACCCCACACCTGCAGCGAAGCCCCGAAAGACTACTAAAACAAAGGAATGAAAAAACTGACCACCAGAATTGCCGGTTTGATCTGCGCGGGGGCAGCCCTGCTCAGTTCATGTGTACAGATGTTCAACGGCCCGACCGCCGCAAACATGCGCCCCAGCTATGTGGCCATGGAAACGAACTCAGGCCGCATACTCTACGCAGCCAACCCGAACGAACGCCGCCCCATCGGCATGCTGGCCAATGTGGCCAACGCCATTGTGGTACTCGACTGGGTCAACTCGAAGAATGTGAGCATGGACACCCAGCTTGTGGTACCTGCCGCAGCCTGCCAGTGGCCTGCCACTAACCTGCTTCATCTTCGCCCGGGCGACCGAATCAGCCTGAGAGATGCCCTGCACTCCACCATCATGTGGGACGACAGTGCCTCTGCCGCTACTCTGGCACATGCCTGCGGTGCTACGCTGAGCTTGATTGACCCTGAAGGGGCTTTCGTAGCGCAGATGAACCAGATGGCAGCCGCCATCGGTATGAACGCCACACGATTCAAGGGCAGCAACGGTGCCGTGGTGTCTCTGGCCTCCACCCGAGATCTGGCACTCATGGGTATGTACGCAATCGAAAAACCGGCATTCAAAGGAATCAGTTCCAAGAAGTCACACACCGCCACTATTACCAATGCCTATGGTCAGGTGCGTCAGGTCGTGATTCAGAACTCCAACCGCATGCTCTCCTATGACAATGTGGATGGAGTGAAAGCAGCCCGTTCACAAACAGCCGGCTGCTGCCTGATTGCCACCAGCACACGCTCCTCTGTCAAAATGACCGACCCCCGCACCGGCAAGCCTGCCACCTATGGTCAGCGCCTGCTTGTCGTTGTGGCCGGCATGCCCACCTCGGAACAGCGTTACCGCACGGCTACCAATCTGCTGCGCGACAGCTGGAAGAGCTGGGAGGACTGGCAGCGTTCCAACGACTTCACGGATCATTCCAAATTCATTATTCTGCCTCATTAAACATTTATCGTCATGAATATCGGTATTCTTAACGCCGGTGGCGACTGCCCCGGACTCAACGCCGTGATTGAAGGCGCAGTGGGTGCTGCAACCGCCCGCGGCTGGACTGTCTACGGCTTCTACGATGGCTTCGAGGGCCTGCTCTCCACTCCCGAAAACGAGCGATGGAAAATCCTTACTCCCGAGAACTGCCACAACGTCCGCTCCTGCGGCGGTACCATCCTCGGCACTGTCAACAAGGGTAACTTCACCGTGAAGAGCGGTGTAGGTGGCCGCATGCAGATTGCTGAAGATGTGCTTGCCCGCAGCAAGGCCACTGTTGACCGTCTGGGGCTGAAAGCCCTCATCGTGGTGGGTGGCGACGGTTCCCAGACCATCGGCAACGAGCTGCGAGCCATCGGCCTGCCCATCGTGGGTGTGCCCAAGACCATCGACAATGATCTGGGTGCTACAGACTACACCTTCGGGTTCTGGACCGCTGTGTCTGTGGTAAGTGAGAACCTGGACCGCCTGCGCACCACGGCTGACTCCCACAAGCGCATGATGGTGGTTGAGGTGATGGGCCGCCACGCCGGCTGGATTGCACTGTACGGCGGTATTGCCGGTGGTGCAGACGTCATCCTGATGCCCGAAATCGAGTTCAAGCTCGAGGAAATCGTGCGTAAGGTTGAGCTGTTGAAGGCTCTGGGCCAACGCGAAATCATCATTGTGGTAAGTGAAGGCGCCAAGATTGGCGGCAAGCTGCTCACGCTCGATGAAGAGACCAAGGGCGAGGTGCGACTGGGTGGTATTGCCTCCTTCCTGTCCACCAAGCTCGAAACCATCACCGGTATCGAAACACGTTATTGCGTGCTCGGTCACATTCAGCGCGGCGGCAGCCCCATTCCCTACGACCGCGTACTCGGCGTGCGCTGTGGTGCCAAGGCTATTGACCTCATCGATGAGGGCAAGTTCGGCGAGACCGTTGCTCTGCACGGTGTGGACATGGTTTCCATGCCCATCGAAGAGGCTGTGCGTACCCTGCACCTCGTGGACAGCAAGAGCCAGCTGGTCGAAGCCGCCAAGGAAATCGGCATTTCCTTCGGTGACGACACCAAGATGTTCTGATTTGTTCGCTCGAACCATCGTGAATTTCAAAAGCCGCAGCGTAACCCGCTGCGGCTTTTTCATATACCAACAATTAGAGGGTTAAATCTATTTGAGAGCTAAATGGGAGTTTATCGGGGAAAAAGATAGACAAGTCAATTATAATTTGCCTGCCACGGCGAAGCCGGGCAACTTGTATATCAACGAATTGGCACTTCCAGATTGCGCCAACGCGTGTATCTCACAACTCACTGCTCAGTGGACAGCAATGTTTCTTTCTCCATCGCCGGTTCGAGCGAACGGAAATAATAGTAGAGAGTTCGGCTACCCAGATAGTCACCCGTTTGCGGATGAAACTTCTCGATGTGAAGCTCCAGATATTCACCCAGTTGTACGAAAACGAATGGCACCACCATGTGGGGAGAATAAGCCGAGGGGCGCCAAGTGGCTTTGAAATTGCCGCTGCGTTCGAGAGCCTTGTGAGCTATGCGACAGCTACTGCCATCTGCTGCCACAGTTTTGAGTGTTCCTTTGAGTTCATATAGATTTCCACGACTCCACCCCTGAGCAGAATAAATAACACGCCTTTCAGCATTCCAGCTCACAGGAGTACGGCGCAATTTTGTAGTGGGGAACAACTCATCGAAGAACGCTTTCTCGTCATCAGAAAGGGGATCTCGGGACGGTTTGAGCTCGCGTCGGCTCCAGCTTTTCTGTTCAATACCTTCTATCTGTCTTGTTTGCGAATTAAACTTCACAATATCGAAATACACCCGTTCATCATTAAAGTCAACGATATCCACCAAATTGCTCATGAATACATAAGGAAGCACTGCATGCTGCACACGCTCCTTGTAATTCACCCGGCGTCCATCTGAATCTCTGAATCGCACACAGCTCAGATAGCGCAGCGTGCAGCCATCCTCTGACAGCTGCATGATATGTTCGCGCAAAACAGGTTTACGGGCTTCATTGTACCCCCAGGAAGATGAATACTCTGTGAGAGTCTCACTATCCCAGCCCTTCTCTACAGGAGCCATTTCACTGCCGAAGTATTTGTCAAAGAGAGCGGCATCCTCAGGCTTCACGGCATCACACAGCAGGGTTTCGACACAAGCCGGAGAGCCCTCGGCAGTACCGGCGGCACTGAGCACACCGGCAGCCAATATCATCAATGCGGTAACAGATGTTCTTATCATAGTGGTAACTTAGGTTAAAGATTTGACGACGCGTGCATAAAAATCATTCATATTGCATTCATCAGGCAGGGGCTCCTGAGGGAGCGGCGTCGCTGGCAGTTGCTGCTGCAGTTGCTCACAGTTGCGACGGACGGCGGCAAGAACATGAGGTTCGGGCACTTGCTCCTGAGCTCGGCAACTCACCAGCTGAGCCATCAGTAACTCTTGTTCGGGAGTGCCGACCTGTTGCATCAACTCAGTAAGCTGCAAGGGGTAAAAGCGCTTATGCCGCAGAACATAGCAGGCAGAGAGCAGCATACGCAGCGTACCGATGCTCAACTTGCACTCGCGCATGGTGCCGGCCTCCCCCTGCGGCAGATAAAGCAACCTGCGAGCATACACATGGGCACCGCTCATCAACCCATGGGCCATTGCACCGGGACACAGCACAGGAGCACACACGGCACGCAGCTCCTCCACACAGGGGTGTTCCAGCCACACCGGAGCATACAGCAGCTCGTGGGCATTCCACCCACTCTTGCGAATAATTCGCAGGAACTTACCCAACTCGAAGCCCAGCACATCGCCATCCGGCAGCCGAAGCTCATCCGGAGGCGGGGTCAGAGCAAAATAACGGTCGGTCGGGTAAGCATAAATAAAGCGCACATCGTAATCACTGGTCGGGCAGTGGCAGCCATAGGCCCGCGAACCGGTCAGGCAAATCAGCAAGGGAGTAGCCCCCTGCTCTGCGCAGAGTTGCAGCACAGACTGGGTGATGGCTTCTCTCATTCTTGCGGAAGGGAGTCATGCAGGGCATCCCAGCGTTGTTTGGCAGTCAGAATAGCGTCCTTCGAGACCGAGGAGGATAACTCCCAGGTCAGCGGCATAGCCTGCGTGAAATAGCGCGGCAGAAGGGTATCGAAATCCACATCGCCCCCCATGAAGGGAGCACGGTGGTCGCGCTGTGGCCACTGCACGTCATTGACATGAGCACCGTAAATGTGCGGCTTCAGTCGTTTGAGATATTGGTCATGGTTGAGCAGGAGCAGATTATGCTTGCGCTGAATATGACCGAAATCGTGCCAGTAGCGCACATGCGGATTATCCGCGAACTCGGCCAGCAGAGTGGGCATTTCCAATTCACCGGGCACCTGCTCAAAATGGCTGCGCCCCTCTACTCCCAGCACCAGATTGAGTTTCTCGGCACGCTCTGCCAGCTTATGCAGGGCAACACGGGCGCGCTCGTAGTACACGCGGGCCAGGCGCATGCGCTTGCGCACATACTTGCCCTTCAGCCGGGCATATTCAAGTGAATCCCTGTAGCCGTTTCGCACCATGCGCTGTAACTCGCGGGTACAATCGTGACCTTGGAACAACTCAACCTCGCCCATGTGCAGCACCACATATCGAGCCTCCAGTCGAGCCGCAACAAGCAGCGTTTCCATACTCAGGCGCATAGCTCGCTCCCGCTGCTCCGGGCGGTGTGAGGTAAAGCGGAACGCATCCGGTGCGTCCCCCTGCACATCAATGGGAGCCGGGCAGAAATTATGAACACCGGCCACGCGTATGCGCCCCTCATCCACGGCCTTCATCAGCCCCGGCATAAGCGAAAGAGACAAACCGTGGGAAGCCTCGATATACTCAAAACCAAGCTCCTTGATTTCCTCGCACATGGCAGCGCCATCGGTATGGCGCGAACTGTTCCAGCAGGTAGAAAAGACGTTCACGCGCTCAGCATACAGGGTCAAGGGGCGTTTAGCAAGCGTTTTTTGTGATTTCAGGCGCCATATTTATCTCAGACTCACACTACTTCATAACAGTCAGCTCTAACCTCTTGCAATAGGGAGCATTTCCGTTCAGAATGCCCTTACCATGACTGACCCTCATCAATTAACGACAGCCGCCGGAGCCCCGGTGGCGGATAACAACAACACCCTCACAGCAGGTCCGCATGGACCGCAACTCATTCAGGATGTCTGGCACCTGGAGAAAATGGCCCACATGAACCGCGAAGTTCTGCCCGAGCGGCGCATGCACGCCAAGGGCTGGGGTGCACACGGCACGTTCACTGTGACTCAGGATATCACACGCTACACCCGGGCAGCACTGTTTTCTGCCGTCGGCAAAAAAACGCCGGTATTCGTACGCTTTTCCACGGCAGCGGGGGAACGCGGCTATTGGGATGCCGACCGGGACATCCGCGGTTTTGCCGTTAAGTTCTATACGGATGAGGGTAACTGGGATTTGGTGGGCAACAATACCCCGGTCTTCTTCATTCGTGACCCGTTGAAGTTCCCGGACCTCAATCATGCCCTGCACCGCAACCCGCAGACAGGTCGCAAGGACGATACGGCAAAATGGGATATCTGGACCTCGTTACCCGAGAGCTTTCACCAGGTTACCATTACCATGAGCGATCGCGGTATACCAAGCGATTTCCGCCACATGCACGGCTTCGGCAGTCACGCCTATTCCTTTATCAATGCAGCAAACGAGCGAGTGTGGTGTAAGTTCCACTTTGTTTGTCAGCAGGGTATACGCTGCCTGAGCGATGCCGAAGCTGCCGTCATTAATGGCAAAGACCCCGACAGCTCCGGGCATGACCTCTTCGCAGCTATCGAGGCGGGTGATTTCCCCCGATGGACGCTCTGCGTGCAAATCATGACTCAGGCTCAGGCAGAAAAATTTCCCTTCAATCCCTTTGACCTCACCAAAATATGGCCGCACGCAGAATACCCACTCATTGAAGTGGGGGTAATGGAGCTTAACCGCAACCCGGAAAATTACTTTGCCGAGGTGGAACAAGCCGCATTCACTCCGGCCAACATCGTGCCGGGTATCAGCTTTTCGCCCGACAAAATGCTGCAGGGGCGGCTCTTTGCCTATGGCGATGCCCAGCGCTACCGACTGGGAGTCAATCACGACATGCTCCCCATCAACCGACCTCGCTGCCCCTTCCACAGTTTTCATCAGGACGGGCTCATGAGGTTCGATAACAACAAAGGCAGTGCAGTTAGCTATGAACCCAACAGTTTCGGGGAATGGAAAGAACAGGCGGCATACAAAGAGCCCCCTTTCCCTGTGGATGGCCCTGCGGCACGCTACCCCTTTGCCGGCACCCCCGATGACTACTTTGCTCAACCACGCGCCCTCTTCAAACTCCTGACAGCAGAGAAACGCCGCCTGCTCTTCGACAATACAGCACGCTCTCTGAGCAACGTGCCCGAGTTCATCATCCGGCGCCACCTGGCCCATTGTTACGCCTGCCACCCCGACTACGGCAAAGGCGTGGAGGAAATGTTAAAGTCAAAAATCTAAACACGACAACTTAACAGCCTGCATACAATTAGATTACATAACAATCGCGCAAATAGAAGCCAAGACTTTCTATTTGCAGACTTTTTACCGACAAGCCGCAGCTCCTTGACGGAGCTGCGGCTTGCACATTGCTTATTGACAATGGGGGAGAGATTAGGCGTTTTCGCTCTCTGAAGAATCAGAATTGTCAACGACGGCATCAGCGTCATCAGCTGAGGAATCGCCGTCCTCGTCATCGTCGGGGATAACAAGGGTAATCTCCTGAATGGCCTCCTTGGCGTTGAGGGTGATGAGTTTCACGCCCTGCGTGGCTCGGCCGGTCTCACGGATGGAGTTGACCTTCATGCGCACAGACTGACCGCCGGAAGTCATAATCATGAGCTCATCGGCATCCGTCACCGTCGTGGCAGAGACTACCAGACCTGTCTTGTCGGTGCAATTCATGGTCTTAATACCGATACCGCCACGGCTCTGCAGACGATACTCGCCGAATCGTGTACGCTTGCCAAGACCGTTCTCGGAAACCACAAGCAGCGAGTGGGCTGCTGTCTGCTCCTCAGTGGCTGCGTCCGTTTCTACCGGCTCCCCGGCCTCATCTGTTGCAGCGATTGCCGTTTCGCCCTCGGGCACCACAGCCATGGCCACCACGTAGTCGCCCTCGCGCAGCTTAATACCGCGCACGCCGATTGTGTTACGGCCCTGGGTACGCATATCGCTCTCGTTGAAGCGAATGCTCATGCCGTTGTGCGTCACGATGATAACATCCTGCTCGCCGGTGGTAAGCACAGCGTTCACCAGGGAGTTGCCCTCCTCGAGGTTAATGGCAATGATACCGGCCTTGCGGTAGTTCACGAAGTCGTTGAGAGCCGTCTTCTTGACCGTACCGTCCATGGTAGCGAATACCACATTACCCGAGCCCGCGGCAAAGGTGACATCCTTGCCATCCTCGCTCACCTTGCGCTCCAGGCGCAGAATAGCGGCAATGCGCTCATCCGCCTGCATATCCAGCAAGTTCTTAATGGAGCGGCCCTGAGCACTTCGAGCGGCCTCGTCAATCTCATACACACGCTCCACGTACACACGGCCTGTGTTGGTGAAGAACATGATGTAGTCGTGATTCTGTGCGGCGAAGAGGTGCTCCACGTAGTCGTTGGCATCCTTCTTGCTCTTGGTGGTAGCAGCCTTAATACCCTTACCGCCGCGAGCCTGCAGGCGGTACTCATCGGAATTGGTGCGCTTAATGTAACCGCTGTGCGAGATGGTCACAATCATGGAGTCATTGGGAATGAGGTCCTCAATGGCCATGTCGCCCTCGAAGGGAATGATGTGGGTCATACGCGGAGTGGCGTATTTCTCCTTGATGGCGCGCAGCTCATCCTTCACAATGCCGAGCACGCGGCTCTCGTTGGCCAGAATGTCCAGATAGTCCTCGATGAGCTCCAGCAGCTTCTTGTACTCGTCAGAAATCTTATCGTTTTCCAGAGCGGTCAGCTGGTAGAGACGCAGGTCAAGAATGGCATTCACCTGACGCTCGGTGAACACGTAGTCATCCCCCTGTACAGAGGGCTGGCTGTGAATGAGAATACCCAAGCCCTTGGCCAGTGACACGGGGAAGCGGAAGGCCATCAGTCGGTTGCGGGCGTCCTCGCGGTTGCGGGAATCGCGGATGATGCGGATAAACTCGTCGAGGTTGGCGAGGGCGATGAGGTAGGCCTCCAACACCTCAGCGCGGTCCTCAGCCTTGCGCAGCAGGTACTTGGTACGGCGTACAATCACCTCACGACGGTGCTCAACGTAGAAGTTGATGGCATCCTTCATGGTGAGTACCTTGGGGCGCCCCTCATGAATGGCCAGCATATTGACGGCGAAAGAAGTATCGAGACTGGTGAGCTTGTAGAGCTGGTTGATGACCACCTGCGGGCGGGCATCACGCTTGAGCTCGATTTCGATGTAGTCCGTCAGGTCGCGCATACCGGCAATGTCGGTAATGACCTTGTCGCGGCTCAGCTCGGCGATACGCTCCTGCAGCACGGCACGGTTCACACCGTAGGGCACGTCGGAAATGTGCAGGAACTCGCGGCCGTTCTCATTGGTCACGACCTCAATCTTACCACGCATACGCACACTGCCACGCCCGGTGCGGAAGTAGCTGTCAATCCCCTTATAACCCAGCACATAGCCGCCGGTGGGGAAGTCAGGTCCCTTAATATAAGCGCGCAGCTGCTCACTGGTAATAAGGGGATTATCGATATAGGCGCACACACCGTCCACCACCTCACCGAGGTTGTGGGGAGCCATGTTCGTAGCCATACCCACAGCGATACCCTGACCGCCGTTCACCAGCAGGTTGGGGAATGCCGAGGGGAACACTACGGGCTCGGAGGTACTGTTATCATAGTTGGGCTGGAAGTCCACGGTGTCCTTGTCCAGGTCATCCATGAGGGACAGGCCCAGGTGGCTCAGCTTGGCCTCGGTGTATCGGTAGGCAGCGGGGGGGTCACCTTCGGGGGAACCGAAGTTACCCTGACCGAGCACCAGCACATCGCGCATGTACCAGGGCTGAGCCATGTTCACCAGTGTGCCGTAGGCGGAAGCATCGCCGTGCGGGTGGTATTTACCGATGGTGTCACCCACAATACGACCGCACTTCACCGTGCCCTTGCTGGGTACCAATCCCAACTCGTGCATGGCGTAGAGCACACGGCGCTGAGAGGGTTTCAGACCGTCACGCGCATCCGGCAGAGCGCGGGAGATAATCACAGACATGGAGTAGTCAAGGAAGCTGCGGGAGACCTCCTCTGCCACGTCTACCGGGCGGATTCTAGATTCGCTCATAATTCAGAAATAAAACGGTTAGGGTTTACACATCGAGGTTGCGGACGTTGAGGGCGTTGTCCTCAATGAAACGGCGGCGGGGCTCCACCAGGTCACCCATGAGGATGGAGAACATCTTGTCGGCCTGCACGGAGTTGTCGTCATCCAGACGCACACGCAGCAGCTCGCGTTTCTCGGGATCCATGGTGGTGTCGTACAAGTCCTTGGCGTTCATTTCACCCAGACCTTTGAATCGGGTGATGGTCACGCTGCGACGGCCGATATCGAGCACGCGGGTGAGGATGTCGGGCACGTAGTTGATGGGGGTCACCGTGCTGGACTTCTCCACCAGTTCGAATACGGGCTCGTCATCATTGAGCAAGTGATCACCGGCAATCCCGAACTCCTCCAGACGTGCAAGCACGCGAGTAATGGCCTTGGCCTCGTGCAGCTCATGCAGCAGAGAGCGGCGGCTGGGTCCCTCGCGCACCGGCAGCGGGTTGGCGGCCAGTTCCTCCTCGGTGGGCTCGCCGAACAGGAAGAGGTCACGGTTCTCGTCCGAGAACGCCGTCAGGCTGTCCATATCGGCAAAGTACTGCACCTCCTCATCATTACCGCAGCGCACCTTCACCAGATACTGCGGGAAGTTGCCCGTTGCGGCACGATGGCGCAGCAGGTCGCGGAAATCGCCGCCGTGACTGGCCACGCTGCCCTCGTACTTCTGCAGGGAAATGAGGGTTTCGAGAATCCCCATGAGGGAATCGGCGTCAAACTCGCGGCTCTTGTCAGGAGTGCGCAGCACCACATCACCGCCGCCCAGAGAAATGAGCTTGCGGTTGAGGGAGACCTCATCCTGCACGTACTGCTCGACCTTGCGGTGAATCACGCGATAAAGCGGCGGCTGGGCGATGTACAGGTAGCCGGCACGCACCAGCTGCGGCATGTGACGGCAGAAGAGCGTGAGCAACAGCGTACAGATGTGAGCACCGTCAACGTCAGCATCGGCCATCAGAATAATCTTGTGATAGCGCACCTTACTGAGGTCAAAGGAGCCCTCACCCTCACCATCGCCTATACCGGCACCGATAGCGGTAATGATGTTCTGAATCGTCTCGCTGCCCAGAGCCTTGTCGAGGCGTGCTTTCTCCACGTTGAGAATCTTACCGCGCAGCGGCAGAATAGCCTGCGTGCGGCGGTCGCGGGCCGTCTTGGCGGAACCACCTGCAGAGTCACCCTCCACAATGAAGAGCTCGCACTTCTGCGGGTCACGGTTGGAGCAATCAGCCAGCTTACCGGGCAAACCGCCGCCCACGGTCATAGCGCTCTTGCGCACACTTTCACGGGCCTTGCGGGCGGCCTCGCGGGCACGGGAGGCAATCAGACACTTATCAATGATAACCTTGGCCACAGCGGGGTTCTCCTCGAAGAACTCCTTGAGCTCCTCATACACCACGCTGCTCACCACACCTTCAATCTCGGTGTTCACGAGCTTATCCTTGGTCTGGGAGGAGAAGCGGGGGTTGGGCATCTTCACGCTGATGACAGCCACCAGACCTTCGCGCACGTCATCGCCGTTCAGACTGGGGTCTTTGTCCTTGAGCAGGTTGTTGCTCTTGGCGTAGTTGTTGATAACACGCGTAAGGGCACTGCGGAAACCCGAGTAGTGAGTACCACCGTCACCATTGAAAATAGAGTTGGCAAAGCAGAGAATCTGGTAGCGGTCGCTGTCGTTGTACTGCATGACCACGTCCACAATCACATCATCCTCCATGGTCTTGCCGTCGTACTCCACCTCAATATGGCGCACGCCGTTCATGGCGATGGGCTCAGGCGTCACCAAGGTCTTGTTCTCACCCAGCTGGTTCACGAACTCCTTGATACCGTCCTTGTAGTAGAAGGTCTCGGTACGCTCCTGACCGCTGCGCTCATCTACCAGTTCGATGATAAGGCCGGGGTTCAGGAAGGCGAGCTCGCGCAGGCGGCGCCCCAGCAGGTCGAACTTGAACTCCGTGGTGTCGGTGAAAATGGTCGGGTCGGGCAGGAAGGTGATAGCCGTACCGGTCTGACCTTCGGGACAGGTTCCCACCACATGCAGCTTCTCGGTCGTCTTACCACGCTCGAAGGTGATGACGTGGCGCTTGCCGTCACGGCGAACCTCGGCCTTGAAGAAGTCGGAAAGGGCGTTCACGCACTTAGCACCCACACCGTGCAGACCACCGGAGTACTTATAGGCACCCTGCCCGAACTTACCGCCGGCATGCAGGTTGGTCAGCACCAGCTCCACGGCGGGTATGCCGAACTTCGGGTGCATATCCACGGGAATACCACGGCCATTGTCAATCACGGATATGGTGCCGCCCTCGTGAATCTGAATGATAATCTTGCTGCAGTAGCCGGCCAGGTGTTCGTCGATGGAGTTATCGAGCACCTCAAATACGCAGTGATGCAGGCCGCGCTCATCAGGATCGCCTATGTACATGCCCGGGCGCTTACGGACGGCCTCCAGGCCCTCCAGCTTGTCAATCTGCGCCGCGCTGTACTCTTGCTGTGCCCCGGTCGTAACCACCGTCTCGGTGTCCTCGGGGGCCGTGGTGTTTTCAGTCATACGGCGGCCATTATACGCGCGTATACGCGCGCGTCAATTATATAATATGTCATTGTGGCCGTTTTTTTGCCGCAATATGCCCTATAGCGCGTCATATCCCGCACCCCCTATTCCCCCAGCCCACACCACATTACAGCGCCTACAGGGGCATACAAAGCGTTTTATGAAAGAATTACGGTGCATTCGCCGAGCGCTCCACAGGAATGACCGGATTGAGCTGCATTTCCGGGAATTTTCGGCCGGAAGAATCATGAAGAGCACCGCGGTGAACAGTATAGTGGACGTGGCCGGAGGAATCGGTCAGGGAGTTACCGCGGCGCTGCAGTCCGTGCAGTACAGTGACGACCGGCACAGCTCCGGGTGCTGGCTGTTCCACACGCACGATATTAAACCAAAAGGCGGTGTCCCCCTCCCCACCGAAATCCTGCTTCAGCAGCAACAAACCATCCCACTCGCCGGCACCCTTGCGGCGATTCTGAAAATAACCGCCGGGGTAATCTGTACCGTGTGGTTCAACCGCGGGTTTCAACTCGCAGCGAGTATAGGGCTCCCCCTCCGCATCCACCAGAACCAAGGGATGCTGCTCGGCCATTTTCAGCACACCATATTCCGGCATCAGCTCATCAAACGTACAATCTGCCGTAAGAGCCAACATACCCCGCCGGTAGTGCAGCGGGGCGGTAATCTGCGCACGGGCATAGCCCACAAACCACGGCTGTGACACATATACCGCCGCATACAACTGCGCCGTGGTACCATGCCCCCCATGCAGGGTGTAGGGTATGATCAGTAGTTCTCCCCTACATGCATCCCCATCAGCCTTGTAAATACCGACCGGATTCCGCCGACTCCATTCCTCCGGCCCCGGGCGCAGCGTCACACCGTTCACCGTGCCGGGAGTGCCCGCCCACGTTACCTTCACGCAGGGTGATTCCATGAAAACTTCTTTCGCAAGCTCCGGCTGTGGCTGTAAGGTACAGGCTGCAAGCAGAAGGAGTGGAAGCATCTGGCTAACAGGGAGTTTCATCATCGGCATCATACAGAATATAATCTGCGACGTCAAGCGAAAACCGAGCTATAACAAAAGAGCATACAGGCGAACATAAAAAACGCTTGCAAAATGCCCCGGAATACGTTAACCTTGCTCACCTCTCAGACTCTAAAATTTATGAAGCACGTACACTTCCTCGGAATCTGCGGCACCGCGATGGGTGCTGTGGCATCTGCCATGGCCCGCAAGGGTTACACCGTAACCGGCACTGATGCCAATGTCTACCCGCCCATGTCGACATTCCTGGAAAGTGAGGGAATAAGGATTTTCCAGGGTTACAAGCCCGAAAACATTCCTGCTGAGGCCGATATGATTGTCATTGGCAATGCCATGAGCCGAGGGAATGCCGAAGTGGAGGCCGTGCTGGAGCGCAACCTTCGCTACATGAGCCTGCCCGAAACCATGAAGGAGTTCTTCCTGTGGGGTAAGCACAATTACGTGGTAACCGGCACCCACGGCAAAACCACCACGACCAGTATGCTGGCCTGGATGATGGAAGCCAACGACATGAACCCCAGTTTCATGATTGGCGGCATAGCCCGCAATCTCGGGCGCGGCGGGCGATTCACCGATTCCGACTTCTGCGTACTCGAGGGCGATGAATACGATACCGCGTTCTTCGACAAGCGCTCCAAGTTCCTGCATTACCTGCCCGAGGTTGTCATCATCAACAACATCGAGATGGATCACGCCGACATCTACGCCAATGTGGAGGAGATTAAGCTCTCCTTCAAGCGCCTGCTGCGCGTGGTTCCCCGCACGGGTGTTGTGTTCATCAATGCCGATTGCCCGAACTGCGCCGATGTGCAGGCACATGCCGCTGAAGAGCTTAAAATGGTGAAGATGGTGAGCGTGGGCATGGGGGAGAATGCAGATTTACGCATCACTGATATCGAGCACCGTACCGACGGCAGTTCCTTTACTCTGGACGGCGAGAGTTACAGCATACCCATGATTGGCGACTTTAACATACGCAACGCCGCCATGGCAACCTGTGCCGCCCGCAATGCCGGGTTAACTCCCGACCAGATTCGTGCAGCTTTCCTGAGCTTTGAGGGTGTGGCTCGCCGTCAGGAGGTTCGCGGCACAGTCAACAGCGTGACAGTGGTCGATGACTTTGCCCACCATCCCACAGCCATTCGTCAGGCCGTGGAAGGCCTGCGTCAGCGCTATCCCAAGAGCCGCCTGTGGGTACTCTTCGACCCCCGCAGCAACACTACCATTCGCAATCTGTTCCAGCAGCAACTGGCGGATGCACTTGCCACCGCAGACTTCGCTGTCATTTCCCCGGTGGAGAACCACAAGCGCCTGCGCCCGGAAGAGCGACTGGATGAAGAAAAACTCTGCCGCGACATTACCGAAATGGGCACCGAGTGCTATCTGGGCAGCGGCATTGAAGACATCGTGGCACACGTTGTTTCACATGTACACCCCGGCGATGTGCTGCTGGTCATGAGCAACGGCGGTTTCGGCGGCATACACAGCAAGCTGCTGAGTGCTCTGGCACAGTAAACAGAAGTTCAACTTCCTGATTTATTCTTTCTGAGCTCCTGCATCACTGCGAGGAGCTTATTGTTTGAGCGTTTGAGGTGCAGCAGGCTGAACACCATCACCAGTGTTACCAGCGTGAGATATATGATGACACCCCAGCACAAGGCCTGCAGAGAATAAATGGAGTGGGAAATCTTGGGGTCATTGATGACGCGGGTCACAATTTTGTCGCCCACCTCCTTAGCATACTCCCGCCCCTCTTGCTTGTACTGCTCCTTGTACTCATCTATCAGCGTATCAACGGCACTTTTCACAGCACCTGACAGAACTTCAGAGAGCGGCTTATCCCCCAGTCCGTCAGCAGTACCGGTTACAAGAGTGCTGAGAGCCTCCCGCCCCCGGTCGCGCCAGGTGCGCTTGCCACTTTCTGCCGTCACTTCGGGCTCAGGTACAGCAGGCTCAGCCGCAGATTTGGCAGCACGACTTTCCTGATGCACTCTCAGAGCTTGCACCCCTACTTTCAACAGCCCGTCTATTACCTCATCAGCACGACCGGAATCAGCCTGCACTCCGGGCAGACAAAGAGAAAACAGCAGAAAAAGAGCAGTAATGAGTTTCTTCATACTGCAAGCTTACCATCACCCGCAGGGTAATGCAAGGTCAAAAAAATCACTTACGGCAATTTCCCGACAGGTATGGGCTCTGCAGCAGGTGCCGGTGAAGGCTCAGCTTCGGGCACAGGTGCGGCTTTTGGGGTAGTCTTGGCTTTTGACTTGGCTGCAGTCTTTTTAACGGCTGTCTTTTTGGCAGCGGGCTTTTTGGGAGAGGGAGGCGCGAAAACTGTCATGTTCGTGCACCCTTCAAATGCCGACGGGAAAAACTCACGGGCCGGCTTTTCGGCTGCGGCAATGGCAACACGCGTGGCTGCAACGTTCTCCTGACCACCGAAGTTCACGGCACGGCGGAAAATCTCGTGATTGGTACCGAACACCATGTAGCGGTGCACCTGGAATTGCACTTCCTCGCACTGTACTTTCTTCTCGAGCACGGTAAAAGCGGCCTGATAACCGGCTGTGCCCAGCACTTCATGCATGGGCGGGGTATTGTAGCCGCCGGGATAGCAGTATGTGGAGCAATTCCCGAACATACTCATGAGCTTGGTACGGGAATCCACCAATTCTTTCTGAAGCTGGGCCGCGTACTCTGCGGAATCCTGCTTGTAGCGTTTCCACTTACTGGGGTAGAGGTGGTTGGAGGAGTGGCTGCCGATAGTGGCACCATGAGCCATCATTTCCTGAATCTGCTCAGAAGTCATCGAGTCACCCTTCACGTTGATATACCGTGTATAAAGATACAGGGTGAACGGGTAGCCGTATGCCTTCAGCACGGGATAGGCATCGGAATACACACTCTTCCAGCCATCATCGATGGTAATGAGCACACACTTTGCCGGCAGACGGCGCGTGCCATGACGCCACTCCAGGAAGTCCTGCATGGATATCACGCAGATATCGGAGTCCTTGATAAACTGCATCTGACGGCAGAAATCAGCCGTACTCATACGCATTTCAGTGCAGGTCTTGGTCTTGCTGAAATTATGATAACCGAGAACAGCCACCTGAGTTTCCTCGCGTGGAACCAGCGGCTGCTTAAATTGAGCAGTCACCCAATCGCCATCAGGAGTACGCTTACCCAAGGTACCGAGAGAAGGCGTCACGGCTGGCATATCATCCTGCATAGCTGGCTCAGCGGGAACCGGCTCAGCGGGCGAGGGCTCGGCAGGTCCAGGCTCGGCGGGTACAGGCTCGGCAGGTGCAGGCTCGGCAGGCACAGGCTCGGCAGGCGCAGGCTCGGCAGGTGCAGGCTCGGCAGGCGCAGGCTCGGCAGGTGCAGGCTCGGCAGGTGCGGGCTCGGCAGGTGCAGGCTCAGCAGGAGCAGGCTCGGCAGGCACAGGCTCGGCAGGTGCGGGCTCGACAGGTGCGAGCTCGGCAGGTACGAGCTCGGCAGGTGCGGGCTCGGGCACTTCAGGTGGCAACGGTTTAGTCGAGGGCAACGGTGCAGTGCCGGCGGGGTCGGCTACTAAATCAGCTTCTTCTTCGCTTACTTCCTCAGCCACATCATCATCGGAGAAATCGGGCAGCACCACATTCTGCGGCACCAACTGCACAGCCGGAGTGCATGCTTTCACATTTTCCAGCACTTCATCATCGGGTGAAGAGGAATCAAAGTTCACCGCGTGCGCGAACGATGCATCCCCGGTCACCTGACTACAGCTTGTCCCGGGCAAAGCAGCATCCCCACTCATCACCATGTAGGGGAAGGCGCAGCGCTTGAGCACCGGTAGGGCATACTGTGCAAAATCTGCATCTGTCGTTTCAAAGGTCAACAACACAGCGTGACCGCTCAACTGCTTTCTGCCCTGACGCCATGCCAGATAATCCGTCGGACTGATAACCGGAGTAGCTGATTCCCGGAGGTAGAGCATTTCACGCTCAAAATCAGCCGGGGACACAGCGTTTTCCCCCGTACCGATAGTCTTGTACGAAAGAATGGTTACCCCTGTCTGTTGAGGCACTGCAACCACCGCAGGGGCAGTCGGCTCCTGAGCAGCACACAAACTAACAAACAGGACAAACGGATACAGTCTGGCGATAAACTTCATTTTTCAGAAACTTCGGGTTCAGCGACCGGGTACCATTTCAAAGGTGAAGCCCTTCAGATATTCGGTCTCAGGGATATTGAGCAGCACGGGGTGGTCAGGGCTCTGACCATGGTTAGCCACCAGGCGCAGGGTGCAGTGGCCATCCACCGCCGCCTCGGCAATCGTCTGCTTAAAAGCCCCTGCACTGGCGTGGTGTGAGCAACAGAAGGTGGAGAGCACACCGCCCACCGGCAGCATCTGCATGGCGCGCAGGTGAATCTCCTTGTAACCGCGCATGGCGCCGCTCAGACTCTTCTTGTTACGGGTGAAGCTGGGCGGGTCGAGGATGATGAGGTCCCACTTGGGGTCGGCCCCCTTGCGCACGGCATCGCTCTCACGCTTCAGGAAGTCAAAGGCGTTCTCCGCAATTGCCTCAATCTGCACGCCGTTAAGCTCAGCATTGCGGCGGACGGAAGCGATAGCGTCCTCCGAAATATCCACCGCTGTCACACTGGCAGCACCGGCTTTGGCGCAGGCCAGAGCAAAACCGCCCTGATTACAGAAGCAGTCCAGCACACGACGCCCGCGGGCAAACTTTGCCACATCGGCGTAGTTCTGCAGCTGATCAAGGTACAGACCTGTTTTCTGACCGGTGGCCAGATCTATCATGAACTTCAATCCGCGACCTGTGGCAACGAAGGGCTCAGGCATATCGCCGGCGGCCACATACGTCTGCGGTTCAATACCTTCGGCCACCAGCATGGGGGAATCGTTGCGCACGATGATGGCACGCGGCTGCAGCAGGTCGCCCAGAATATCACGAATAAGCCCCAGACGCTGGTACATAGCTATGGTGAGGGTCTGTACCACCAGCACATCCCGATAGCGGTCCACAATCAGACCGGGCAGGCCATCGCTCTCACTCCACACCAGGCGCATGAGCTCCTCGCCGGGCAACCAGCGCTCACGCAGCATCATGGCCTGAGATATGCGGCGGGCAAAAAAATCGCGATCCAAATCCTGCTTGCGACGGGAGAAGCGGCGTGCCACAATCTGCGAGTGCGGATTGTACATGGCAGAGCCCAGATAACGGTCGCGCTGATCCTTGAGCAACACAACATCCCCCGGTGCCGGATTGCCGAACACCGTGCGCACCTCAGTGCCGTATACCCAATCATGCCCGTGAAATATGCGCGCCTTGGGCGCTATGATAAGACCTGCCATAACGGCGCCCTTATACTACAAAATCTAATTTTTGTCAATCCGTAATAATTTAGGAATACTTTAGTATTGACAATATAGAACAATTCTGACACAATCAGGTTGTCATGAGTGCAAGAACCCTTATCACCGCGACAACAGCTGCCATTCTGATGGCAGCCGGCAGCGTATGCGCTGCAACCAAAGTAGTCTTGCAGGACACACAAAGCAAGACCAATGCCGTAACCTACACCCTGCCGAACGGCTGGATGGGTGGCGGCGAAGTGACATGGGATGCCGACAGTGAGCGGCTCGGGAATTTCTGTGTAAGAACCATGCAGCTGGTTAACAGAAAGGGAGCCATCATTGCCAACTACATTTCCACCTACGAAGTACCCCTTAAAACAACCAACCCCGGCGCAATGGACCTGGCAGCAATGCTGCTGGGTGTGGCTCAGCAACTGCCGGGCAACAGCGACATCACCCCGGTGGATGCCATCATCTACCAGGCTCCGGAGGACGTGCAGAATTTCCGCATGGCTCGCGACACACTGCGCGAACAGCTGGGCGACAAGGTGAACGGCCGCGTATACGTGGTGAATGCCACCTACAGCGACGGCACCATGGTAGGCGCCGTGGTTCATGAGCGCAGCATTCGCAAGGGTTTCCGCACCCAGCGCAGCATTAACTTCCACGATATCTTTGTGCTGGGCAGCACGGGGGCAGAACAGCCATCCGAGAAAGCCCTGCACCAGGCACTGGTGGATGTAAGCCGCGCCGCGCGACGTGCCGATTTCAACAGCAAGTGGATTGAGGAGAACATCCGTCAGATAGCCGGCACCTTCTACGGCCAGCGCAAGCTGGATGAGCGCGCCCTGCCCCAGGTTACCCGCAAGGCTATGGAGGGCATGAAGCGCGGCCTTCCCACCGTACTCGACTGCCTGTACACCAGCAAGTTCTGCAAAACCCCGCAAAATGCAGCTCAGGTTGCAGCCAACTGATTTATTTTAACCCTATCAGGCATGCCGAAAGTCATTCTTTCGGCATGCCTTTTTTATTTCTGCTTGCCCTGTCCTACGCTTACGCCGATGGCATTTAATCGGAAAAAATTGCCCCCGATAGCGCCCCGAATTCCGAACAAATAGATAGCGGCCCCGAAAATACGGCTTGCCAAATGAGGAAAAAGAGAGTATAATCCGCGCGAATCCACGCGATATCACTCAATTTATGTCCGGCAATCTCACATATAAGCAATCCGGCGTCGATACTATCGAGGCACAGTCTTTCGTGAACGACATCAGCGCGCACGTTAAGCGCACGCAGAAAAACCGCAAGCTCTGCAATGCTTTCGGTCTGTTTGCGGCAGCATACGATCTCTCCGCCTACAAGGAGCCCGTCATTGTGACCGGCACCGACGGCGTGGGTACCAAGACAGAAATCCTCTTTGACCTGGATATGCTCGAGACCGCAGGTAAGGATCTGGTGGCCATGAATGTGAACGACATTCTGACCACGGGCGGTGACCCGCTTGTGTTCCTGGATTACCTCGGCATTTCCAACCTGGAGGTTGAGAAACCCCGCATTACCCGCCTGGTGGCCGGTATGTGTGACTATCTGGAAAGCTGCAACTGCATTCTGGCCGGTGGCGAGACCGCCGAAATGCCCGGAGTAGTTCCCGAAAACCTGGTCGAAATGGCCGGTTTCAGCATTGGCTGCGTTGAAAAGAGCCAGATGATTGACCCCTCGAAGGTAGAAGTGGGCGATGTGCTCATCGGTTACCCGAGCGATGGTTTCCACGCCAACGGCTGGAGCCTGGTGCGCCGCATTCTGAAGCAGAACCCCGACCTGCTCACCGAGGAGGAGCTGCGCAGCCTGCTGGCTCCCACCCGCCTGTACCATGACGTTGTGTACGATATGCGCAAGCTCGGCATCACCCCCAAGGCCTACGCCCACATCACCGGTGGTGGTCTGCCCGAGAACCTCGAGCGTTTCCTGGGCGAGAAGGGTGCCGACCTGGAAATCCCCTACTGGGACAACGCTGCAGTGCAGAAGGTGCTCAGCTTCGTGGACGCCGAAGACCGCTTCCACACCTTCAACATGGGTATCGGTTGGGTTGCTATCGTAAAACCCGAGCAGGTGGAACAAGCCTGCACGGCTGGCCCCGGCGGTACCGTTATCGGCACCATGCGCGAGGGCAAGGGCATTAATGTAAAAGTTCGCAAGTAAGCAACAACCCCAAGTAACTATATGTCCGCAGCAATTCGCCTGCTTAAGCCGCTCTCCTATTTTGCGGAGAAGTACGGCACCCCTGAGTGGGCTTTCAACAAGCTGTTTCTCCTGATGGAGAAACAGCACAACCGCGGTCAGGACGGTGCCGGCATAGGCTGCATAAAGCTGAACATGCCGCTGGGCGAGCCCTACATCTACCGCTCAAGAAATGCCTCGCCCTCAGCCATAACCGATATTTTCTCGAATCAGCAGCGCAACCTGCGCCGCATGAAGGATGAAGGGCTGATTAAGGGGGCAGATGCCGAGAGCTACAAGCGCCATTTCAATTTCGGTGGTGAGGTCCTCATGGGGCACCTGCTCTACGGAACCGGCGGCGCTATGCCCGATGAGGGACTGTGCCACCCTTACATGCGCCGCAGCAACTGGGCAACCCGTACCCTCATGATGCAGGGCACCATGGGTATCACCAATATATCTGAGCTGCACCAGAAACTCATTTCCCGTGGTCAGCACCCGGTATTTGGCACTGATATTCAGACATTGCTGGAAGAAGTCGGCTACTATCTCGATGAGGCTCACACCGACCTATACCGCCAGCTTCGCGATCGGAATGTCGACGGGTGCGAAATCCCCAACATCATCTCTTCCGAACTGGATCTCTACGACATCATCGGCAAAGCCAGCAAAGACTGGGACGGCGGCTACACCATCATGGGTGGTGTAGGCAATGGTGACTTCTTCTGCCTGCGCGACCCGCACGGCATACGTTACTGCTATTATGTGCTGACGGACGAGTATCTGGCTGTGGCCAGCGAACGAGTGCCGCTCATGAGTGTGATGGAGGTTGAGGAAAGTGATGTGAAGGAACTCGACCCGGCCAACATGATTGTGGTGAAGTACGATGGCAGCGTCACGATAAAGGAGTACACCAAACCCGGCAAACCGACGCCCTGCTGCTTTGAGGATGTGTATACCTCCCGTGGAAATGACCCGGTTATTTACCGTGAGCGTAAGGCACTGGGTGCCAACCTCACCGAGCAGGTGGTGGACAGTCTGGACGACAACTTCTCGAAGGCCGCTATCACGTTCATTCCGAACACGGCCGAAGTCTCATACTACGGTCTGCTGGAGGGTCTGCGCACCTATCGTCGTAACAAGGTGACGGCCGCCATGATTGAGGCCTATCGCAATGGTACCATGAGCGAGGAACTCATCAACGAGCTCATCCTCCGCCGCTGGCCCCGTGCAGAAAAAATCGCCCACAAGGACATAAAACTGCGCACCTTCATTTCCGAGGAAAGCAGCCGCAAACAGCTCGCAGCCATGGTGTACGACCTGACCTACGGTGCCGTCAACAACGACGAAGTACTGGTAGCCATCGATGACTCTATCGTACGCGGCACGACGCTGAAGATGAGCCTGCTGCGCCTGCTGGCCCGAAGCAGTGCGCGCAAGATTGTCATCGTATCCTCCGCCCCGCAGGTAAGATACCCCGACTGCTACGGTATCGACATGAGCGAAATGGGCAAGTTCATTGCTTTCCAGGCAGCCATTACCCTGCTGAAGAAACGCGGCATGTACACGCACATCATCGATGTGTACGAGGAATGCAAGCGACAGCTCACTCTGCCGCCCGCAGAGCGCAGTAACCCGGTCAAGAAGATATACGAACCCTTCACGGACGATGAAATCACGGCCGAGGTTTCGCGCATGGTGACGCCGGACAACTGCCCCTGCACCATTCAGGTTATCTACCAGTCACTTCAGGGGCTGCGCAGCGCCATTGAGGGTCCTTGCGGCGATTGGTACTTCAGCGGTGATTACCCGACCCCCGGCGGTTTCACCGTAGTAAACAAAGCCTTCATCGACTGGTTTGAAAGTCGCGATAAGCGCGACTACCAGCTCTGATCCGGCTCCTCCCTTCAGCCACCCTCTGCCTGCCCTCCGGGCAGAGGGTGGCATACACAACCACCCAACCCCACCCATCTGAACAACATGAGCGAAAATCTGAAACTCGCACAGCTGAAAGAACTGGAAGACGAGAGCCTTATACAAATGACTCTCGCCGGTGTGCAACGCGCATACGACGAACTGGTGAAACGACATAGCCGCCG
>JAFURE010000085.1 GCA_017471985.1 Akkermansia sp. | reverse complement strand
TTGGTTTTGTTTTTTCACACCCCGATTATGAGTTGTAATCGGGCATTTCCAAAACACCATTTTTGTCATCTGGTGTTTTTTGTAGTCATCAGCACCCCAATCTTACTGTTTCCTACACGATTTATGGGATGGCAATGTTTTAACATCGTTGCCATCTACAATAAGTTTGGCTGATTTTGTCAGAGATATTAAATCCAATTCTTCTAAATGGATAAAAAATATTTCACCTACTTACGAAAAATTTTCGTGGCAAGAAGGGTATGGGGCTTTTTCGGTTAGTGAATCAAGTAAGGAGGAGGTTATTAGCTATATAACAAATCAAAAGCTCCATCATCAGACACACAGCGCGCAGAAAGAGTTCGAGTCGTTTTTGAAAAAACACGGTTTCAGCTTACGTGCTGATGTATATTGACGTTTCTTGCGTGTGAACTCAATGATAGTCCATGTCCAGCCTCCTGTTGTTCAGGTTTTGGGTGCGTTTGGTCTGCATTTCTCCAACTCCAGCAGCAGGGCTTTGAGCTGTGTGCCGCCGCGGTAGTTGCCGGGTGGATTGTGGGCGGGGAGCACACGGTGACAGGGGCGCAGAATGGGCAGGGGATTGCTTGCGCACACGCTGCCTACGGTGCGGGCAGGGCCGAGTGTGGCATAGGTTACGGTTGTGCCGTAGGGTATGCGGCACATACGGTGCATGATTTCCTGTTGCAGTGGGGTGCCCTGTGGGGGTGCCAGTGGCAGGTCAAAATCGCGACGGGCACCTGCCAGATATTCCTGCAGTTGGCAGAATGCTCGTTCTGCCGGGGAATCAATGGGTGGCTCCGGGGCGGTGGGGGCTTCACAAGGCAGGAAAAGGCGGGTGATGTACCCGCCTTCCATCTGCAGGGCAATGCGCCCTATGCTCAGTAGTTTGCCGGTGAGCATTAAAGTAGAAAGGTTACAGCTTCTCGCTTTCCTGCTTGTGTTGCTCGGCTTCAGCCTCTTCCGCCAGGGCCTTTTTGTTGAGGATGTGTACTACGGTGATGGGTACGCCAAAGGCAATGATGAGCACGAGGGGAATGAAAACGAAGAGGAAAATGTTGAGGTAGCGGGAGCAGGTGGGGTCGCCCGCATTGCTGCCGGTGCGCCACCAGTGGTACATTTGCGTGGGGCTCCATTTCACGCCCGAGTCCGGGGTGATGTGCAGCAGACCACGGCGAGCCATGGCTTGCGCTACACCGCGGTCACTGGCGATTTTGTACCAGCCGTTGGCCAGTTCGGGCTCGCCGATGCTGTCGTAGTATTGCCCCAGTTCCCAGGGAGCGCGCGGGTCCTCGTATCGGTCGCTGGCAATGCGCAGCATGTCGATAGCGCGCGCGGTGTCTGCCTCCACCCCCTCAGCACCGTGGAGCAGCATTTTGGCGGTGGCTGTCATGGATTCCGGTAGCCCCATGCTTGCCGCACGGTTAAAGCAGTTGTAGGCGTCGAGCATCTTGCCCTCCTCCTGCAGCAGAAGCCCTTTCATGTGAATGGCTTGAGCGATGTTAGCATCGTCTGCCATATTCAGGTAGTGGCGGCCGGTGGCGACATCCTTCTGCACGCCCTCGCCGTTCAGGTAGGCCGAGGCCACGACCCAGGCCATCAGGCCATCGGCGGCTTCATCGGCCAGTTTGCGGGCATAGCCTATGGCCTTTGCCATGTCCTTCTCCACGCCGATTCCCTTCACGTAGCACTTGTAAAGCTGGCTCCAGGCCCAGGCGTTGTCAGCCTGTTGCAGCAGGGCGATACCTTCTGCGGTGTTTTTCTCGGTGCCGATACCCATGAGCTTCATGTAGCCCTGCCAGTAGAGAGCATTGCGCTGCTCGGTGGTGGGGGGCTCGCTCAGCCGGGTAGTGAGGGCGGCGTAGGAGTTCCAGGCCTGATGGTA
The DNA here is from genome assembly GCA_017471985.1 of Akkermansia sp. Classification (GTDB taxonomy): domain Bacteria; phylum Verrucomicrobiota; class Verrucomicrobiia; order Verrucomicrobiales; family Akkermansiaceae; genus Akkermansia. Next base: position 15,642 of record JAFURE010000085.1, on the reverse strand, counting down.
AAAGCGCCCGGCTTCGGCAGTATTGCCCTGTTGGGTGAAGATTTCGCCCAGAATGTAGGCTGCTGAGGGGAGCCCGGCTTCGGCAGCACGGTGGAACCAGCTGACGGCTCTGCCGGGGTTCTGAGCTATGTAGTCGCGCCCTTTCAGGTAGGCCGTGGCCAGTAGCATCATGGCCTTGGTGTCCCCGCTTTCTGCCTGGGCTGTGAGTTGCTGCTCGTAGAGCCCGGCCCAGTGTTGAGCCTGCTCGGTGAGCCCTTCGAGCGCATAGCGGGTATAGACGGCCTGCGTGGCGGCTATGTCGCCACTCTCGGCCTTTTGTTTCTGCTCGGCCAGTGCGGCCTCCAGCGCTTCGTTGCTGCCGGTGGCGGCTGCGGTCGGGGCCGGTTCCTGAGCCGGTTCCTGAGCAGAGAGCGGCAGCAGGCTCAGCAGGCCGGCAGCCAGTATTCCGGTGTAAATCTTCATAATGGATTAAGATGTTCCTGGGGTGAGGTTCTGTTCATGGCTCTGACGTATTAACATCAGAAAAAAAGGCCCCGCTTTCGCGGAGCCTTTGTAACATTTTTCTTACTCGCCGCTCCCGTTGTTGTACGGGCGGCGCTTGTTGAAGCTGCGCGTATTGCGGCGCTCGCCGAAAGAGGGGCGCTGGCTGAAGCTCTTGCGCTCGCCGAAGCTGCGTCGCTCACCTCGCTCCCCGCCAAAGGAACGGCGCTCGCGATTGCCGAAGCCGCGACGCTCACCACGGTCGCCGCCAAAGGAGCGGCGCTCGCGGTCACCAAAACTGCGGCGCTCACCACGGTCGTTGCCGAAAGAACGGCGCTCACGGTCACCAAAGCTGCGACGCTCACCACGGTCGCCGCCAAAGGAACGGCGCTCGCGGTCACCAAAGCTGCGACGCTCACCACGGTCGCCGCCAAAGGAACGGCGCTCGCGGTCACCAAAGCCGCGGCGCTCGCCACGGTCGCCGCCAAAGGAACGGCGCTCACGGTCACCAAAGCCGCGACGCGGGCCACGGTCATCGCCGGTGAACTCACGGCGATTGCGGGGGGCGCGGCCGAAGGGGCGGCGGCTCTCCTCGCGCTCGGGCTCAAAAGCCTCGCCATCCGTAAACTTGGTGGCACTCTCCAGAGCCTCCTCCTCTGTTTCGAAGTCAGCGGGGTTGAAGATGTAGTTATCATCGTCATCCTCCTGAGCAGTGGGCTGGCTGCCCTGCTGGGGACGGGGTTTGAAAGCCTGCTTGGCACCGATAAGCCCCTTGCGACGGCGGGGATTGGTGGTAGCCTGCTGGATCTGCTCGGCGGTCATGAGTGTGGCCTGACCGGGTTCCAGATCGCCGCCCCACAGAGAGCCGATGCGTACACGCACCAGCTTTTTGACGCGCAGGCCCAGGCAGGAGAACATCTGGCGCACCTGGCGCTTGAGCCCCTGCTCGAGAACTACACAGGCGCGGCGGGCGCTCAGGCGGGAAATGTACTTGGCCTTGGCCTGACCTTCGGGTATACGCACACCCTTAAGCAGCTGAATAAGCACGCTGTTGTCGAAGGCCTGGTCGAGAGTGACCCAGTATTCCTTCTCAATGCCGCCACTGGGGTGGCCGATGCTCTGGCCGAGTGTGCCGTTGTTGGTGAAAATGAGCAGGCCCTCGCTGTCGGCATCCAGTCGGCCAACATAATTGGCATAGCGATACTTGGGCGGCAGCAGGTCATATACCGTGCCGATAGCGCCCTGGGCATCGCGGCTGCAAACATAGCCGCGCGGCTTGTTAAGCAGCACCACTACCTCCTCCTTCGGGGTGGCGTGGCGGCCGTCTACTTTCACAAAATCAGTCGGCAGTACGCGCAGGCCGGGGGTGTCTACTGCCTTGCCATTCACTTCCACACGCCCCTCTGCTATCAGGCGGTCGGCAGCTCGGCGTGACTCATAGCCGCAGGCTGCCAGAAACTTATTCAGACGCACGCTGCCCTCGGGGGCGGGCGGGTAACTGTTCTCTTCTGTCATGTTATGTATTGTGTTGCGGGCGCTTTCGCGCTCCATTCATCAGTTTGTAAGAAAGCCTCGCGGCATGTTATACCGAGAGGCTCCGGGAAAAATATTGTTGAAAGTACCCCTCACGCAGAGAGGGCAGGTGTGGTCGGCATCAGGCCTCGAACTTGGTCTTGGGAAGACCGATCGGGCTCTGACCCTGCTTCCACTGGCCGCGCTCCTTCATGAGCTTAACGCGCTCGAAGCGCTTGAGAACAGAACGCTTACCGCCAACGGTACCGGTTGCTTTGAGTGTGGAGTGCTTGGACATATCTTGTGTGTTGTGTAAAAGGTTATTCCCGCATCACTGCGGAGTGGTGGTCGCCTCTTATACTCTAATTGAGTGCTTTTGGCAAGCCAAATTTACGTCTTTTTTCAAATATACGCTATTTTCGGGTAAAAAATCACCGGTGCAGGCGCTGCACCGGTGTGGAAAATACGGGCGTTGCCGACTTATCTGAGCACGCGGTTAAGGCCCTTGCTCACCGCTTTGTTGGTGGCTCTGGTGGCCTTCTTTTTGGCAGCGGCTTTGTCGGCGGCCTTCTTGGCAGCGGCAGCTTTCTTGGCTGCAGCGGCGTCAGCCTTGGCCTTGGCTACTGTGCTCTCAGCCTGGGTGGTGGCAGTTGTCTTGGCTGTGGAAACGGCATCCTTTGCCTGAGCAGCGGCATCGGTCAGGGCCTGTTTGCGAGCCTCGAGGTCAGCCTTGGCGGCGTCCACCTTGGCCTGAGCGTCGGTCACGGCGTTCTGAGCGGCGGTTACTTTCTCGGTAATACCGCTGGTTGTGCCGGTTGTGGAGGGAGTAAGGTCGGCGGTGGCGGCGGTCACCTTCTCGGTAATGGCGGCCTCGGCCTGGGCCTTTGCCTCGTTCACGGCGGCGTCCTTAACAGCGGTCAGAATGTCAGCCTGAGCCACAGCGGCTGCGGCAAGGGCGGCGAAAATGGCGATTTTCTTCATTGTTGTAAAAATCAGTTTGTGTTGAGCAGAGCATGGGGTGTTTATTGCTCCGGTTACATTCAGGCTATCACAGTTTCTGCGGTAGGTCAAATCCTAACATGTTGTATGCCACACATGGCATAGTATGTCTGCCGTTCTTCTGGTCACTTTTTCTCTCCTTGAGCTGCGCGTTTCTCTCGTTCCCTGTCCAGTGTTCTGAAGATGGGTTCTTCCATAATCAGGCCGGCCTCGAATACGTTTTCGCCTTCTGCGTTTTTGGCAAAGATGTCGACCCCGGCATTCAGCAGAACCTTAATCGGCTCGCCGGGGGCGTCTCGGTAGCTGGTGGCATGGAAAATCAGGGGCGTGCCCTCAGAGTCTTTGATGTCGGGGGATATGCCTTTTTCAAGCATGAGTTCCAGCACGACGGAATGTCGAGCAGCTGAGAAAATGAGCGGTTCATCGTTCTCTCGTGATTTTACATTCGGGTTGCTCCCGGCTTCCAGCAGCAGGCGAACACATTCCTCATGAATATGAATGACTCCATAATAGCGGTAGAAACAGAGTTGCAGGGGCGTGGTGCCGCTGTTGTCCTGCGCGTTAGGGTCGGCTCCGGCCTGCAGCAGCATGGAGGTGATTTCCTTATGCCCGCAAGCTGCCGCCCAGTGTAGCAGGGTGCTGCCGTGATTGCCCTTCGCGTTCACATCTCCACCCGCTGCAATGTAGCGCTCAATTTCGGCAATGTTGTTGAGCAGGACTGCATCCTCGAGTGCATTGCCGGTACTGCCGCCGGCTTCGGCAATGGTGGTGGGGGAACAGCCTGCGTATTCTGCTGCATAGTGCATGGCGGTCAGCCCACGATTGTCACGGGCGTTGAGGTCAGGGGTATGATTTTTCAGGAAGCTGGCCAGAGTTTTGCTCCAGTCCTGCGTGGCCCCAAGCATCAGGGGAGTGGCTCCGTCTTTATTGCGGGCATTGATATCGGCTCCCCGGGCAATGAGCTCGTGCACGATGTCGGCGCAGTCGTCGCCCTGCAGGAAATAGTGCAGGGCAGTGTTGCCTTGGGCATCGGCTGCATTGGGATTGGCCCCTGCGGCCAATAGATGTTTGACTGTCAAATCTGCCATACAAATGTTTGCTTGCCAATCATCCGGGTTACGCCAGATGATTTCTGTGATAACATGGGTGATGACGGGAGCTCCTTTGTTGTTGACGGCGTTCGGGTCAGCCCCCGCAGCCAGCAGGAGTTTGGTACTGTTGCCGCTAGCGGAATGCAGGGGAGTATTGCCGTATTTATCCCTTACATGCACATCACCGCCGTGTTTCAGAACTTCTTCCAATGCCTGAGTCCCGGTATTACCGTAATGATAATTGACAGCTTGGAAGATGAAAGGCTCGCCTGAGCAATCGGGAATATTCGGGTCGGCACCTGCTGCCAACAGACTTCGTAGTTCGGACAGATACTGCTCGGTTTTGCTCCTGTCATAGGTCTGATATCTATGATCCCATTTCATTTCATGCAACAGACCGGTGACATGACCGAGCTCCGGTTTGCCGGCTGCAGCCATGTGCAGACGGGCGTAATTGTATTTGCAGAACTTTTCATCCGCATAATCAGCAGCTGTTTTGCCGTTGTTGTCACGTCGGTTGATATCAGCCCCGGCCTCGAGCAATTGTATGAACATGGGGCTTTTGTCGTAGCGGGCATGTATCATCAGGGGTGTTGCTCCCTCGTTGTTTGCTGCGTTGATATCAGCTCCGGCTTGTATCAAATCGACGATATTCAGCACCTTGGATTCCGGGAGGTGCAGCAGGGTATTGCCATCTTTGTCCCTCACGTTCAGGTCAGTGCCACTCGCAATAATAGTGCGCATGGCATCTGCCAGCTTAATACTGTGGCGTTGGGTAATGATACGATGTAGCCTCTCTGCGGCTTGCTCTCGGGTAATTTTCTCAGGGAGGATATTTTCCGGCGAGGGGGTGTCCCGGGTTATGTCTTTATTGGGGGCAGAAATATCACCTCCTGCTGCCTGCAGTATGGCGAGGATGGCCGGCTTGGAAATGGCAAGTCGGGTGGGGGTGTTACCATAAAAATCCTGAGCATTCGGATTGGCCCCGGCATCGAGTAACAGACGGATGATTTGCAAAGTCACGGGAGTGGCTTGAGAATTGGCTGCAATGTGCAGGGCTGTTTTGCCGTCATACAACTTCAGGTTCGGGTCAGCGCCGGCCTCCAGCAGCAGGCTCAGGTATTCCACGTTTTGGTAGTGGGCGGCTGTCGTCAGGGCTGAACTCTGGGTGCCGTTCAAAAAGGAATAACGGCAGTTAACATCTGCTCCGGCGGCAATCAGGAGTTTCAGTGTGTCGCAGGCCTGCTCATGTTGAACATCCGGGCATGCCATGTGGTAGTCATATCGCTCCGGGGTGATGCCACGTTGGGCGAGTAGTTGATGGGGAGTGAGTTCCGACTGGCCTGCATGGCTGCAGACGGTAAGAGATAATACGGCAAGTACCGTAGTGAGAATGGGCTTCATGGTTTTGGGTGTGGGGATAGGGGGCGGTATCAGGCCTCCGTCTTTTTCTTCCTCGGCTTGCGGGGCTTGGGCGGGGCATTCGGGTCGACCTCCTTCTTTTTGCGGGGTGCACGGGGCTTTTTGGGCGCATCGGGGTCGACTTCTTTTTTCTTGCGCGGGGCGCGGGGCTTTTTGGCAGGAGCCGGTGCGGGCATTGGCTCCAGAGTGAAGGTCGGCTGTTCCGGCTCGGGGGCTCGGCGGGGCTGCGGCTGCGCTTTGGCGGGTGCTTTCTGCTGAGCCTTGGGTTGAGCCGGGCGCGGGGCAGACTTGTGTGCGGCTGCGCGGCGCTTGCGGGGGAAGAGAACAAACCACGAGGGCACCCCTATGAGGGCGGCGAAGGCCAGCAGCATGAAATCGGCTCCCCACAGGAACTTCCATTTCTTCACATGGGCCTGATTGGGGTCGTGGGGGTGAGTGATAATCTCCACCTGTTCGCCGCGTTGGTAGTCAGCGTTGTCCAAATCGGGGGAGGTATAGGCACGTATGGGAATGCCCGCCGGCATGACAAAGGTCAGGATGGGGCGGTAGGAAATGTCGCCGTCCCAGGGGAGGTTGCCATACTTGAGAGACTCGCTATAGGACTCGAAGGGCCTCTGGCGAACATCAATCACCGTGCCGGGCAGCACAACGGCCTCGTGATAGTAGAGCAGAGTGTTAGTCAGTCCCCACAGGGCAATCGCACCATAGTACAGACCGGCCAGCAGCATGATGACAAAGATGCCGCGGCGCTTAATGAACTGTTTGATTTTCCCCATGGTTGATTATCAGTTGACAGCAACACGAAGTTCGTAGGGCTCCACACGCCCGCGGGCTATGCAGCCCTCAGCCCACCGGCGGGCTGCCTGAGTGGCCGGCAGGTCCTCTTCTGTCTGCACCGGGGTGCTGCGGTGGCGGGGGTGCGCGAGTGGCGGCTGCTGCAGGTCGGCCAGCATGGCTCGGGCATCTGCCGCCGTGGCGCGGAATATTTCATCGGCTCGCGGCAGTTCATCCAGCACGTCGTCGTTGGCGCTGATGGTGCGTACCCCCACGCCGAACTGCGAGGCCAGACGGGTAAGCTCGGCTGCCGCGGCGGCATCGTCCCCCACTATCAGCAGTTCTGTCTCATGTGCCCACAATCCGCAGGCAAGTGTGCGGAAAAAGGCCCGGCGGCATTCCTCGGCATCTTCTGCCGGGGCTACACAAACTGAGCGGTAAGCCGCCTGCCGAGGGGCTGCGGGGTCGATAATGTAGGCGCCGTTGGCATCTGTCGACCCTGCCGGCCACTGTACAGCCACGAGGTCGGGGTGCTCCCAGCTTTCTTCCTCCTCAAGGGGGTAGACAAAGACCCCCATGCCGGCGGTATCGTACAGGCGCACGGCGAGAGCAATCGCCTTGTGCAGGGGGGAGTCGCCGTCACCCTCTTCGGTAAAGATATGGTGCAGGGAGGGGCTGTCACTGTCGCCCCTCAGGTAGTAGCCCTGGCCATTGGGTACACGGGCCAGGCACGAGTCGGGTTCCAGTGCAATGAAGGAGAACTGTGAGCGCAGAGAGCGGTCGGAGTAGGCATCCCCCAGCACGGCACGCACGCGGGCAATGAGTTCGGTGCCTTTGATGGCATCCTCCTCACGTGCGGGTAACAGGTCGGGCAGTATCTCCTCAAGCTTGTCTCTCAGGCTCATGCGCTTGCGGTCAGGCTCGGGTTTGTGCGCCGGCCAGGCGCAGATTGGGGTCAACGGGGGTATCCAGCGGCGAGAAGTCGTGCGCCCGAGCACGCAGAAGCCCGGCAAAGGCAATCATGGCGGCGTTGTCAGTTGTCAGACTGTTGGGGGGCAGAATAAGCTGCAGCCCGACCCTCTTGCAGGCGGTGGAAAGTTGGCGGCGCAGCTCCCCGTTGCAACTCACGCCGCCCGATACGGCCAGCACGCGGTGGCCTGTCTGTTTGGCGGCCTTCAGAGCCTTGTGAATGAGCACCTCGACAATGGCGGCGCGCACACCGGCGCAGAGGTCGCACATGGTCTGCTCGTCGAGGTCATTGGGATTGCCACTTTCCACCAGCTTGGGCAGGGTGTAGAGCACAGCTGTTTTCAGCCCCGAGAAGGAGAAATCGAGGTGTGGCTCGTGCAGCATGGGGCGGGGGAATGCAAAGCGCTCGGGGTCGCCCCTGTCGGCGCGTTTGTCGATTTCCGGGCCACCGGGGTAGGGCAGGTCGAGCATCTTGGCAACCTTGTCAAAGGCTTCGCCCGCAGCGTCATCTTTCGAGCGCCCCAGCAGGGTGTAGTCGCCCGGGCCCTGAACATCAACCAGCAGGGTGTGCCCGCCGCTCACCACCAGGCTGAGGTGTGGTACAAGCCCTTGCCCGTGAGTGATGAAGGGGGAGAGCATGTGCCCCTCCAGATGGTTGACGGCCACAAAGGGCTTGCCGGCGGCCAGAGCCAGAGCCTTGGCGGCGGTGTTGCCCACGAGCAGAGCGGCCACCAGTCCGGGGCCTGCCGTACTGGCAAAGACATCCACCTGTTCAATACCGCGCTCGGCTTTCTGCAGAGCCTCCTGCAGCACGCCGGGCAGGTTGGTGGAGTGGTTGCGCGAGGCCAGTTCGGGTATCACGCCACCGTAGAGTCGGTGCAGGGGAATCTGGGTCGATATGACCGAGCTGAGCAGGCGCGGCTGTACCTCCCCCGGCACCTCTTCGATGAGGGCAACGGCGGTTTCATCGCAACTGGACTCTATCCCCAGTACCAACATGATTTTTACTTCTTATCGGCGCTTTTTCTGGCCGGTTTGGGTTTGCGGTGGCTCAGCTTCGGCTTGGCCTTACCCAGCACTACATCTTCGGTCACGGTGACGGTGGATATGGTCTTGTCGCTCGGTACGGTGTACATGATATCGAGCATCATGTGCTCGAAAATGCCGCGCAGGGCACGCGCACCGGTACCGCGCTCGATTGCCTGACGCGCCATGGCACGCAGGGCCGGTTCTTCGACCACGAGCTTTACATTGTTCATGCTGAGCAGTTTGGCGTACTGCTTAACCAGTGCATTTCTCGGCTCGGTGAGCAGTTTGACCAGCTGTTCCTCGGTCAGTGTGGTCAGCGGGGCAAAGATGGGCAGTCGGCCCATGAGCTCGGGAATCATGCCGAACATGAAGAAGTCCTCGGGCATGGCCTTGGCAAGCACTTCCTCTTCGGTGAACTCCTTGGTGTCGCGCTCTTCCTCGATGGAGGCAAAGCCCATGGAGGAGGAACCCAGGCGCTTGCGGATGATGCCCTCAAGCCCCACGAAAGCACCGCCGCAGATGAAGAGGATGTTCTGAGTGTTCACGCGAATGTACTCCTCGTTCGGGTGCTTGCGGCCACCCTTGGGCGGTATGTTACACTCGGTGCCCTCCACAATCTTGAGCAGAGCTTGCTGCACACCCTCACCGCTCACGTCGCGGGTGATGCTGACATTCTGAGTCTTGCGGCCGATTTTGTCGATTTCGTCCACGTAAATGATACCGCGCTCGGCCTTGGCCACATTCATATTAGCGGCCTGCAGCAGGCGCAGTACGATATTTTCCACGTCCTCGCCCACGTAGCCGGCCTCTGTCAGGGTGGTGGCATCGACTATGCAGAAAGGAACATCGAGAATGCGTGCCAGAGTTTTGGCCAGTAGTGTTTTACCGGAACCGGTGGCACCGGCCAGCAGTATGTTGCTCTTTTCGATTTCGGTGCCGTCCTCACTCTGGGGCTGGCGCAGGCGCAGGTAGTGATTGTACACGGCCACGCAGAGTGTGCGCTTGGCGAGGTCCTGACCGATAACGTAGTTGTCGAGCGCGCGGTGCATTTCCTCGGGGGTGGGCAGGGCGTCCTGAGCGCGGGTCTCGACATCGAGCACCGGGGTACCATCGGCGTCATCCTGCGGCATGAGCTGCGGGTGAGCCTCTGCCACATGCTGCAGCATGTGCTCAGCAGCCTGGTCGCCCATGGGCTCACGCAGCATCTGATAGAGCATGTTCTCTATGCAGGAAAAGCACATGTCAATGCCGTTCCAGCTAAGCACAGGCCAGGTGTCGCCCTCTGTTTCGCGGCAGAAGACGCAGGTGCGGTTTTTCTTGTTCTTGGCCATGCGGGGGAAGGGGGATTATTTTTTACCGTGCTCCTTGTGCTCCAGCACGCGGTCAACCAGACCGTAGGCCATGGATTCCTCGGCGGTCATGTAGTTGTCGCGGTCCTGGTCGGCCTTCACGGTGTCGAAGTCCTTGCCGGTGTGCTTGGCAAGAATGCCGGTCAGGCGCTTGTCCAGACTGAACATGAACTTGATGGTGCGCTCCACATCGGCAGCTGTGCCCTGAGCACCGCCGCGCACCTGGTGAATCATGACGTGGGAGTTCGGCAGGCAGAAGCGCTTGCCCTTGGTGCCGGCAGCCAGTAGTACGGAGGCCATACTGGCGGCAATGCCAATGCAGTAGGTGTTGATATCGCAGGAGATGAACTGCATGGTGTCGTAAATGGCCAGGCCGGCCGTTACGGAGCCACCGGGGGAGTTGATGTAGATGTGGATGTCCTTCTTGGGGTCGGTCATCTGCAGGAACAGCAGCTGGGCAATCACGGAGTTTGCCACAGTGTCATCAATCTCGGTGCCGATGAAAATCACACGGTCGAGCAGCAGACGGGAGTAGATGTCGTAGGCTTTCTCGCCCTGGCCCGTTTTCTCGATGACTGTCGGTATGTAATAATTTTTCGGAAGTTCCATATTCGTATGACTCATAATACCATATCGATTGACGCGCGGAAAGCGTCAACTGTGGCATAATTCGCTACGCCGCCATGTCACATGGCGTGATTTTTCACAACCCGGCTTGCTCTATCGGGAGCTTGCATCCACGGCGGTATACTTCGGCATCGCTATCAGCGGGACCGCCGATAAACGGGTCAACATAGTAATAATTGCTGCCATCGGTATACACGACAATGTGGTGCTTGAGGCTGCGCTTACCTATAAGGTGAGTGCGGTGTATACGGTGATATTTGTCGGCGTTGGCGGCGTCTGTGCCTTCACCTGTTTCGGAGTTGTAGAGCAGGGTGCATTCCTTCAGCTCGCCCCATGGGCAGCATTGGCTGAGTAGAAGGATGATGGGTAGCAGGATGAGTTTTTTCATTGTTGGTTGGAAGTATGAAGCCCCGGTCAGTAGACCGGGGCTTGTATGGGAAATGTTAACGCATGTCGAGCACGGGAACGAGCAGGGGCTCATCCGGGCCGATGTAGCGAGAGAGCGGGCGATAGAGGGTGTTGTCCTCCAGCTGCTCCAGAATCTGGGCAACCCAACCGGCTGCACGGGCAATGGCGAACACGGTGGTGAACATGCGGGTGGGAATACCCAGGCTGTAGTATACCGTGGCACTGTAGAAGTCGACGTTGGCATTCAGGTTCTTGCGGGCGCGCACCATCTTGGCAATCATGTCGCTCATGCGAATCCACTTGGGCTCACCGATGGTCTGGGTGAGGCGGATGGCGATGCGGCGCAGCTGCGGGGCGCGCGGGTCGAGGGTCTTGTATACGCGGTGTCCCATGCCGAAAATCTTCTCGCGGTTGGCGAGTTTTTCGTTCACGTAGGCTTCCACGTTCTCCTCGCTGCCGATTTCCTTGAGCATTTCGATAACGGCCTCATTGGCGCCGCCGTGCAGCGGCCCCTTCAGGGAACCGATGGCGGAGGTGATAGCCGAGTACATGTCCGAGAGGGTACTGGCGGTCACACGGGCGGAGAAAGTGCTGGCGTTCATGCCGTGGTCGGCATGCAGAATGTAGGCTACGTCCAGAATGTGAGCCTCCTGCGGGTCGGGCTCGGTGCCCTTCAGCAGCCACAGGAAGTGAGCGGCCTCATCGAGGTCGGTACGGATGGGCGGCAGCTCCAGCCCCTGACAGATGCGGTAGTAGTAGGCCGCCATCACCGGAATCTTGGCGATGAGTGACAGGCCGATTTCCTTCATCTGGCTCGGGTCCTTGGTGCGGTCATCGTACATGCCCAGCATGGACACTGCGGTGCGCAGGGCGCTCATGGGGCGGGCTGTCTTGGTGGCCGTCTTGAAGAAGTCGAGAATGGGTTGCGGCAGTTCGCGGTCATTTCGCAGGCGCTGTTCCAGTGCCGCAAGTTCATCGCGGTTGGGAAGTCGCTTGTTGAGAAGCAGGTAGACAATCTCTGTGTAACTGCAGAGGTCCACCAGATCTTCAATCTCATAGCCGCAGTAGAGTAGGCGTCCCTCCTCTCCGCGTACATCACTCAGCCCGGTCTCGTTGGCAATCACGCCCTTAAGACCCTTGGCAAACAGGGGTTGGTCAGATGTCTGCTGTTCTTTCATTCTTCGTTCTTTAAGCTTTGAAATGCCGCTGCGGTACTCCCGCAGCGGCGGGTTAAATCTCTTGTGCGGGGGTGTGCCGCCCCGCTGCGGTTCCGGCATCAGAAGTTGTACCAGGCGTCCACCAGCTCACCGAAGGACTTGATTTCCACGTCCTCGCGAGCCTCGAGCCAGCTCTTCACAGCCTGACGCTGAGCCTCGCTGGTCCGGGTGGGGTCGGCATCATAGGCTACCAGACTGCAACCCTGCTCGGTGAGCAGGCCGTTGGTCTCCAGTCCGTTGGCGTCGATGCACTCATCTACAAACGTGCGCAGAAATGCCTCGCACTCAGGGCTTTCGACATCGCCCTTGTAGTCAAAGGTAAACTCAAAGCAGAGTTCGCGGAACTCGCCCACACGGTACTTTTTGCGGAGTCTCTTCTTCATGGTACGCTCACTATATCAAAGCTCTCCCCGCTTGTCAATGCCAAATCGATTGCATCGATGCCGAATTGAGTGACCGGTCAGTCGGAAAGGTGATTGTACCGGAGCCGGGAATCCGAGTTCAAGAATAAAAACTGTTTGAGCATTTTATTCAGTGTTTGTCTCATTAGGAATGAAATTTCTCATGTAACCTTTAATTATCAGCGAATAAGCAAAATCGAACATATATGGTAGCGCTGCTCTACGTATAATCAAATCAAATGTTTTATGCTGTTTCCTATTGTGTTTTTGTTATTTTTTTGTTTTTTTTGATAAAAAAGCTGCACATCTCATTTGAAATGCTGTATGATGATATCAGTCAGTTAGGGGCAGTTGTTTCGGCATCGCCTCGAGCGTGGTGAGGAGTGCCCTTGTACAAGACTGAGCTTCAACATCTCAACTAATTTAAAGTATATGAAAAAGACATTATTTCTGATTGCCCTCAGTAGCGCAATGGCTATGGCTGAAACGCAGACTAATGTTACTGCGATTCTCTATGGTAATTGCGATCTGCATGGGAAAGAAGGCGGCTATACTGTAAAGCTTTATGAAGGCGAGTACAGTGAGGAGGATACACCGGATAAGATCGCTCCGGCTGTGGGGGCTGCGTCCTCGTCGCATCATCAATATCACTACACCCTGAGTTTGTGGGGTGGAAATGTAGATAATCTGACCGTTATTATTAATGGGGATGCCCCCTCTGCTGAAGTGTTAGATACATCGAATACTGTCAATTTTGACACCGAAAACAGTACTCAGATTTGCAATGATGTGTATGCCGGTGCAGGAAATCGCAATACCGGTTCCAATGAAAATGCCTGGGTGGTAAATAAGAATGCTCACATCATTATGGAGGGTGGCTTTGTTGATGGGGCGTTGAGCGGTGCCGGTCGAATCGGCGAAACCAAGGGCAATGTGACTATTGATATGAAAGGAGGTTATGCCAGATACGGCATTCGTGGAGCTGGTGGCAATTCCCCTACTGAAAACGTTGGCGGTAACGTTGGCGGTAGTGTCACCATCAATATGTCCGGGGGCTTTATCGGAAAGAAAACCGGTACATTTGCGGCAATCGTCGGTGGCGGTTATGGTCCCGGAGCCGATGGTAGCTATGGTGAGAACGGCAGCGTGACCGGGAATACTTCTATCAATATTACCGGTGGCAAGTTGTACCGTACCAGCATAACCGGCGGTGGAATTGGGAGCGTCGTTTACGGTGATGCTGAAGTATTGTTCGATGCGACAAAAAATGCAATTGATGTTCAGCATTCGGAAGTGACCGCTCAGGGGTTGGAATACTGGGAAGATAAGAGTGCTTATGACGGCACGATAGTGGGTGATAGCAGCATTACCTTTATTGGTGCCAAATTAGCGTACTCCGGTTATATATCCGGTGATGTGAATGAACGCGTGTCAAAAGAAGACTCTCTTCACTTCGGCAACGGAGAGACCGGCTTTGTCGGAAGTATTGCAGCGAACATAAACAACTTCAGCAAGGTTACGGTATCAGATAACAGTCGCCTGGGCATCAAAGCCGGGACGACAGCATTTCGCGGAGAGGGGTGGTACGATGAGTCGGATTCCGAGACCATGCTTCATGGTATGTTTTACATTGACAATCTGAATATTGAAGCCGACTCCGTTTTAGCGTTGGAGGGCGAAGATACCAACCTGTACGGTGTAAGGGACTCCTCTATTTCCGGCACCATCTGTGGTGCCGGTATCTGGAATGATGTTGTCATTCGTGGTGCAGGCCGTACACGTGGCAACAGTGGCCCCACTATCTACGTTGGCAGTATGGATGGCCGCACCACTACGATGACCTGGAACAGTATCGAGGTGCATGATGCGTCCGTGGCGTTCCGAGTCAATACGCTGGCAGACTATTCCAAGGTGGTGCTGAAGTATAATCCGTCCTACGCAACGACGTCTCCCCATTATACAACGGGCAATGCTATCACTCTGAGCAATACCAGTTTGCTGCTTGATTTCTCTGCTCAGTTTAATCAATCTGAGTTGAAGCCCGGTGTGAGTTTTACTTTGTTTAACATTGAGCAGGGGGTGGCGTTTGGTGGCGAAAATGGTGAGTTCTCTGTTTCAGAGTTGCCGGAGTTGCCTAAGGGGATGGCATGGGATGTTTCCCGATTGTACACGGAAGGTCTGCTGATGATTGTTGGCATGGCAGCCGTTTCTCCTGAAGAGGTGCAGGCTGCGATTGCGGCAAACTGGGGGGTATTCAAATCTGCTCAGGCCTTTATCGGTACGCTGTGGAGCGGTCGTGGTGTCGTTTCCTGTGTGAACCTTGATTCAAAAAGGGGGGCAACGGACAAGCGAAATCTGGCTTGGGGTACGGCGTATGGTCACGGTTCCCGTATCGGCGGTAATGGCGCCGATTACTCAATTTATGGCGCTGCCATTGGTTTGGAAAGAGCTCTTCCGAAAAATCGTTCCCTTGGAATTGCCTTTGGTTATGATTGCGGTAAGGTGAGCCCGTTCAACTCTGCCGAGGTAGATCAGCAGTCGGCTCATCTGGCTTTGTATGGTCGGGCGTGGAGCCACTGCCTGAAAAACCGCGCCGGCGTGGCTGTGGATTGGGTGGCAGCTTATGGACAGACGGATTCAGAGTATGATGCTTTGAATGGTAAGGTTTCGCAGAATTCTCTGCTGCTTGAGGGGCGCGTGGGCTATTTCCGTCAGGTTTCAGAGAGGACCTCTGTCAGAGCTTTCGGTTCTATGCAGTATTTTGCCATGGATTCCGACTCTATCGGCGATGTGAGGGTTGGCACTTTGCAGAACCTGCGCATGCAGCTGGGAGCCGGTATTTCCTATAAAGCCACAAACCGTACGTCCGTTTTTGGTGAGGCCGCTCTGCACTATGATGCCATGCGCCACAACCCGTACGTTGAGGCAAATGGGGAGCGCCTGAGAAACGGCTCCAATCCCGGTCGCTTCGGAGGCAATATTGCTGTGGGCGTAGATTATCAGTTGAACAATGACTGGAGTCTGCGTGGCTCCTACAGCTTTGAGGCTTCAAGTGACAATTCTGAGCACAACGTCAACGTGGGCGCTGTCTACAGTTTCTGATAACTCTTATAAGCGAAAAATATCCGGGGGCATGTCTGCAAAGGCATGCCTCTGGTTTGTGTAGGTGGATAAGTTTAATCAACAAAGAGCAATTTGCCGAGGTGTATGGCGAACCGAAGGTGAGCGGAATTTAATAAGCCCGCACTTGTGCGGGCGGCAGAGCATTAGCCCAGTGCAAGCTCGCGCCCTGTCTCGGCGTATCGCAGAGAAGCCGGAAGCTCTGGGTAAAGAGAAAAAATAATCAAAGCCCCGCAGAAGTGCG
>JAFURE010000084.1 GCA_017471985.1 Akkermansia sp. | reverse complement strand
GGCTATTGAGCTATCGCCCGCTGTCGCGGGCTCTGGTTTAGGCTCGCCTGTGGCTCGCTTTGGAATAAAAGCTTTTTAACGGCCTGCGGCCGGGTGAAAAGCGGGCTAAAGCCCGCGGTGAAGAACCGTGCTGCGCACGGTAGTGAAGACTGCGCTGCGCGCAGGGTGAAGACCAAGGCTGACGCCTTGGGGATAGGGAGCCAAGCTCCAATTTGTCGAAAAATCCCACTACGAAAATCGCCGCACCCAACGGAACAGGTGCGGCGGAAAATCCAATCCGTGCAGAACAGGCTTTACAGGCTTTCGCCGAAGTCCTCGCGGAACTTGGCGGCCAACTTGTCCTGCCAGTCACTGAGCGGCTGCAGACGGCCGAAGAAGAAGCGAAGAACCTCCGGCTCCTCGACCCATTTCAGACCGCCAATGAGGTGACGATTGTCGTACAACCACTTCACACGGTCGGCGCAGTACTTCACCTGAGACAGTGTGAACACGCGGCGGGGGCAGGCCAGGCGCACCAGCTCCAGCTCGGCGTAGTTCTCGGAACCGTCGGGGTTACGCTGCTCGGAGAGTGAGCCGCGCTCCATGCCGCGAATACCGCCGGCGATGTACAGAGCCGTGGCAAGTGCACCGGCGGGGTACTGCTCGTGGGGGATATTCGGCAGGAATTCGGAGGCATTGATGTGGGCACCCAGACCACCGGCGGGCTTCACCATAGGCACGCCGTACTCAGAGAGCTCCTTCACCAGGTACTCAATGAAGATGGGCCCCTGATTGATGATTTCCTCGTCCAGAGTCTCGAGCAGACCGATTGCCATGGCCTCCATGGCGCGAACCTCCATACCACCGTAGGTCAGGAAACCTTCGTACAGGGGGATGAAGGCCTTCATCTTGAGAATCAGGCTCTCGTTGTTGGAAATGATGGCACCGCCGCGGGCGAAGCCCAGCTTGCGGCTGGAGAAGTAGATGAGGTCCATGGCATCCGCCAGTTTGCGGATGATTTCAGCCACGGTCATATCCTTGGCAGCGGCCTCGCGGGTCTTGATGAAGTAAAGGTTGTCCTGCAGGAGGGAAGCATCGAGCACAGCCATCACGCCGTACTCCTTACACACGGCGGCTACCTCGAGCATGTTCTCCATGGAGAGCGGCTGACCACCAATCAGGTTGGTACCGGCCTCGATACGCACGAAGGGAACGTGCTCGGGGCCTACCTCCTCAATCAGAGCGCGCAGGCGGGGAATGTCGAAGTTGCCCTTGAAGGGGTGGTCGAGGTTGGGGTCCAGCCCCTCGGCAATGATGAGCTCCTCCACACGGCCGCCCTTACGGGTGATGTGAGCCTTGGTGGTGGTGAAGTGGAAGTTCATGGGCACCACGTCGCCCTCCTTCACGAAAGTCTCGGCCAGAATGTTCTCGCAGGCGCGGCCCTGGTGGGCGGGCAGGAAGTACTTGGTACCGAACACCTGCTCGATAACGCGGGAAAGACGGTTGAAGGTCTCGGAACCGGCGTAGGAGTCGTCTGCCTGCATGGAGGCGGCTACCTGATTATCACTCATGGCATTCACGCCGGAGTCCGTGAGCATGTCCATGAATACGTCCTTATTCTGCAGAAGGAAGGTATTGTTACCGGCCTGCTTCAGCAGCTCAACACGTTTCTCTACAGGGGGCAGGAACAGCTTCTGCACCACACGCACCTTGTGCATTTCAAGCGGCACCTGGTGCTCCTCTTTGTAAAACTTAACGATGGACATAATAAAATGGGGGGTTATTTGAGCGGATGTATGCCACTCCCAGCTGCCTGATAGGCAGGCAGAAAGCAGCGGGCGGCATTATATCAGTCGTTCTGTGCCTTGTCAATCTGTTTTTAAGGCATTATGAATGAAACATCAGATTAGTCCCCAGAGCATGTAGAGCCAGTGAGTCGCTATACCCGCAGCTATGCCGCCGATGGTATGCGCTTTGATGGCAAAATGGGTGAGCTTGCGGTAGCCCAGAGTGTCGAGCATGGCAGTGTGGGTGCTCAGGTAGCCGCTCCAGCACATGCCGATAGCGGTGAATACGGCGATGGCGTTGCCATCTGCCCAGCCGGCCTGCACAAAACTCGGCACCAGCCCCAGAGCCGCACCCACCGCACCCAGCGCGGTGATGGGAAAGGCGATGAGGTGGGGGTCACTGAACCCGAACAGCCACTCAAACACCACATGCAGGCAGGCTCCCACGCGCGGCAGCAGTTCCACCCCCTCATACGCCGCCCCGCTGTACTGCCCCCCTGCCCCCGGGCCGAAGGTCAGCAGCATGACCAGGGTGGAAATGATGAGCACACCGGGTATGATAGCCATGCCCACCTCTACCCCGCATCGCCCGCCGTCAAGCAGGGAGTCGAGTATACGCTGAAACAGCGGCGCGCGCTCCATCTCAGCCTCAGCGCCATGGGTAGCGGGCTCAACCGCTTCCTCAGCCGAATCGAGCTCGGGGTGGTAGCGCAGCAGCATCCACTGCATGAGTCGGGTCGAAATGATGCACCCAACGCAAGCCCCCGCCAGGCCGATGAAGGGCTCTGCATAAAAACCCTGACCGACCATGAAAATCAGTACCAACATGCCCATGCCGAAGGCAGTGCCGAAGTTTGTGATAGATATGAGCTGGTACTTGCGGAAATAGCTGCCAAAGCGCTTATCCTTTGCCAGTGAGATGATGGCCGGATTGTCGGACAGAAAAGTAAGCACCGCTCCCAGAGCCGCCACCCCCGGCAGGTTGAACAGGGGGCGCATGAGTGGGCGCAGCAGCCCCTCCAGCAATTTCACCACGCCGAACTCCACAAACAGGCGCCCCAATGCCCCGGTAAGCACGCAGATGGCCATGAGGTAGAAAACAGTGTTGATAAGCAGGTCATGCGCCGTTTTCATAATCGTGTTGAGCATGGGTGCCACCCCCATGCGCCAACCGATACAGCCGAAGAGCCCACCCACCACCGCCAGACAGATAATGCCCGGCGGTATGTGCCTGCAAATGTTGCTCAGTGCACGTTTCATGACAGCGCAGAACTTTTCTTATCACTATCCTTATAGCACATGCAACGCAGCACTGCAAGTTCATTCGCAGATTTCATTTCCTTCAGCGTATAAAAACACGTTCGGCGTGTAGTCGCGATGCGATTCTACACGCCGGGCCCTGTTCGCTATGAGCGAGATGCCTAGAATTTCTGCAGGTCAGTCTTGCCGCAATGTTGCAGGACATAGGGCTTGCCGCCATGCATGGGAGCATGCTTATCATCAAACTCCACACGGTTATTCTGGAAGATGATACCATCTGCCGAAATGGCATAAATGAGCGGAACGCGGTGAGTCAGGAAGGTGTTGCCCTCGATAACGATATTGCGGTGATAACGCTCCTTCTGCTCCGCCGGTTCCCTGACCATGGGGTAAATCGATATGATACCTTCCGTGAACTGGTAGCGCTGAATGAGATTATGGTCGAACAGGTTATTGACAATACGGACATCCAGACAGCGCCCGCTCTCGTACCAACCCTGAGCATCACCGGCCAGCAGAATGGCAGAACCGCTGGAGCCCAGGAACCGGCAGCCCTCTACCAGAACAGGCTTGGGTGTGGTAAACAAGGTACCGCGTGCGCGATTGTGCTGCACGGTGCTGTCGGTAAAGCTGACCGAGGGATACCAATCGGCATTCTCAATCGCATCGCCCACGCCGATACCCTCGGGCAAGGGCGCCTCAAGGACGATACGCAGATGGTGTTCATTGAGCCACTCCACCTCGGCAACCTTGCCCAACTGAGGGTGATTTTCCAGGGTCTTGCCTTTGATGAATTGTATACTTTCCCCCTTGGCAAAGACCTCGAACCCTATGGCCTGCCCGTGCATATAGCGAGCAATGATTTCCGTGGGGCTCGCAACTTTAGCAATACTCAGGCAGGTCGAGTGCACGTTGATGGCGTCGTCCATCATCCCTTCATACAAAGCGCCGTTGACGGAGATATGCCCGCCACAGTTGGAGAAGTGAGTAGCATCGGCCGACACGGTATAGACCCGCCCGGGCGCGCAGATACACCCACCGCCGTTAATACTGATATTGCGGCTGCGCTGGGCAATCAGTGCCATACCCTGACTGTCCTGAAACACCACGCGATTGAGGGTCACATTATCGGCATGGTACAGCACCATGGCGGGATGCGGGCGCCCATAGTGGCGCAGCACCAGAACCTGCCCTTCCTTTAAGCCCATCTTAGAGGCATCTGCATCGAAACGCACCCGATTGGGCGCGACCTGTTCAGCGCGACTCGGCCACCCCATATCGCCTGCTTTGCCGGTAGCCACCATTCTGCCGTCTGCCTCGAACGCCAGAACGGCATACGCCCGTTTGGGGGCACCATCTCCCATCAGATAGTACTGACCGTCCTTAACCTCCCAGCGGAATTGCGGGCCGAACTCCAGGGTAGTCTTGCCATTCTCGATATGGACAATTTTGCCCTCATTGTAGTAGGGGGCATCGTGGCGAATGGTGATATCGTTCAGCTCCACACCCTCGCTGTCCATCAGCAGCACCGGCTGCATGGCACCATGGAACACGAAAACAGAGCCGTTACCATTGATTTTCAGATTTTTCTGACCGACGACAGGCAGGCCGACTGGCTGGATATCCTGCTGGTCGTGATTGGAGATATAGTAGCTCATGTGCAGAGCCCCCTCAGGGTAGAAATGATATTCACCCTTCGGCAATTCAAGTGTCACTGAGCCCCCCCTCATACCATGCGCGGCCGCTCTCCCCAGCATACTGCGCAGGGCGGGCCCGGCATCCCCCTGCCCGATGTTCTCCCCTCGTAGCACAATGTGATTCACCTCCCCCGCCTCGGTCGGCACCGTGCCACTCCGGGCAAGATTCCCCCACTCTACATTTTCGGCATTTTCGCTGACCAGGTAGACATTGGGGCTCTGCGGCGTCACGTCAAAGGACTCACCGGCATTTCCCTCCCACAGGACCTCAGTTCCATTCAGAACGCGGAACGGCGCGCCATCCCCCAGGGGAGCCCGACCAGCAAGGCTCTGTGCCCCGGGAACGGCCAGCTGTACCATCCTTCGCCCGGTGCGGAAGATTTCCGACTCGCTCACGGGAGTCACGGTATCCCCCATAACTGACGACACAACAAGAGGTAACATAAAAAACAACTTTTTCATACAAACCTAACCGTTTAACCTTTCCTCGTGTATACTAAATTATCGGCCCTTAAGTCAAGCAGAAAACAACTTTCGGCATTTACGATTTATTGGGTAAGGCTCACAAGCTCGCAGTTCTACAAATTGCTCTTTGTTGGGCTGCGAGCCAACGGCGAAGCGTATTTTAAGCCCGCGGAGCGGGCGACAGAGAAGTAGCCACAGGTGTAGTGAGCAACGCGAACGGAACCTGTGGTAGGGAAAAAAAAGAAATATGAACCCCGCAGACTTGCGGGGTGACGGAGGAGTTTTTGCTCAGAAATGCACGGATCTTGAACCAAAAGAGCAGGAGCCGGTCATAAATAACCTCATGCGGTTATAACACGCTTTTCCGTCGCCCCGCACTTCTGCGGGGCTTTGATTATTTTTTCTCTTTACCCAGAGCTTCCG
>JAFURE010000083.1 GCA_017471985.1 Akkermansia sp. | reverse complement strand
CTCTGGGCTAATGTTCTGCCACCCGCGCAAGCGCGGGTTCTGATATTTGGCGGGCTTTTCGCCCGCGAAAATGCGTAGCCTTATTCCACCGCTACTACCCGCGCTTTCAGGCGCGGGCGGCAGCTTATGCTGAGCTTTGCTATCCTTGCGCCGTAAGGCGCGGAATTCATAAATTCGTCCCTCGGAATTCGTCCCTCGTACTTCTACAAATTGCTCTTTGTCGAGTTTTTAGAGGTTCCCAACTCGTATATCCCCAAATTGTCCTTCGTAACTCGAGTCCTTTTCAATACTCCCCCGGGACGCGTGGAAAGCGGCGTTGGCTCGCCAATAAAAAAAAATCAGTTTTTTCCCCAACACTTGAGCACCTCTTGTCGTCTTCATTGTAGAAAGATACTTCACACCACCATTTTTTTATGGCAAGAATGGCCTTGCAGCTTATGGAATCGCAGCATCCTCATCCTCAGACTATCGGAATAAACGCAGAAGAGAGTTACCTTCACCTGCGCCGCCCTTTACCTATTGGTCATCTGTTGCACAAGCGCTACAGAATCATGGGGGGATTGAGTGAACACGGCGGTTTCGGTATGACCTACCGCGCGGTGGATACCTACCGCAACCTCAATCTCGATGTCGTGGTGAAGGAGAACTTCCCGCAGGGGGTGGCTGTGCGTCATCCCGAGACCCTACAGCTGCACCCGCTGCATGGTATGGAGGACTTCTACACCAAGACCCTGCAGCGCTTTGAGGAGGAAGCCGAGCTGCTTGCCACACTCAATCACCCGAATATCGTGCGCGTGAGTGCCCATTTCAGCGAGCACAACACCGCCTACTACGTCATGCCGCATATCGACGGCACCGAGTTGCACCAAGCCCTGCCGCCGCCCGATGAATTGAGCGGGACCGAGCTGCTGCCCGTTCTGCGCAGCCTGTTGAATACCCTGCACTACATGCATGGCTTTGATCTGATGCACCGCGATATCAAGCCGAGTAACATCCTGATGGATGCCGCAGGCACACCCATTCTCATCGATTTCGGCCTGGTGCGCTCAACTGTGGCAACCCATACCCTCACCCGCCAGTACACCCCGGGCTATGCCCCGGTAGAGCAGATTTCGGGTAGTGGAAAATCCGGCCCCTGGACTGACATGTATTCCCTGGGCTCCACCTGCTATGCCCTCATTACAGGCAGTGCCCCGCCGGATTCTCTGGCCCGCCTGGAGGATGATGAATACTCCCCCCTGCTTTCTCAACCGGAACTGCTCAACCGCTACAGTCCCTCCCTGCTGGCCGGTATTGACCGAGCCCTGCAAATGAAGCGCGCCGACCGCTGGCAGAGTGCACAGGAATGGCTGGATAATCTGAATGCATCCGAACCGTCATCCGTACCCGCCCCCCTGCCGCAACAGCCGGAGCCGATTTCGCCACAGCAGGAAGCCCGCCAACTCCTGCAGGAACAGGATATTACCCCCAATGAGTACGATGAACAACTACGCAAGGCTGCCAAAAACGGCAATGCCAAACTGCTACGCCTGCTGATTGAGGCCGGAGCGAATGTTAAAAAGGTGGACAGGAGGACTAATCCCCCCCTCCACCTGGCAATCAGGCATAGCCACATTGAGTGCGTGAAGTTGCTGATTGAGGCCGGAGCGGATGTCAACAAAGCAAACAAGGATGGATCAACTCCCCTCTCTTGGGCGGCCTATTTTGGCCACAGCGAGTGCGTGAAGCTGCTGCTGGCTGCCCCCGGTATCAACGTCAATCAGGCGAACAAGGATGGAGATACTCCCCTCAACCGGGCGGCCTATAAAGGCCACAGCGAGTGCGTGAAGCTACTGCTGGCTGCCCCCGGTATCGATGTCAAAAAGGCAAACAAATATGGCTGGGCTCCCCTCAACCGGGCGACCGAGAATGGCCACAGCGAGTGCGTGAAGCTGCTGCTGGCCGCCCCCGGTATCGACGTCAACATGGCGGATAAGTATGGCGATACTCCCCTCAACCGGGCGGCCAGGAAAGGCCACAGCGAGTGCGTGAAGCTGCTGAAAAAAGCAGGAGGCAAAACAAAATGGCTGCCAGTCACCATCTTTTTGGCGTCAATCCTGTTCCTATTAATTTTATTTGGCTATACCCGTGGCTTATCTTATGCAGCTGTAGAGGGCAATTCAACCCTGATGCGCTGCTGTCTCATATTACCCGGTATCGATGTCAACAAGGCGGATAAGTATGGCAACACTCCCCTCCACAGGGCGGCCAGTAATGGCCACAGCGAGTGCGTGAAACTGCTGCTGGCTGCCCCCGGTATCGACGTCAACAAGGCGGATAAGTATGGCTGGACTCACCTCAACAAGGCGGCCTATTATGGCGACAGCGCGTGCGTGAAGCTGCTGCTGGCTGCCCCCGGTATCGACGTCAACTTGGCGGATAAGGATGGCAGGACTCCCCTCTACTGGGCGGCCAGTAATGGCCACAGCGAGTGCGTGAAACTGCTGCTGGCTGCCCCCGGTATCGACGTCAACAAGGCGAATGAGGATGGCAGGACTCCCCTCTACTGGGCGGACCGTTGGGGCCGCAGCGAGTGCGTGAAACTTCTGAAAGAAGCAGGTGGCAAACGCGGTGGTTTTTGAGGCTTTCTCGACAGCATTTTCGGCTGAAAAAGAGTAATTTGCCGAGGCGAATCTACAATCTATTCGTCTTCGCGTCTCGCGGTGCTTGCTTGCTACGCCGAGACTAGCCATTTACAATCTACAATGTAGGAGAATGCAGGCTTACGCCTGTGATAAGCGAAGCCGGAATCACACTTACCGCCGCCCGCGCCTGAAAGCGCGGCCTGTCACGGCGACTCGTCTCGGCGTATCGAAGAGAAGCCGGAAGCAAGCGAGCGTAGCGAGACGCGAAGACGGGGGCGTGAACGGTGGTATAGGCCACGCATATCCGCGGGCGAAAGCCCGCCTAGCTTTGTAAATTGTAGATTGTAAATGCTCGACAAGCTCCAATTTTGCTGCACTGCGAGCTTGCGAGCCGAATGTTCAATTTCAAAATCCAAAATTCAAAATCCAACTTTTC
The DNA here is from genome assembly GCA_017471985.1 of Akkermansia sp. Classification (GTDB taxonomy): domain Bacteria; phylum Verrucomicrobiota; class Verrucomicrobiia; order Verrucomicrobiales; family Akkermansiaceae; genus Akkermansia. The sequence continues at coordinate 7,365 of JAFURE010000083.1, read as the reverse complement.
AACGGCCTGCGGCCGAGTGAAAAGCGGGCTAAAGCCCGCGGTGAAGAACCGTGCTGCGCACGGTGGTGAAGAATGCGCTGCGCGCATGGTGAAGACCAAGGCTGACGCCTTGGGGATAGGGGGCCAAGCTCCAATTTTGCTGTCTAAACCTCTAATTGTTCCAACGCGTATTTTTACTCATGAAAAATCGGATAATGGGGCGAAAAGGCTTGCGTATTGCGATAAATTGCGTATACTTGCGACCCGGATTCAGACCATGAGCCAGAGTACGAGACAAGCCTTTATTGCGACCATCCCGGTAATGACGGGGTATCTGGCTCTGGGGTTCGGCTTCGGGATTATGCTCAAGGCGAGCGGATTTCCGGTCTGGCTTGCCCCGGTGATGAGTATCACCATGTACGCCGGGGCCATGCAGTATGTGGCGGTGGGGCTGCTGAGCAACGGAGTTGACCTGCTCACGGTAGGCCTGACCACCTTTCTGGTGAACGCGCGTCACCTGTTCTACGGCATTTCCATGCTCGATAAGTTCAAGAGCACGGGCAAACGCACGCCCTACCTGATTTTTGCGCTCACGGATGAGACCTATTCCCTGCTGTGCCGCGAGGTGCCGCACATTCCGCTGACGGAACGCAAGCACTACTACTTCTGCATCTGCTTGTTCAACCACTGCTACTGGATAGCGGGCTGCACGCTTGGGGCGGTAACGGGGGCGCTGGTGACGTTCAACAGCAAGGGAATCGACTTCGTTCTCACGGCACTGTTCATCACGATTTTCATTGAGCAGTGGCGCAGTGCCAAAAAGCACTACCCGGCCATTATGGGCGCAGTAGTCACCGCCGCATGTCTGGTGTTGTTCGGCAGGGAAAACTTCATGATTCCCGCCATGTTCACCATTCTGCTGTTGCTCTGTATTCACAAGGAGGAGGTAAGCCATGGTTAACGCTCACACATTCTATGCCATTGCCGTCATGGCGCTGATTACGGCGCTGCTGCGATTCCTGCCCTTCCTCATCTTCAAAGGCAAGGCATCCACCCCGGCCCTTGTGGAAAAGCTGGGGCGCCTGCTGCCCGGTGCCGTCATTGCCATGCTGGTGGTCTATTGCCTGAAGGACATGAACTTCTCTGCCACGGCTGACTACCTGCCCGCCATCATTGCCGGGCTGCTGACAGGCGTGCTCCATGTGTGGAAAGGCAACACCCTGCTGAGCGTCATCAGCGGCACCGTGTGCTATATGCTGCTGGTTCAGTACGTATTCTGACCTGCGCGAGTCTTTCTCACTGCGCGTAGCTGTGCACACTCACGATATTCGGCAGCAGGTTCACCACAAAGAATGTAATGAGCACCGCCACAAAACCGCCCAGCAGCAAGCCACGACGCCAGGCCGGCGAGGGATTCGGCAGGTGGAAATAAATGAGGTACACCAGCCAGGTAATGAGAGCCCATACCTCCTTAATATCCCAGGCCCAGTAGCGAGCCCAGGCGGCATCTGCCCACAGGGCGCCGCTCCACAACCCGAAGGTCAGGAAGGGGAATGCCAGGCGCACTACCTCATCGGCCGCGCGCAGAGCCACCTCGCCCTTGCTGTAGGACATGATAACCTGCACGGCAGACACCGCCAGCAGGCCATAGGCAAGCACATAGCTGGTGACATGAGGAGCGAACCACGGGGACTGCAGAGCGGGCATCTGGCGCCAAGTGGCCTGCATGGGCATGCACAGAGCGCCCACCATGGCTACCACCGCCACCCCGGCAAAGCAGGCGGTAAGCTCCACGCCACGCACACGGCGCATGTAGAGAGCAGCCGGTCCCAGCACCAGCGGGAAAAAGCAGAGCACGTGCCTCATGTTACCGAAGGGCAGTGACTGAGCGAGATTCCAGTTTGCCACAAGCAGAGCCAGGGCTGAGCACCAGCCCGCTACCTCCAGTGAACGAGCCACCATACTGCGCCCCATCACTGCGGTCACGAGCGTGGCCAGATTGAGCAAAAGTATACCGATAGTAAGCGTTGTGATGAAAACCGTCATGCCTCCATCTCCTTTCCGTCTTCAGCCACGGGAGCGACAGGTTCCTCGCGGCGCCACCAGCACCAGCAGGCCGTGCAGAGAATGATGCCCACCATACCCACCAGAGCCGGTATACGGCCGGGGGCACGGCGCAGTTGCAGGGTAACCAGCGTGCTGCGCCCCATGGGGGTGTAGGAGTTCAGGTACATGAGCCAGCCCTTGCACTCCAGCGGGGAATTCACCCGCACCTGCTCATCGCGCACCTCGGGGCGCCCGCGATAGGAGGTCTCGATATGCAGAGCCGCGCTGTAATCCTTCACGGCACGCTCATCGCGCATCACCATGCGCACCGGCTCACCCGGCAGCAGCAGGTAGGGCTGGGGCATGTCGGGCGACATACGCAAATCTTCCATCGCCCACAGCTCATCGCCATAGCGCAGGCAGTCCACCTCGGGTTGCGGGTGCCCCACCGGCTCCCACTTATCGTCCTGCCAGACATAGAGCGTGTAGCTGTCTTCACCGTAGAAAGTTGTGCTGAAGGAGTCCACCCGCAGCGTGAACGGCAGCAGAATCTTTTCCCCCTCGGGAGTCATCACCTCGCAAATACTCACGCGACCGTTGGAGGGCAACTGGGCAATGGCTGTCTCTGCCCACAGGTAATCGGCATAGGCACCCAGCCCCACGAGGGCCAGGCTCCAGTGCAGAGCCGCCAGCCACAGGTGGCGTCGCATGAGCCGAAGCACAAAAAAACCGAAGATGCCGGTGAAGAGCCCACCGACCACAGCCGTACAGGCCATGCCCAACGCACCGAACCACATCACGCCGCCCAGCAGGGCATACTCCACCGCGCGGCAGCCATACTGCCACAGCACCACCAACCCGGCACAGGCAAAGAATGTGCAGATGAACCCGCACACAAACTGAGCCCTCTGCCCGCCTGCTATGCGCCACCCGCCCCACAGGCACAGCAGCACCGCCACCACACCCACAAGCATCATCAGCCAACTGTGGTAAACGGCAGGAACGCCAATCAGCGGAAAACCGCCCACCAACAGCAGCAACAACGCCACACCCATCAGCATGAGTGTGGCTTTTATCAAACTGTATTTATTACGCAATTTGTAACAGGTATTTTATCATTAGAAATGCCAGGTACCGCTGAAGGTGCCGTACATCGACTCAGTCTTCTGCGTGCGGTACCGCGGACTGTGGTACACAGCACCGGCAAAATAATCGATTCCGCCGTGGGACACACCCACACCGAGCTGCACCTCCACCTGCCAGGGCTTGCGACTGCAGGTCTGGTCAAAATGGTGCACCACACCGCCGTCAATCGTGATATCGTGAGCCACGAACTCGGTATACACGCTGGCCACCAGGAAATACGACGTTTCCTCGCGCTGATAGGCCGGCTTATCGAGCAATCCGATACCGTAATTACCGGCGCGATTGCCATTCACCTGCATGGCGGCGGGCAGGTTCACACCATAGCGCACGCTCAGACCGGCACCACCACGAATGAAAGCCGTACCTACCTCCTCGCGGGTGAAGAATGTGGCATCTGTTGTCCAGCCGTTACCACAATCAAACTCCAACCAAGGGATACGGAAATCCTGACGGGAAGTCAGCTGCACCGTCACCTCCGAGGGCACCTGATCGCCCCAGCCATCCCAGGTCTGCATGCCACAGGCCTCGTGCAGGCCGTTCTGGGAATAGCGGGCAAGTGAGGGATTGCCGGTCGTGCCGACCTGCAGCTCAACGGAGGCACCGAAATCCTCGCCCCTGAGCAGATAGGCGGCACCCACAGCCATATAACCGGCATAGGGGTGCTCGTTCGGCACGGCGCCATCGGTGTGGGTCTCGGGGGTATAAATATCCTGCACCAGTGAAATACCCCAGGCATCGCCATTCGCCAGGCTCTGCGCATAATCAATGCGGGTACCGTGCGAGTAATTGCCATCGTTGCCGAAGGCAGAGTCATTCTCAAACAACACGCGCAGGTGGTGCTGCGGCATGGTCGTGTAACCGGGCTCACCCGGTTGTGCAATTGGATTATAATGCCCGGCCAACAGCGAACCGCCGACCATCACTGCCCAAGGTATAACGCTCATGCCCATGAGCATACTCCTTTTTTGCCACACTGGCAAGCCCAAACTGAAAGATTAACATATGAGTCGCTGTTGAAAAGTTGGATTTTGAATTTTGGATTTTGGATTTTGGATATTCAAGTTAGGCGGGCTTTCGCCCGCGGATATGCGTGGCCTATACCACCGCTACTGCCCCCGTCTTCGCGTCTCGCTGCGCTCGCTTGCTACGCCGTGGCAGGCCGCGCTTTCAGGCGCGGGCGGCGGTAAGTGTGATTCCGGCTTCGCTTATCACAGGCGTAAGCCTGCATTCTCCTACATTGTAGATTGTAAATGGTAGATTGTAGATTCTGCTCGGCAAATTGCTCTTTGTCTCATTGTTCCAACGCGTCGATTAACATTTCAGAGGAGTTAACTGCCTGTTTTACGCGCGCGCGTAGCGCGCTTTTTGCTTGCCATGAGGGGGCAAATCTGGTAGTATGCCCCTCGTATGAATATACTCAAGACCATAACAGCCACCGTCGCTCTGGCGGGCGCAGTGGCTGCAGGACAAGAGGCCTACACCCCGCACCCGGACTGGGAGAACCCGCAGAATCTCAGTCAGGGGCGTGAAGAATCGCGCGCTTTCTTCGTGCCATTTGCTAACAGAGCCGAGGCTCTCAAGGGCAAACGCAGCGACTCTTCGCTGGTGAAGCTCCTGAACGGAGACTGGAAATTCCACTGGGCACCGCAGCCTGACAAGCGCCCCATGGATTTCTTCAAGCCTGAAACAGACGTAAGCAACTGGGCCAACATCGATGTACCCAGCAACTGGCAGATGCGCGGTTACGGCACACCCATTTACAGCAACCAGCGCTACACCTTCGTGCGTGACTGGCCGCGCGTGATGACCGCCCCCCGCAACGCAACTGAGGAAAAATACACCTGCCCCAAGAGCGAACCGAACGCCGTGGGCTCCTACCGCCGCAATGTGGAAATGCCCGCAGAGTGGGACGGTCGCCGCGTGTTCCTGCAGTTTGACGGTGTGGATTCCTTCTTCTACCTGTGGGTGAACGGTCAGAAGGTAGGTTTCTCGAAGGACAGCCGTACAGCCGCTATCTTCGACGTAACGGAGTACATGAAGCCCGGCAACAACGTGGTTGCCGTTGAGGTGTACCGCTACAGCGACGGCTCGTACCTGGAGTGCCAGGACATGTGGCGTCTGTCGGGTATCTTCCGCGACGTTATCATGTACAGCACCCCGCAGGTTCTGGTGCGCGACTTCTTCGTGCACACCGACTTTGCTCAGAACTCCGACGGCACCAGCAACTATGCCGACAGCACCCTGCGCGTGGAGGTGGACGTGAACAACCGCAGCACCGCAGCCTCCTCCACAACGGTGGAAGGTGAGCTGATTGATGCCACCGGCAAGACCGTCGCCACCATGAAGAGCGATGCCCTGAACATCGAGCCCGGCAAGGAGGTGAAGACCACCCTGCAGACCGATGTACAGAGCCCTGCCCTGTGGAGCGCCGAGAAGCCCAATCTCTACCGCCTTCTGCTCACGCTGAAGGACGCTCAGGGCAACATCACCGAGACCATTTCCCGCAAAATCGGTTTCCGCGACATCAAGCTGCTCAACGGTCGATTCCTGGTCAACGGCATGCCTGTTAAGCTGAAGGGTGTGAACCGCCACGAGAGCCAGCACGCCAACGGCCACACCGTGACCGAGGAGGAGTGCCGCGCCGAGCTCCACATCATGAAGCGCGGTAACATCAACCACATCCGCAACTCTCACTACCCGCAGCCCTCATTCTTCTACGAGATGTGCGACGAGCTGGGTATCTACGTGTGCGACGAGGCCAACATCGAGTCCCACGGTTACTACTACGGCGAGGATTCCCTCTCCCACCCGGTGGAGTGGAAGGCTCAGCACGTATGGCGCAACAAGAACATGGTCGAGCAGAGCAAGAACCACCCCTGCGTGGTCATCTGGTCCTATGGTAACGAAGCCGGCCCCGGTGCCAACTTCGAGGCCGTGCGTGACTGGATTAAGCAGCGCGACCCCTCTCGCCTGACTCAGTACGAGCGCAACAACGACTTGGCTGACCTGTGCTCCAACCAGTACCCCAGCGTGAACTGGACCCGCGAAATGGCCGGTCGCAAGCTGCTCAAGCCCTGGTACATTTCCGAGTATGCTCACATTCTGTGCAACTCCATGGGTAACCTGGCCGACTATTGGCAGGCTATCGACTCCAGCGACTCCATCATCGGTGGTGGTATCTGGGAGTGGATTCACCAGAGCTATGACCAGGAAGTCACCCTGCCCGACGGTCGCAAGGTAGTGCGCCAGAGCTACGGCGGCGATCACGGTGATTTCCCGAACGACGGTATCTTCTGCATTAAGGGCGTGATTTACAGTGACCGCACCGTCACCCCGCTCTACAGCGAAATCCGCAAGGTGCAGCAGAACGCCGAGTTCAAACTGCTCGGCCTGACAGAGGACGGCAAGGGTGTGCGCATCAGCCTGAAGAATAAACACCTCTTTACTAACCTCAATGAGTTCAACGGCAACTGGCAGCTCACCGAGGAGGGTAACACGGTGATTGCCTCCGGCAACTTCAACGTGAACGCCGCCCCGCTGGAGACCACTGAGCTGACCATTCCTGCCAGCCAGATTCCGGCCGACAAGCTGAAGAAGGACCGCATCTACTACCTCACCATCAATCTCTGCCTGAAGGACCGCACCGAGTGGGCTCATGCCGGTTACGAGATTGCCACCGAGCAGCTCGCTCTGCCCCGTGAGTTCAACAACTTCTCGGACAAGGCTCAGACCATGGAGATGGTTCAGGGTAACAGACCCACAGTTCGTAATACCGACAAGAGCATCATCATCATCGGTCACAACTTCAGCGTGACTTTCGACAAGGCCACCGGCGGTATCTGCAACTACATCGTGAACGGTCAGCAGCTCATCAACGAAAAGCCCACCGTACTGCTCAACTCTTTCCGCGCCCCTCTGGCCAACGATAAGTGGGCTATGAACCAGTGGCTCGCCAACGGTATGCGCAACATGACCCACTCGGCCGGTCCCCTGCTGGTGGATATCATGCCCGGCGGTGCCGTGCGAATCGGCTGCGATATCGTATCCCGCGGGCAGCGCAAGGAAAGTCTGGACAGCCGCGATTACGACAACGGCGCGTTCTCTCTGACGGATAACGGCCCCATCCTCGAGAAGGATTTCCACTACACCACGCAGATGATTTACACCGTGCTGCCCAACGGCTATATCAGCGTG
>JAFURE010000082.1 GCA_017471985.1 Akkermansia sp. | reverse complement strand
GACAATTTCATTACGCGCCGTTTCTGCCGCCCTTTCAGGGCTCATGTTCTTTTTGTACTCGCTGCAGGGGCTTACGCCCCTGCCTATTGAGCTACCGCCCTCGTACCTCGGGCTTTTGAATTCCGCTCCCCTTCGGTTCGCCATACAGCTCGGCAAATTGCCGTTTTCCTAATTATTCCAACGCGAAAGATGCTGACATTCAACAGTTGTGCATCTGATTTCATAAACAACGATTCTGCGACTTCGGTTAATTCCATCGCTCCCATATCTCGTAGGTATAGTGCGTAAGCAGCATTGCAGAAAACAGTAGCCATCTTGCTGACATGTCTTGCTTATACGGCATACAATTTAAAACACAAGTCTATTTTCGTTGACATGAGGAACAGAATAGGGTACAAGATGTGCATGTTCAACGGCATGGAAGAGCAACTTCTCATCGGTGGTGCGCTGTCACTGCTGGCAGGATTGTGCACAGGCATCGGCGCTGCGGTTGCGCTGTTCCTCAAGCGCACCAATGCCAGAATGCTCACTTTCTCGCTGGGTGCAAGTGCGGGGGTGATGGTTTACATCTCGTTCATGGAGCTCATGCCACTGGCAATGGAAAAGCTGGGGGAAGGCACGGCCAACAAATGGATTGTACTGGGGGCATTCTTCGGCGGCATGGGACTGGCCGCCATCATCGACAAACTCATTCCCGAGGACGAAAACCCGCACGAGTTCCGCACCGAAACCGAAGTGCATGAAGCACAATGCACCACCACTCTGACAGGTCGTGATAAGGTGAAGCGCTCTGCCTTTCTCTTTGCCGTGGCGATTGGCGTGCACAATTTCCCTGAGGGTATGGCAACTGTAGCAGCGGCGTTCGACAATGTGAGCATCGCCCTTTCCGTTGCTCTCGCAGTGGCCATTCACAATATCCCCGAGGGGCTCACCGTTGCAGTCCCCCTGCTCTATGGCACCGGCAGCCGCAAAAAGGCCTTCTGGATTGGCACGCTGACCGGTCTGGCAGAACCGCTGGGAGCTCTGGTATGCATGCTGGTGCTGCTGCCCTTCCTGAGCGCCACCCTTCTGGGCATACTCTTTGCTGTAGTGGCCGGCATCATGGTGTTCATCTCATTCGACGAATTGCTGCCCATGGCCGAGCGCTGGGGGCACCACCACCTGAGCATCGGTGGCGTGATGGCGGGCATGTTTGTGATGGCGGCCGTTCTTTAGGCAGCATTCATGATGATAAGGCCAATCACTTGAATAGCCATGAGGCCGTAACAAAACAGCAGCCAGGTCCAGGCTGATTCTGCAGCCTTGCGAGCACCGGCCGGATCACTCACACGCTTGCTCTCGGCTCTGGCAGCCTGAATAATTGCCACAATGGCAACCGGTAGAGTAAAAAGACAGAACAGGCACGACAGAATCAGCACGATAATGGCCGGAACTAAGTGCGTATTGACACGTTCAGCTGACTGCCCCGTGGCAGTTGAAGGCGCAACCTTGGGAAATATATCAAGCTCAGCAACAGGGCGCCACTCCGGCATGCCCTCTACACAGTAAAGATGCTTTTTGCCGATTTTGCGCTGAAAGGTCATCAACTTCAACTCCGACTCAGAGAATGGCCCCTCCGGCTCACCGCCCGGTACCGCGATATAATATTTACGCTCATTCATATTCCGAATCGATGTTTTAAAGTGACATACCCCACCCATAGCACAATGGTCAGCAACACATTGAGCAGGCATATATTTCGAACAGAGTCAGATGCGCGGCGAGCCTGAGCATAACGCCCGGCTCCATAATGCTCTGCCACTTTCAAAGACTTGCATATTGCCCAAATGCCCAGGGGCAGAATACCGATAAACGTCAGCACAATCCCCCATCCCAAATGAGAGGATGGTTTGATGTGCGGCGTATCCTGCAACTCGGAGGGGAGGAAAGACGCTCGCTTAAGCACCGGCAGCTCTCGTATGGAAAGCCACTCCCCACTCTGCGGGCATAAGTAAAGGAAATCCGCCGTAATTTCGCCCTGTTTTACCAACTCCTCGATAATGTCAACGGGCAGCGGTCCCATCGTATGACCATCCGGGCCTTTCAGCGTACATTCGAAATAATCAGGCATGGCGAGTCAGAAAATACAGCCCCGTGTAGACTCGGGGGTCAATGGATTTACCGGCTGCCATCTGCTCAGTAAGCCAGACTTCAATCTCTGCCAGAGGGACTTCATGCACGGTGATATTCTCTCCTTCCACTCCGCCGCCCTCATTGACACGTACCAGCCCTGTAGCCAGATAGAAGGCGACCATCTCGGACGTAAGACCGGGCGAAGAGGGACCGGTGAAGAGATATCGCATTTCCGCAGCCTCAAACCCTGTCTCTTCAAGCAGCTCACGTTTAGCGGCGAGCATGGCGCTCTCGGGGCCTTCGTCTCCTACAAGCCCGGCAGGAAAACAAATGCTCTGCGCAGCAATCGGGGGGCGGAACTCCTCCACCAGCAGAACCTTCCCCTCGGGGGTACAGGCAAAAATCATGGCTGCGGGTATGTTGTGCACTCGCTCACAGTATTCCCAGCGCCCCTCGCGCACCATATTCAGAAATTTTCCGTTGTAAAGAGTCTCCATATCAGGGTAAAAGTTGAAGCGGCGGAGCTGACTGCTCCGCCGCCGGTGAATAAATGTGTACGTTTACTCGCGCACAAGAGTGCGGAAGCGAGCAAGAATACGCCCGGTGATGGGGCCGGCCACGCCGGAACCAATCTTGCGGCCATCGAGTGAGGTAGCGGCAATCACCTCGGCAGCCGTACCGGTCAGGAAGCACTCATCGGAGCTCAGCACATCGAAGCGGTTCATGACCTTCTCAATGCAGGGAATGCCCAGTTCGGCGCAGATGTCAAACACGGCATGGCGCGTGATACCGCCCAGGGCGCCCTCGGTAAGGGGAGGAGTCATGACCACGCCGCCGCGAACGATGAAGATATTGTCGCCGGTGCACTCAGCCACATTGCCACGCTGATTGAGCATGAGAGCCTCGCCGGCGCCCTGAGCCACAGCCTCCATCTTGGCGGAAATACCGTTGAGGTAGTTCAGGCTCTTGACCTGCTGGCAGAGCACATCGGGATTGGGGCGACGGAAGGTGGAGGTAATCATGCTCAGACCGTTCTCATACATCTCGGCGGGATAGAGAGCGATATTCTGCACGATGATGAACATGCTGGGTCTGGGGCAATTGCGGGGATTGAGACCAAGGTCACCCTTACCGCGAGTCACAACCAGACGAATGTAGCCATCCTCCATACCATTGGCGGCCACAGTGTCCTTCGTAGCCTGACACACTTCCTCAAAGCTCCAGGGGCACTTAATATCAAGGTAGCGCATAGAGTCAAACAGGCGCACAATGTGCTCCTCAAGGCGGAACACCTTGCCGGAGTAGAAACGGATACCTTCGAAAACACCATCGCCATACAACACACCGTGATCGAAGACAGAGACCGTAGCCTCGCTCGAATCAACCAACTTTCCGTCTAACCAGATTTTCATGATAAAAAAAGAATGAACAGCAACATTATAGCCACTTTGCCCCACAAATAAAGCAGAAAAAGCGGCTTAATGTCATTTTTTCACTTATTTTCCCACACCCGGCGAGTGAGGGCATCCTGCGCGGCACCCACCTGAGCACGGCGTTTGTTGCTGCCATCGGCCTCGCCCACCACCATATCATGCCACATAGCCTTGGCATGGAAGGGGCCGGCCGGTTGCTCCGGGTCAATGGGGGTCACAACATACTCGGGGCCTGTACCATCCACCGCCTGCAAAACCTCCAGCAACTTACCCTTATGGTTCACCTCCAGGTAATTATAGGCATTCTTTATACTCTCATCCAGCAGGTGGAGCGCTACCTTGCGAGCGGTCAGGTAATTGGAGTCAGCCATCACGGCACCGATAACACTCTCGAAAGTATTGGCCAGAACCGAGAAAGCCTGACGCCCGCCGGTCTTCTCGAGCTGAGGGCTCATAGCCAGGTGCTCACACCACCCCAGCTCGCGGCAGACATCCGAAAGATGCTGGCGGCTCACAATCCCCGAACGCAGCTTGGTGAGCGTTCCCTCATCAGCCTTGGGAAAAAGACGGAACAACTCCGTGCTGACAACCAGCTCCAGCACAGCATCGCCCAGGTACTCCAGTCGCTCATACGCCAGATTGGTGCTGCGCTTCTGGTCGGCACTGGGGTGCGTCAGAGCGCGCTTCAGCCAGGTGGAATCTGTGAATGTGTACTGTAGGGATTGTTCTACGACCTCTATCTGCATAGCGCAACCATAACACATTACCGCCGACTTTACCAGTGCAAGCAGGCATTTCGGGGCATTCATGACATGCTTTTGCGCGTTTATGTCTCGAAATGGCGTTTATCTCTACGGGCGATTAGGATAAAATACAGAAAATTACTTTCGAAGCCCATGGCAGACCAAAACCAAAACAAAAACGGACTTCCGCCCACCCCGGGCAGTTCCCCGAACTGGGGGCTGTGGATTCTCATGGCCGTTATCACCGGCATCCTGCTGCTTGCCTTCACCTCCGACGGCAATCTGGGCAGTGCCGCCCGTAACATAACCCTCGATGAGTTCCGAAAAGACTTCAGACAGGGTAAAATAGTGCTCACTGAGCCAGATAAATTCCCCATCGAGGTGGTCAGCAATGATAACTCCAGCAACGCTATTATCAATGCCTACGCTTACAAGACTGACCCGGCGTTCAACTATGCTCCTTTCCACATGCCCTTCACCGAGAGCGAGGAGCTGAAAACGCTCTTCAATCGCTACGGCATCACCGAAACGGCAGACGACACCAAGTTGCCGGAAGTTCTGGGCGATAAAGTGATTTCCACCGAGTATTTCCGCAAACTCGGTGAGGAAGGGCGAATTCTCGACACCAAGGAAAAACACCCGGTCATATACTACACCAACCCCGAAAGAACCGAGGGCGTCATAGTGGGCGAGTACCGCAAAAACCCCGAAGGTGCTGTTGACCGCAAAAACATAGAGCCGGTCAGCGTAACCTTCAGTCGCACCTTCCAGGGTGATCAGGTGCGCGACATGCTCGGCAGCCATGCCGTTTACAAGGTTGAGAGCAACACATGGGAGATGATACTCATCAACTGCCTGCCGGTGGTGTTGATTTTCATCATCCTGATATTCCTGTTCCGTGCTCAGGGCGGTGGCCCGAGCGGAGCCATGAAGTTTGCCCGCAGCCGCGCCAGACTGCTCGACCCCAGCCAGAATCAGATTACCTTCAAGGATGTCGCCGGCATCTCCGAAGCCAAGGAAGAAGTGTGGGAAATCGTTGAGTTCCTGCGTAACCCGGCTAAGTTCCGCAATCTGGGCGGTACCATTCCCAAGGGTGTGCTGATGGTTGGCCCTCCCGGTACAGGTAAAACCCTGCTGGCCAAGGCTATTGCAGGCGAGGCTGATGTGCCTTTCTACACCATCTCCGGTTCCGACTTTGTGGAAATGTTTGTGGGTGTAGGCGCCAGTCGCGTGCGCGACATGTTTGCCGAGGCCAAGAAACACTCCCCCTGCCTTATCTTTATCGATGAAATTGACGCAGTAGGTCGCCACCGCGGCCACGGCGTGGGCGGTGGTCACGATGAGCGCGAGCAAACGCTCAACGCCCTGCTGGTGGAGATGGACGGCTTCACCGCCAACGAGAACGTCATTGTAATAGCCGCAACCAACCGTGTGGACGTGCTCGACCCGGCACTTCTGCGCCCGGGGCGCTTCGACCGTCAGGTTGTCGTTAACCTGCCTGACGCCGCCGGCCGTGAGCAGATTCTGCGTGTACATGCCCGCAAGGTGAAACTCGACCCGAGTGTCGACCTGAACCCGATTGCACGTGCCACCACCGGATTCTCCGGCGCTGAGCTGGCCAACCTGGTCAACGAGGCTGCGCTTATTGCCGCTCGCCGCAACAAGTCCACCGTTGGTCAGAGCGATTTGGAAGAGGCCCGCGAGAAGGTGCGCTGGGGTCGTGAGCGCCGCTCCCTCGAAATCACTGACAAGGAGAAATACAACACAGCCGTCCACGAGGCCGGTCACGCCATCTGCCTGCTCAAGACAGAACTTCGCAAGAGCCTGCCGCTGCACAAGGTCACCATCATTCCCCGCGGTCCGGCACTGGGTGTTACCATGATGCTGCCTGACGAGGACAAGCACAGCGAGTACAAGAGCGAGTTGCTCGACTATATCGTGATGGCGATGGGCGGTCGCTGCGCCGAGCAGGTTGTCTTTGGCGACATCTCCGGCGGTGCCCGTGGCGACATTCAGTCCGCCACCTCCATTGCCCGCAAGATGGTGTGTGTGTACGGTATGAGCGATAAGCTCGGCCCCATTGAGTACGGTACCAACCACAATGAAGTGTTCCTGGCCCGCGATATCTCGCAGACCACGCGCAACTATTCCGAGCGCACTGCTCAGCTCATCGATGAGGAGATTCAACGCATTGTGACCGAAAATTACAATCGAGCCCTGACCATCCTCAGCGAGAACAAGGAGCGTTTGCTGCTCATAGCTGACAAGCTCATTGAGTTCGAAACCCTCAATGGCGACCAGATTGCCGAACTACTCGAGACCGGCGTGCTCAGCAACCCGCCCACCCGCGAGTTGCCCCCGCCCATGCCCGAAGATGCAGATGCTCCCACCGACCTGCAGACGCCCGATGACGAGCCCCCTGCACCGGCAGAACAAGACAATACTAACGCGTAATTCCCCTCTCTCATTATCATGAACAGCAAAGAACTGGCATTCGCCTGCGCCGCCGCCGCCGATGAGGCCAAGGCCACCAACATCGCCGTGTATGACCTGCGCGGCACATCATCCATCACAGACTTCGCCATCGTCTGCACTGCCACCTCCACACCGCACCTGCGTGCCGTGCTCGGCGGTATCGATAAAGAAGTCGGTGAGAAGTACAACATCGAGCCTGTATACGCCGAGCGCACCCCCAATGCTCTGTGGTCGGTACTCGATTACATCGATGTCATGGTGCATATCATGGCCGATGAAGTTCGTGAGTTCTACGGGCTCGAGAAGTTCTGGAAGGAGGAGAACCGCATCGACTGGGCTCCCTCTGCCGAATAAGCCCGCCGCTCCCATTCGGATTTTTCAGGCCGCAGCTCCGCAAGCTGCGGCCTTTTTTACAAACATGCAGATTTCTATTCTACAGATAATAAAAAATCAACATTGACAGGCCGGACACGTAGCACCTGTGCAAGTAGCAGCTCTGATTTAACAGCCCGCAGCGCCGCTTTTTGCATTTTATCTGAGAGCACGCGTGATTTTTCTTGACTCTTTCTGCATAAAGTTCTAGTATGTAGGAGCAATGAGTGATTCCGAAATGTGCAATATTATCTGCTTGAAGTGGGGGTCCAGATATCCGGCTGAGTATACGAATATTTTGTACCACTCCGTTAAGCGCCACCTTCATCGTCCTTTCCGCTTCGTCTGTGTAACCGATGATGCGACCGGGTTAGACGAGGGGATAGATGCGGTACCTTTCCCTGAAAATCCCCGTCCTGATAAGTACTCCAAGTGGCCCAATATCTTTGCCAAACTGGCTATTTTCCAAGAGGGTTTTGCCGATTTGAAGGGTCCCACCCTATTCTTTGATGTCGACGTTGTTATTCTGGATGACATTGACTGCTTCTTCGACTACAAACCCGGGAAAAATTGCATTATTCACAACTGGATTGAGTGGCATAAAACCCTGTTCCGCAAACGTCCCGACATCGGCAACTCATCAATCTTCCGTTTTGAAGCCGGTAAGAGTGGCTACGTCTTCGAGACCTTCATGCGCGAGTTTGACGAGGCTAACGACCAATCCAAGTACCCCACAGAACAAGCGTTCCTTACACATGCCATGGAAGAGGTCTACTGGTGGCCGGAAGATTGGGCCATGAGTTTCAAACGAGCCTGTCGCCCTGTCTTCCCCCTGAATCTCATTGTAGCCCCTACAAAGCCGCGCACGAAGGTATTGGTTTTCCACGGAGCCCCCGATCCGGACGAAGCTATTGCAGGGTTTAAGGGTCGCAAATTGCACCATCGGGTTCTTCCCTGCAAATGGATTCTTGATGACTGGCACAAGTAACCCCGCAATGCAGATTATGTAACAATCAACACAGGCTCATTGCAAAATGAGCCTTGCGTGGTGTAAGGATAGAACATACAAAAAAATGATACGGGTAAAAGTACTCTCGAAGGGCGCCAAAACCTGCGACCGAACGCGTGAACGGGGCGGTTGTCGTTTTATTTTCGATGCAGCTTGCCGTGACTATGACTGGTTATTAGTTTACGACGAGCTGCCCCGCAACAGCGGCTCCGTGAAAAACGAAGCCGAGCCGCTGTCATGTCCGAAAGAGCATACTGTACTCGTTACCTGCGAGCCGCCGAGTATCAAAATCTACCCGACCTGTTACACTCATCAGTTCGGGCATGTTCTGACCACCCATACACCCAAACAGCTTCCGCATCCGTCCCGTCATTATGGCGAAGGGTGCTTGTACTGGTGCGCCGGCATCAGCCCGGAGGAGGCGTTCTCCATGCCCGACTACCCCAAATCTAAAGACCTCGCAACAGTTTGCTCTGCAAAACAGATGAATCACACCTTGCACAGTAAACGTTACGAGCTGACGAAATATCTTTCCGAGCGAATTCCTGAAATGGACTGGTACGGTTGGGGTGTCAAAAAGCTGGATAAAAAGTACGAAGCTCAGAATGATTATCGCTACTCCATCGCGATTGAAAACTACGTGGCACCCTACCACTGGACAGATAAAATAGCCGACCCGCTTCTCAGTCTCTGCCTCACCTTCTACGTTGGGGACCCGAGATTGGAAGAAATATTTCCGGCCGAAAGTTTCATTCGCATACCACTGGATGACCACGAGAAGGCATATCAGATTATTCGTGAAGCGATTGATAACAAGGAGTACGAAAAAAGACTTCCATTCATCCGCGAAGCCCGCCGCAGATTGGTCGAGCAGTACAACACGTACGACCGCGTCGCAGCCCTTATTAAGCAGCATAGTCAATCTCAACCCGCAGCAAAGCCCCAAAAACAGGTTCTGCTGAAAGGACGGCATCGTTTGCGACACAATGTGTTCAACCTTCTGACAGAAGCGTGGGAATCGTTGCGCTATAAAATGGGCATCACGAAGTAAATAGCCCACATTCAACCATTGACAAATACGGGCGCGTGGTATACACTGCGTGCCCGTGAAAAACACCAACGCACAAAAACCGCGCATCGAGTCCATCTACGTCCTCAAGGCGCTGTGCTCGGTCATGGTGGTCATTGTGCATGCGGAAATGTGTGGCAAAGCTGCACTTACCCCCCTGCTGGGTATAGCGACTCCCTGCTTTCTGGCCATAACGGGCTTTCTGATGTACTCGGCAGACGCTGCCAGGGAGTTAGGCAAAGCGACCAAATGGGCTCGCAAATGTTTTGGGCTGAGTCTGGTGTGCAATTTACTCTACCTTTCCTTTTACCTGCTCGATGGCGCCCCGCTGAGCAAATACAGTGGTGGAGCTCTCATCATCAACCTGTTTACCGGTCATCTCATCAGCACCCACCTGTGGTACCTCACCGCCGTATGGCAGGGGCTGCTGCTCATGTGGTTACTGCGCCGCTATGCCCCACGCCTCATTGCCTTTGCCCCCCTGCTCTACCTGTTGGCTTGGGTTCTTCGCTCATACGGAAAAGTACTCTTCCCCGAGCTGAGCAGCGATACGCTCTTCATTCTGCGAGCCAATGCTGTCGTAACCGCGCTCCCCTTTCTGGCAACAGGTTATCTGGTTCACAAGTACCATACAAGTATACTGGCTAAGGTTAAAATTCTACCCTGTCTGCTTGCCCTGCTCATGCTGGCCTACGCGGAATACGCTCTGCGCTTGTGGAGTAGCTCGGGCAGCAGCATTTTCTTCCTGTGCACATGGCCGTTGGTGGCAACGCTTATGCTGACATGCTGCCACTACAGCAATTTTACCATACCCGTACTCGGGCGTATCGGTCGTCTGCACTCAGCGAATGTGTACTACTTCCACATACTCGTGCTGATATATTTCAACCGCCTGTGGCCTGAGCAAACAGCTTGGCAAGCTCTGCTGGTATATATCGCCACGCTCCCCGTATCTGCCCTGTTCAATCTGGCACACAAAGGCATCGGTCAGTTAGCTGCACGAATTAAAGCTTGCCAATCGGCTCGCGCAGGCGTATAATGCGCGCTGTTATGAAACAGTACGCACAGCAACTTCTGCGTTACCCCGAAATGGGGATTTCTCTTGACTTTTCCAAACTGCCACTCACTCCCGAGTTCCTGGCAGAAATGAACCCGCTCATTGAGCGCGCATACGCTGATATCGCAGCGCTCGAGGCCGGCACCATCGCTAACCCCGATGAAAACCGCATGGTGGGTCACTACTGGCTGCGCAACAGCGCCATAGCCCCCACCGCTGAGCTGAAGGCCAAAATTGACGAACCTCTCGCCGACCTGAAGGCCTTTGCCGCCGATGTGCTCAGCGGCAAAATCCTTGCCCCCAACGGCAAGAAGTACAGCACCTGTCTGGTTATCGGCATTGGCGGTTCCGCTCTGGGGCCTGAGCTCGTGGCCGATGCCCTGCCCGCCAATGGTCTGCACATGGCATTCCTCGACAACACCGACCCCGACGGCATGTACAAGGTGCTCGACACCCTGCCCCTCACCGAGACTCTGGCTGTTGTTATCTCCAAGTCCGGCGGTACTCCCGAAACCCGCAACGGCATGGTCTGCGCTCAGGCCTATTTTGCCGGTAAGGGGCTTAACTTCGCAGCTCAGGCTGTAGCTGTTACAGGCGTGGGTTCCACCCTCGACAAGGTAGCCGTGGCTGAGGGCTGGGTCAAGCGCTTCCCCATGGAGGACTGGGTAGGCGGTCGCACATCCGAGACCTCTGTCGTTGGTCTGGTTCCCGCCGCTCTGCAGGGTGTGGATGTCGATGCTCTGCTGAAGGGTGCCGCTGATATGGATGCTAAGACCCGCGTAGCCGACACCGCCGCCAACGCCGCCATGAAGCTCGCTCTGGCCTGGTACGCCGCCGGTGAGGGCAAGGGCAAGAAGGATATGGTAGTTCTGCCCTACAAGGACAGCCTGGTTCTCTTCTCCAAGTACCTGCAGCAGCTTATCATGGAGTCCCTCGGCAAGGAGCTCGACCTTGACGGCAAGACTGTCAATCAGGGTATCTCCGTATACGGCAACAAGGGTTCCACCGACCAGCACGCCTACGTGCAGCAGCTGCGCGACGGTCTCAACAACTTCTTCGTCACCTTCATCGAGGTGCGTCAGGCTCCGACCGACACCGTGAAGGTGGAGGATTCGTTCACCGCCGGCGATTACCTGCAGGGTTTCCTGCGCGGTACCCGCAAGGCCCTGAGCGAGAGCGGCCGTCAGAGCATCACCATTTCCATCCCCACGGTTACGGCCTACACGCTGGGCATGCTGATTGCCCTCTTCGAGCGTGCCGTAAGCTTCTATGCCAGTCTGATTCACATCAATGCCTACCACCAGCCCGGCGTACAGGCAGGCAAACTGGCCGCCAACGTATTCCTCAAGCTGCTGGCCAGTGCCGAGGCTGCCCTGAGCACCACCCCGGCCACAGCCGCCGAGATTGCTGCCAAGGTCAATGCTGATGTGGAGGACACCTACCACGCCCTGGTACACATTGCCGAGAGCGGCAAGGCTATCTGGGCTCTGGGTGAGTGCCCCTGCGGCGATACTTTCGCCACCAAGGCCTAAGCAACCGTCAACCGACCTACGCAAAAAGCCGCAGTCCCTCAGGGCTGCGGCTTTTTGATATGCAAGACCAATCAGGCCAGAGCATCGATGGCATCGAGCACATCCTGTGGCAGCGGCTCCTGCCCCGAGGCAGCGGCACACTGCTCCAGCTGCTCTACCGTGCGTGCACCGATGAGAACCGAGGTAATTTCCTCCCGGCGCAACAACCAGCGGAGAGCCAACTGAGTGAGCGACAATCCACCCTGCCCGGCAATCTGTTGCAGGGCAGCTACACGCTCACGGTCTGCGGCCACCTTTTCCGCATCGAGGAATACGGAGCTATCATCTGCAGCACGACTGACAGACGGCACCCCGTCAAGGTACTTACCGGTCAGCATACCCTGAGCCAGCGGTGAAAACACAATAGCGCCCGTCTGCTGTTCCTCCACCTCGGACAACACCGCACGCTCACAGGAGCGGTCGAGCAGGTTGTAGCGGAACTGGTGCAGCAGGCAGGGCACCTTCTCCTCCTTCAACATTTCGCAAGCCCGATTGAAAAGTGCAGGCGGGTATTTGGAAAGCCCCACATAGAGAGCTTTGCCGCTGTGCACGGCATGAACCAGAGCCCCGATAGTTTCCTCCAGCGGGGTTTGTGGGTCAGGCCTGTGGGAGTAGAACACATCCACATAATCGAGCTGTAACCGGCGCAGTGACTGATCCAGCCCGGCAAGGAGGTGCTTTCTCGAGCCCCAATCGCCATAAGGTCCGGGCCACATCAGGTGCCCGGCTTTGGTGGATATGAACATTTCATCTCGTCTTGCGGCAAAATCATTCTTCAGCAGCCGCCCGAAGCAACTCTCGGCACTTCCGGGTGGCGGCCCGTAGTTGTCCGCCAAATCAAAATGACAAATCCCCAAATCCAGCGCACGTCCAATCATGGCACGGCACACGTCGGGGTCGGCACCGCCCCCGAAGTTATGCCACAAGCCCAACGAAATTTCGGGCAGAAGTACGCCGCTCTTACCACATCTGCGATATTGCATGTCAGTCATCATTATGTCGCCATTATAGCAAGGGAGCGATAAAAGGCGAGCATAATCTGCGCGGGATGTCATTCACATGACGGAATGCAAGCGCAATTAGAATTGACAGGGGGGTATCATCTGGTACAATCAGGGGCATGTTTTTAGCCTCCATCGCCGGATATCTTGTCGCTGTTCTGTTTGCATTCTGCGGCATCGTGAACCTCGCGACCTTCCTCTCTGAGCCGGAGGCCATAACGAACCATTCAGATTTCACAACCGGTCTGGTTCAGGCGGCCTGGCCCCTTGCCGTAGCTGTTGCGATCTGCCTGCTCACCGAAATTGCCGGGCTGCTCACCAGACAATCTATCATGCTCAGCAGCCTGAAGCAGGATGAGGCGACAGAAAAACAGGAGGCACCCAAAAAGCAACCCAAGCGCCCCGCCCCCTTGCCCTCCACTGCCTACTTCGATTCCTCTGCAACGCCGGCGCCCGTAGCTGCGCCCGAGCCCAAACCGCAGGTACCGACAGAGCGCAGGAAAGCCGTTCCCCCGCCCCCGACTGAGGAAAAGAAACCCGAGGGGCTCAACTTCTTCCGCGTTGATTAAATTCCTTCAGCAACCATGCAAACTCCGGCGCAGACACTGGCACAGCTCATGCAACAACACCTCAACTGCGAGGTGCCGGCGGAGTCATTGCAATTGATTGCAACCGGTGCCTCCGGTCGCAGCATCATGCGCTCAGCTCTGCCACAGGCCGACGGGATTCTGGGCATTTACTGGACGGCGGCACGCGCCGACAACGCCTCATTTGTGCCCGCCGCGCGCGGACTGGCGGCATCGGGCGTGCAGGTACCGACCATTCTCGACACGGCAGATTATGGTGAAGGTTGCGGCGCCTGTCTGGTGCAGGATTTGGGCTCCACCGACCTGCTCAGCCTGAAAGAAGCCCCCTGGCCCATACGCAAAGCAGCATACGTGAAAGCCTTTCAGGCCCTCATTCCTCTGCACCGACTGCGCCCCGACTGGGAACTGCAACCGGCATTCGATGCCGCTATGTACCGCTGGGAGCAGAACTACTTTGCCGAACACCTTGTCGGGCGTCATCTCGGTAAAAATGTCGGGGAGTTCTCATCATTCCCGGCCCTTCAGCAAATGGCGGAGGAACTGGCTAGCCTGCCGCGTGTGCCTGTACACCGCGATTGCCAGAGCCAGAACATCATGCTCCACAAGGGAAAGGCCTGGCTCATTGATTTTCAGGGCATGCGCTATGGCCGTGCCGAGTACGACATAGCCTCCCTCATCTACGACCCCTACATGGATTTCAGCGAGCAGGAAAGCGCCGAGCTGCTCGAGCTTTACACGGAACTCAACGGAGCCGCACCGAATGCAGACATCTTCACAGCCTGCGCCATGCAACGGCTCATGCAGGCTCTCGGTGCCTTTGCCAACATTGGCTATAATCAGCAGAAAGAGTGGTACCTCGGCCTCATTCCCACCGGGTTGAGAAAGCTGCGTCAGGTAGCAGAGCGAGTACCGTCAGATTCACCCCTAACCGATGTTGCCCAATGGCTGCTAAACGTCGTCTGAGCAAGTGGCACAGCTTCCTCTGGTTGCTGATTCTCGTTGCCGTAGCTGTAGGAATGGGCAACCGGGGCGAAAGGGCAGATGTTCTGCTCTACAACAACGCCGGCAAAATTCTGGGCACAGTCCCGACCGACCGCACCCTGCACCTGCTGCATGAGGGACAGACAGCCCCGAGAGAGCCCGACAATGTTGTCGAGACTCGCCGTCTGGAGTGCCCGACCGTGGCAGCGCTGGAACTGGATGACGCCACGGCTGCCGGGTGCTTTGCCGCCCTGCCCCTCGGCCCGCAGGACACCGCCGTACTGTTGCACAAACTCAGTGAACAGGGAATCCGCAATCTGGCCATCAGCTCGCCCCTGGCCTGGCAGGAGAACGCACCGCCCATCGCCCGACAGATGGTCGCCCTGAGCCTTTCCCGATTTGAACACACCGCTGTGGGATTACGGGGGCGTACAGCAGCAGATGCCGATTTCACCCCGGCTGTTCTCCTTTCCTCCCGCATTCCCGCTGAGCAGGTTGAGGGCGATACCACCGGTTTGCCATCCTGCAACAAGGTGATAGAGAACGACCTCCTCTACATTTCCGAGGCTCAGCAACTCTGCTGGGCCCCCGACAGGCTGGAAGATGAGCGACTCACGCAGAATGCAGCATCTTTCACCGAGCGTTCTTTCCCCCTGCTGGTGCGATGGAACGGTGAAATCCTGCCCACTCTTCCCCTGCGTCTGGCCATGCAGATAAAGGGATTGAGCCCGTCCCAGCTCAAAATCCGTATGGGCAAAGACATACGTCTGGGGGACATTACCCTGCCGCTGGACGAACACGGCCGCACCAGGCTGCCACAGGCTGCCATCACCACCTTCAAAACAACGGATGTCATTGATGGGCGCCTGCCTGCTGCTGCAAAAAAGGCAGCTATCGCCCTGCTCTCCCAGCCAACAGACGGTAAAGCCGAGGAACGGCGGCCCCAGCTACTGGCAGCCACTATCTCACAGCTCTGCGCCACGGAAATCGTGGAGCAGCACACCGAACCCGGTGCTCCGGGGCTGAGCCTGATGTACCACAATCCGGTCAAAGGGTGGCTCCCCCTTTGCATTCTGGCTCTGGCAGCTCTGTTTGCAGTACGCGTACTCCCCTATTTCCCGGCCATTCTGCGCTATATCGTTCTTCTTCTGGCTCTCGGTGGCATATTCCGGTACGCTCAAGAACTGATGCAACAGGGCTCATGGTTCCATGTTTCAACGGCTATCGTCACCTGGCTTGTTCTCTGCCTGGCTCTCACCGTCCTGCACCCCACCAAAATGAAGGGCCGCAAGCGATAATACACTGAGGAGAATTGACAAATTCCCTATTCTGCACGCAAATTAAAAAGGCAGGTCATAACCGACCTGCCTTTTTGTAGTTCTGAACTTTTTGCAGCCTCAGCTTACGGCATGGGGAAGGACTTGTTGAAAGCGCTTACTTCATCGCGCAGAGCATCGTAGGCGCCCTCAGTCTCGTGCACCTTCTGACCGGCAAGGATAGCCAGACAGCGGGCGATGTACTCGGCGACCTTGCGGACATCCTGCTCCTTCATACCGCGAGTGGTAACGGCAGGAGTACCGATACGGATGCCGGAGGGCTTGGCGGTGGTACCCTTGTCGTAGGGGATGGCATTCTTGTTGACGGTGATACCCACCTTGTCGAGAGCAATCTGAGCCTCGGCACCGTTGAGCCCCTTCACGCTGAGGTCAACCAGGAAGCAGTGGTTATCAGTACCACCGGCAACGATACGGAAACCACGAGCAGCAAGTTCTGCAGCCATGGCCTTGGAGTTCTTGACCACCTGAGCGGCATACTCACGGAACTCGGGCTTGAGAGCCTCGCCCAGACAGGCTGCCTTGGCGGCGATAACGTGCATGAGCGGGCCACCCTGCAGGCCGGGGAATGTGGCGCTGTTGAGCTTCTTGGCCCACTTCTCCTTGCAAAGCACCATACCACCGCGCGGACCGCGCAGGCTCTTGTGAGTGGTGGTGGACACGAAGTCGGCGTAGGGCACGGGGGACGGATGAACACCACCGGCTACCAGACCGGCAATGTGAGCCATGTCGACGAACATGATAGCGCCTACCTCGTCGCAAATCTCGCGAATGCGTTTGAAATCAATCGTGCGGGAGTAGGCGGATGCACCGGCCAGAATGAGAGCGGGCTTGTGCTCGCGAGCCTTGGCAGCCATCTCCTCGTAATCGATGCACTCTGTCTCGGGGTTCACACCGTAGTGCACCACATTGTACTGCTTGCCCGAGAAGTTGGCAAAGAAACCGTGGGAAAGGTGACCACCGCAGGCGAGGTCCATGGTCAGGATGGTGTCGCCGGGGGAAATACAGGCGTGGTACACGCTCATGTTGGCCTGAGAACCGGAGTGAGCCTGCACATTGGCGAAGTCACAGCCGAACAAAGCGCAGGCGCGGTCGAT
The DNA here is from genome assembly GCA_017471985.1 of Akkermansia sp. Lineage (GTDB taxonomy): Bacteria > Verrucomicrobiota > Verrucomicrobiia > Verrucomicrobiales > Akkermansiaceae > Akkermansia. Next base: position 16,995 of record JAFURE010000082.1, on the reverse strand, counting down.
GGCGAGCTGCTCCACCTTGTCCACAACCTCACAACCGCCATACCAGCGCTTGGAGGGGTAACCCTCGGCGTACTTGTTGGTCAGCACAGAGCCCTGAGCCTCCATCACAGCGGGAGAGGCAAAGTTCTCGGAAGCGATAAGCTCGATATTGTTGCGCTGGCGGGCGTGCTCCTCCTCGATGTAGGCAGCAAGCTCGGGGTCAGAGGAAGCCAGCAGGGAGCCGGAAGCCTTGGCCAGACGGCGCACGTGACGGCCGCCCTCGAACTCGGCATCGAGCCAGGCGTGCAGCAGGTCGTCCAAGTCATCGGGGGTTACGAAAGCGGAAGCAATGCACATGACGTTGGAGTCATTGTGCTGACGGGCAAGAGCAGCCACCTGCGGGGTGCGGGTCAGCGTGGCACGAATACCGCGCCAGCGGTTGGCGGCAATGCTCATACCAAGCCCGGAGAAACAAATCAGAATACCGCGGTCAGCGCGACCTTCCACCACGCGCTTGCAGACAGCATTGGCGTAATCGGAATAATCGCTGGCCTCCTTGGTCTCGGGACCCAGGTCCTCAACGGTATAGCCCCAGTTGGTCAGAATTTCTACGGCGACTTCCTTCAGATCCACGCCTTTGTGATCTGAACCGATTGCGATGCGAAGATTGGTGTTCATGTTAACGTAACGCCTGTTGCGCGCGCATTCTACCACAGCCCCCGACAAATAGCAAGTACAAAGTCCGACGGTGGCACAATTCCGAGCGTCAGAATTCCTGCTTACTCGCCCCTCCGTTTCAACCGCAGCACCGGGTACGGTCCCTCCGGGTGCCCCACTCCCATCGAAACAAATGAGGTCAGAACAGCCCCCGAGAAAAGCGACTTGTCACCAGCCGCACCGATGACCGGGGCCAGAACCAGACTCAACTCATCCACGGCTCCGGCACGCAAAAATGCGCCGTTGATGTCCGCACCGCCCTCCAGCAACATGCGCTCAATGCCGAACAGCTCACTCAACTTGCACAGAGCCGTGGGGATGTCATCTGCCACAATGTAGGATACGCCAATGCTGCGCAGATAGGCTCGGTATGCGAGAGGAGCCGCTGAACTGAGCACCTCCACAATGTGCGAGCCACCGTAGCCGGGGTCAGCATCCTCAATCTCAGCAGCCTGCCACCCCAGGCGGCCCATCCTGTCAAAAGCCACGGCATATCGACGAGCTGCCGCTTGCGCCACAAAATCGCCGGGCTCGACCTCAGCGCCCTCAAAGGGAGCCAAATCCGGCTGCCACCCGTGGGTGAAGCTCCCCTCCATGGTCACCCGCCCACAGGCAAAAGCAGTCGCCGGGTCTGCCCGATTGATGTCGTAATACAGTTCAGCAGCCGCCTCGCATTCCGGTGTGGACAGGAATTCACCCGTCACCTTTCCGTCGGGCGTCATTACCATGTGGCAGACAATGTATGGCCTATTCATGGCACGAGTTTAACACAGCGTTTCAGTGACATGCAAGCCAATTTCAGAGCAAGGTCGAAATAATAAGCTTGCAATTCGCCTGAAATCAGGCATAATGTAGCCAGCAGCTGCCAGACAGGCAGCAGAGCTCAATCTTACATAAATATGAAAACGCTCAAGAGATTCGTACTTGTAGGTGCCCCCGCTTCCGGCAAGGGCACGCAGTCTAACTTCCTTTCCGAGACTTACGGCCTTAAGCCGCTGAGCACCGGCGCTCTGCTGCGCGCCGAGATTGCAGCTGGCTCTGAACTGGGTCTGGAGGCCAAGAAGTACATGGACGCCGCCATGTTCGTACCCGATGAGGTGGTGAACGGCATCGTGGCCAAGTGGCTGGGCGAGAACAAGGATTGCGGCTGCCTGCTCGATGGCTATCCCCGCACCGTATCTCAGGCCGAGACTCTGGACGCCAACCTGACCGCCATGGGTCTGGGTGTAGACATCGTGATTTACCTCAACGTGTCTGCCGAGCTCATCGAGGCCCGCATGCTCAAGCGCAAGGCCTGCCCCGCCTGCGGCGAGACCACCCGCAACGGCGAGGAGGTTTGCCCCAAGTGCGGTGGTGCCATGATTGTGCGTACCGACGACAACCCCGAGGCTTTCGCCAAGCGTCGCAAGGACTACGAGACCCTCACCGTGCCCGTGGTAGAGCACTACCGTGCGCAGGGTAAGGTTGTGCAGATTGACGTGGTTGAGGAAGGCGAGCCCGAGGACGTATCCGCCCGCATCGCCGCAGCCGTGCGCACCTACTGCGAGAAGTAATTTCCGCTGTCCCATTTCCATTCAGAGGGCTCTCCTGACAGAGAGCCCTCTTTTTATTTTCATGCTAACGCATTTTCCCCTTTACACGGCAGAGGGATTATCTATAATAAAGCTACTTATGAATATGCGCACCACCCTTATGTTGATGGCTGCCACCATGGCTCCCATCTACGCCCAGGAACCGGCAGAAAGCTCTGCTCAGACATACGCTCGTCTTGCTGCTCCGGTCACAGCCCCCGCCACAACGCCCTCTCAGCGAGCAGCTGTGTACCCGTCACTGGCATACATTCCCGCTGATGCCGAGGTTATACTTACCATCAATAACATCAGCGAGATTGCCGGCACCTTTGCCAAGGCCATCGGCGAAACCGATGGTATGCCCGAGGAATTCACCCTGCTCGACGCCCTCACGATAGCCACCGGCAAAGGTACACAGGAACTCCTTTCTCACGCCGCTGCCATTTATGCCGAGCAAGCCACAAAGGAGGAAGATTACATCGACTTTTTCGAAGAGTGGGCAGAAACCACGACTCCGGCCTCGGCCATCATCAGAAAGCAGACCGAGGCATATCTTGCCAACCTTAAAGCTCAGAGCATTACCGGTATCAAGAGCATTAAAGTACCGACCATTTATAGTATTATCACCACCAAGAGCGGTGGCGAAGCCATGCTCTCACAGTGGCTGAACAACGCCTTCGGCGAGATGACCGAAAACATCGAAAACGATGACCCGAACAAAACCAGGAGAGAGGTATACGACAAGAACGGCTACAAAGGCCTTAAGATAACCCTCAAGGGGGAAGATGTGGTTGACCGCGGCTACGAGTTCGACCCTGAATCAGGCGAGCTAAAGAAACTGCCGCTGACGGAAACTCAGCAGCTTATCCGCGAAACCGCTGACGGGCGTGTGATTTACGCCGTCATGAAGCAGGAAGGTAACAGGCTCATCAGTATCATCACGGAAAACGAAGCTGACCTCACCCTGCCGACAGACGTCACTCAGTCCATACTGGCAAGCGACAAACTCGCCTGCGCCGATGCCAACCTCAGCAAGAATCCCTATATGCTGAGCTACGCAGCCCCCGGCATCAACGCCAAGACCTCTGAAATCCAGATGGCTCCCATCGTGGGTCTCGGCAAGCAGCTTGTAACCGGTATTTTCACGGAACTGGCTGCCCAGCCCGGTGAAAATCAGGCTGTATGGACTGCTGCGGCCAAGGCTTCCACCCTGCTCTGCAATACCCTCAGCTCGCTGATTCTCCCCGAGTGCCCCATGCCGGATATCATGCAAATCTGGGCAGAAAACAACACACTGCAAATTCAATATGACGGCAACACTCAGGGCGCTACCTACCAGCCCGGCAAGCTCAGCCTGACAGCCCAGCCCGACAAGCCCGGCACCATTCTGTACTATGAGAGCACCCCCTGGAGCTACAACATCAATGCCGACTGCGACAGCCTTATCGATGCCGTTGTCAGCCTGACAGAGGGTTTTGTTGCAACTCTGCCAGCCGATGCTCAGGCCGAGGCTACCCCCCAGATTGCAATGGCCAAGCAGTTCCTGCCCGATGTGAAGACCCTTCTTGGCTCCATCAAGACCATCAGCAGCGGTATGGGGAACAGCACTGCACTCACCATTGACAGTGCCGGTTCCATGCCCATCATTCTGGGCGGTACCCCGGGCAACAAAACAGCCATTCCCCGCATTTGCTTGTACTCCGGCGTGACAGACCGCAGCAAACTGGCCGAGGGCTGGCAGCAGCTCCTGACCACCGCCGCCAATATTGCCACCAAGGTTGGTTCCGACCCGTCCGTCATTAACATGCTCCCGATTGTTCCGGCAGTCAAGGGCAACGCCACCTCCTACACCGTTGCCATGCCCTGGTTCACCCCCGACATGGTACCCAATGTCACCGTGAGCGACACCGCCTTCACCGCCGGCACTTCGTCCAACTACAACGCCGAAATTGCCGCTGCAGCCACGGGCGATACGCCCTTTGCCGGCTGCGTGATGACTGTTAAGTTCGCCCCGCTCGCCACAACGACACGCGGCATTGCCAAAGAACTTCGCGCCATTGCCGATGCTGAATCCAAACCCGTTGCTCTGGAGGACGCTCCTGCCGATACAGAGGATGAAGAGGAAGATTACCTCGAGGAGGATTACTACATCGACGAAGAGGATTACGAGGAGAGAGACTACTACTCCCCCCGTCGCTCTCCTGCTGAGGAGCGTGCCGACTCTGCCGAAGAGCTGGCCGATGCCCTCGAAGCTGCAGCAAAGGTCGTTGACCGCATTGACTGCACCTCTACCATCAACAATGGTACCCACACCATGCGTGTGCAGATTACGCCGAACAACTAAGAGTTTACGGTAAAATTACAGCCCCTCAGCCCCTACTGCGACAGACTCGCGGCAGGGGCTGAGCTCTTTTCAGGCACTTTCAGCGCAAAAAGGCGTGACTTTTCGGCAGATTATGCTAGAATAACCGCGAGATTATGAAGTACCACGGACTTTACACAGCTATTGTCACCCCTTTCAAAGATAATAAAGTTGACGCCGAAGCCCTGAAAGCTCTGGTAGAGGCTCAGATTGCAGGCGGCGTGGACGGCATTGTTCCCGTCGGCACCACCGGCGAAAGCCCCACCCTCGGCCACGATGAGCACATGGAAGTCATTCGTCTGGCTATCGAGTACGCCGCAGGTCGCTGTCAGGTTATCGCCGGCACCGGCTCCAACAGCACGGTAGAGGCCATTGAAATGACCAAGGCTGCCGAGGCCATGGGCGCTGACGGCACCCTGCAGGTCTGCCCCTACTACAACAAGCCCAGTCAGGAGGGCGTGTACCGCCACTTCAAGGCCATCGCCGATGCCACCTCCCTGCCCATTCTTCTGTACAGCATTCCCGGTCGCAGCGGTATTGAAATCGCCGTGGATACCGTGGCACGTCTGGCAAAGGACTGCCCCAACATCGTTGCTATCAAGGAGGCAGGCGGCAGCGTGGAGCGCGTCAATCAACTCGTTCAGGCTCTCCCCGAGGACTTCGCCATTCTGAGCGGCGATGATGGTCTGACGGTTCCCTTCATTTCCTGTGGTGCCGTGGGTCTGGTCTCCGTCACCTCCAACGTAGCCCCCGCCCAGATGAAAGAGCTGGTGGACACCGCCCTCTCCGGCGACGGCAAGAAAGCTCTGGAGCTGCAGAAGAAGTACTACCCGCTCATGAAGGGTCTGATGAGTCTGGATGGCAACCCCGTGCCGATTAAGGCCGCCATGGCCCTGCGCGGCGACATGACCTGGGAAATCCGCATGCCCCTGGCACCGCTGGCCGAAGAGAAACACGGTAAGCTGGCTGACCTCCTCAAGAGCTACAACCTTCTGTAATTCCATCATATCATGAAAATTCTCGTTACCGGCATTTCCGGCCGCATGGGTCAGGCAGTTAAGCAGGCTATTGAACTGAACCCCGGCGCAGAACTGGCCTCCACACACGATGTGGGGCAGGATATCGCAGCAGCCATGCAGCCCGCCGAAATTGCCATTGACTTCTCCTTCCATGGGTTCACCCCCGAACTTCTGGACACGGCAGTAGCTCAGGGCAAGCCACTTGTCATCGGTACCACCGGTCACACGGCTGAGGAAAAAGCCGCCATTTCTGCGGCTGCCAAGCAGATTCCCATCGTATTCGCCAGTAACTACTCGGTGGGCGTGAACACTCTCTTCTGGCTTACCCGCAAAGCCACAGCCATTCTGAAGGACTACGATATCGAAATCATTGAAATGCACCACCACCACAAGCTCGATGCCCCGAGCGGTACCGCCCGTACTCTGGCCGAGGTTGTGTGCGATGTCACCGGTCTGGACTACGACAAGGACGTGATGCACGGTCGCAATGGTATGGTGGGTGCCCGCCCGCAGGCTCAGATTGGCATGCACTCCATGCGAGGCGGCGATGTTGTGGGAGATCACACCGTCATGTATGCCACTGATGGCGAGCGCGTGGAGCTCACCCACAAGGCCTCCAGTCGCATGACCTTTGCCGGCGGTGCTGTGCGCGCGGCTCTCTGGCTGGCAGACAAGCCTGCCGGCCTGTACACCATGCAGGACGTACTGGGCTTCACTGATTGATTCTTTAAGGGCAGGTTACAGAAGTGCCGAATGTAGTGCACCTGTAGCCTGCCCCTTTGCTTATGATGCAGAAAGTAGGCATAGCATTGGGGTCCAATCTGGGTGACCGCCTGGCCACACTGGAGCACGCGTGCGATTATCTGGCCGGGGAGTTCGGCAGTTTGCGGCTCTCACAGCTCTATGAGACAGAGCCGGTCGGCTGCCCCGAGGGCTCACCACTCTACCTGAATGCCTGTGTAGAGGTGAGCACAGACAAATCCCCGTCGGAGGTTCTGAACATCTGCCGGAAAATCGAAGCTGAGCTGGGGCGTATTCGTACCGGCGAATACGGCTCTCCCCGCACCTGCGATGTGGACATCATCTATCACGGCGAGAGCGTGATGAATACCCCCGAACTGACCCTGCCCCACCCGCGCGCCCACATTCGCGAGTTTGTGCTGCGCCCCCTCTGTGACATTGACCCGCAACTGCGCCTGCCCGGACAGCAACTGACCGTCAGCGAACTGCTGACCACCCTGCCCGCCGATCGCCCGCAGGTAACCCCTTTCGATTTGTAACAGCAAGACCATGAACAGTAAAATAGCTGCTATCGTCGCCCGCAAGGGGCAGACTCCCGTCTCTGAACTGACAGCTTACGATTACCCCACTGCTCGTCTGGTGGACGAAGCCGGGGTGGACATGATTCTCGTGGGTGACTCACTCGGTATGGTGATGCTCGGTTACCCCGACACCACCCATGTGACCCTTGCACACATGCTGCACCATGTCGAGGCCGTGGCCCGAGCCGCCCGGAATGCCGTGGTTATTGCCGATATGCCCATCAACACCTACAACACCCCCGAACAGGCATTGCAAACAGCTCAGGCCCTGATGGCTGTGGGGGCAGATGCCGTGAAACTGGAAGGCGGCGTGGCTGTCGAAGCTCAGATTCGGGCCATCACTCAGGCGGGCATACCCGTACAGGGTCACATTGGTCTGTTACCCCAGAAAGTCAAGGAGGAAGGCGGCTATCGCATGCATGGCAAAACCGATGAGGAAGCCGCCGCTATCATGCGCGATATGGAGGCTGTGGTGCGCGCCGGTGCATTCTCGGTCGTTATTGAGTGTACACGGCACAGCGTGGCAGCCGAAATCACCAAAGCCTGCCCCATCATTACCATCGGTATCGGTGCCGGGCGAGGTACCTGCGATGGCGAGGTGGCCGTATTCCACGACCTGGTGGGCAGTTACCCCTGGTTTGTGCCTTCCTTTGCACGCCCCAAGGCCAACATCGCAGCCGATATCACCCGTGCTGTGAAGGAATATATCGAAGAGGTGCGAGGAGTTATCATAAAGTAACTCTCGGAGCTCAGCCAAACTTTCAACCGGACTCCATACCGGAGGAGTTCGGTTTTTTATCAAATTTTCAACAGTATGCAGAAGTCAGGTGTCACATATCGCGGTAATATGAAAATCATCAGTATCATCGTTGTGGGGCTGCTTTTTCTGGGGATAGGGCATCTGTTGCTGGTAGATGGAGCAGACACAAGCCTGCCCATGCAGGCGGCCGTGTGGGGTGCAGCCTGCGCCGGGGTTGTTCTGTACTGGCCACACCGCACCACCCTGCAACTGTTGTCACTCTGCTGGCTGGGAATTGCCCTTTGCGGCATCGCCGGGCTTGCGCTGGCTGATTGCAGCGTACCAAAGGAGGAAGCCGCTGAATTGCCGAGTAAGACAAGCATGCTCATCATCTTCACCATTCCCTTTCTGATGGTACTGATTCCGCTGGTCGTTTTCACCATACGCTCGGCATACCGAGACCACATGCGCAGCGTGCTGGAGGAAAGCGTGCTTGCCGCAACCGACACCCTTCACGGCCCGGTTGTCGGAGCCATGGAAAAAGCCATGCAACTGCTCTCTGACGGCACCCGAGCCGATTTCATAGCCGATGCCATGGTGCAACGGGACGAAGAAAACTTCGAGGCGATAAACACCCCGAACCCGGAGGCTATAGAGAACGCTCTTGCCCTCATTCCCCTGCTCGGGGTTGCAGGAGCGACCATTACTCAGGACTCCCTCGACTCTGCAAAATATAACTGCCCGCCCTCCATACAAGAGGCACTTCGGCAACTCCCGCACGCATAGAAAAACAGCACTACCACAAGGGCAGTGCTGCATTCAAAACGAGTTGACGGCGTATATGAAACTCAGGGAGCTTTCTTTTCCGGCTCAGCCTTGGGAGCTTCGGGCAGCTTGCGCATAGCCTCAGTCACGACCTCTGCCACCATACCGGAGGACACAACCTCGGCACCTGTTACCGAGGGGTCCTGCCACAGATAGGACTGACGGGAATCCCTCAGCTGCCCATCCACATACAACTCCACGCGCCAGGAAAGAACATCGCCCAACCTGTCACGCACCGGGCCATTGAATGCGAAACGGTACATGCGCGTTCCTGCACTGCTGCGGGGCTCTTTCATCTCGTGCTGAGCCGTCAGAACCGTTGAGCCCATGCGGGACTGGGTATAGCTCATTACCAGCCGAGTCGGCTTATCGGGCTCGGCATCATACCAGCGCACATAGTAGTAATCGCCCACGCGATCCTGAGCTTCAGCATTGCTCTTAGCACCGTGCAGGAGATACAGCGTATTGGCTCTCAGGGGGCTGGACTCCCAGGAAGTCGGCGGGGTCGACAAATCCTTCAGCGGCACATCTGCAACGCCCGTAATATAGGAATGCTCCACACTCTGACAGGCGGTCTGAAACAAAACCCCCATCGCCACAAGAACTGAAACGCAGAATACACGCATAACTCTATTCAACTACAGAGCCGCCCGTTTGTCAATGAAAAAAGTCCGCTGAGTACGAACTCAGCGGACTTTCGAGAGGCGGGAGTGGGATTTGAACCCACGAATGTCGGTTTTGCAAACCGATGCCTTAGGCCACTTGGCTATCCCGCCCTTGGTAAGGTGCGAGGGGAGTTTAGCAGAGTTGCACCCCTGAGTCAAGCAAATAATTTTATTTTTCTGTAATTTTTGCGGATTTTCTTAATGAACGAACAAATTAGCCACATAGGTACTGCCCAGCGCCAGCCAGATAGGCAGCGTGATGAAAGAACAGATGGTGGTGACCAGCAGAATCTGAGTACCGACCTCGGGGCGACCGCCGAAACGCTTGGCGATAATCACCGGAATCACCGCACTGGGAATGGCACTCTCAATAACCATAATCCGTTTAATCAGCGGGTCTACCGGCAAAGCCCAGGCAGCCAGCAGAATGAGCGCGGGAGCGATCCCCAAACGCGCCACCACACCGGCAATCAGCATGCGGGGCTGCCAAGTGAAGTTGCGGGTGAGGTCAAACATGGAGCAGCCGAAAATGATAAGGCAAATCGGCGTAGCGATGGAACCAAGCATCTCTGTGGTTTTCATGACCGGAGGCAGCGCAACATACTCACCTAAACCACTCCAAGCCAACAGAATAGAGAAACAGACTGCCAGTAGCGGCCCCCTGAACAATGTCGCAAAACTCAGGTTACCCAGTCCACCACACATCAGAATGACACCCAAACTCCACACAAAGAGCTCACAGCCCATGTTGTGAATGAACAGCACCCCCATGGAAGGGTCACCTGCCCCACTGAAGAGCATGTGCACAATCGGCACCACAAAGAACACATAGTTCTGCACTCCCGCCGTCAACGTGAACGTGCGCAAACCGGTACCGATACGCAAGCGCAGCACCTTCGCCACCAGCCATGCAACTGTCACACCGATGGCCATCTCCAGGAAACCACAGGCAATTGCCTGCCCTGAGAAGGCAAACGTGGTAATGCGCGGGTCGGCCTCGGTTACCATGTACTTCATGATGTTGTAGAAAATCAGGCAGGGATACCCCACATCCATCGCCAGACGAGTAATCACCGCATCGTACTGAGGGTCAATCACTTTTTTATACCTTAACCAGAAACCTATCGCAAAAAAGGCAAATACCGGTATGGTGGAAAGAAATGAATTGAGTATGAGCTGAGCCATGGTAACGCGGTCATTCTATCACTGTTTTTCCCAACTGGCAAGCAATCACACACTTTTTTAGCTGCGCAATGTGTTTATTTGTCTTGCCATTCATGGTAAAACGGCTATAATAACGCGGGCGCACCCGTAAGAGAGGGCGCGCACCGCAGAACACAGAAACCAGAAATCGACATATGATGACAAATCCCCGAGTCGCAATCGTCGGCGCCACCGGTGCGGTAGGCGTTGAGCTTCTTTCCTGCCTTGAGACCCGCAACTTCCCGCTGGCCTCACTCAAACTTCTGGCCTCCAAACGTTCTGCGGGTAAACAGGTTGCCTTCCGCGGTGAAATGCTCACCGTTGAGGAGCTGACCAAGGACTCCTTCGCCGATGTGGATTTGGCACTTTTCGCAGCCGGTGGTGACATCTCCCGCGAGTTTGCTCCCATTGCCGGTGCTGCCGGTTGCGTGGTGGTGGACAACTCCTCTGCCTTCCGTCAGGATGACGACGTGCCGCTTGTCGTGCCCGAAATCAACCCCGAAGCCGCCTTCAATCACCCCCGCAACATCATTGCCAACCCGAACTGCACCACCATCATCACCCTGATGGCTCTGTTCCCGCTGCACCAGAAGTACGGTCTGAAGACCATCATCGCCAGCAGCTATCAGGCAGTGAGCGGCAGCGGTCAGCACGGTATCACCGAGCTGGAGAATCAGGTGCACGCCATCTCCAATGGCCACCCGGTCGAGATTTCCACCTATCCCCGCCAGATTGCTTTCAACGCGCTGCCCCAGATTGACAAGTTTGCCGATAATGGCTACACCAAGGAGGAGCTCAAGATGCTCAACGAAGGCCGTAAAATCATGAGCCTGCCCGAGCTGAAAGTTACCTGCACCTGTGTGCGCGTGCCGGTGTACCGCAGCCACTCCATCTCCTGCGTAGCTCAGTTCGAGAAACCCGTGGACGTGGAGGGCGCCCGCGCCTGCTATCCCGGCAAGCCCGGGGTGGAGCTCATGGACGACCCCGCCGCCGGTGTGTGGCCGACCCCGCTCGATTCCACCAACGGCGACACCTGCTACGTGGGCCGCATTCGCAAGGACATCGCCATCGACAACGCCCTGAACCTGTGGGTAGTGGGCGATCAGGTGCGCAAGGGTGCTGCCCTGAATGCCGTGCAGATTGCCGAACTGCTGGTCAAAGGCATGTAACTCACCTTTTCCTGCCATGGATATCAAAGCTCTCATTAAGAACGGCGTGGAGCTGACAGAAGCCCGACTCAACGAGCTTCTGCCCGGCGAGGATGTAGCCCCCGTCACCCTGCACAAGGCCATGCGCTACAGCGTATTTGCCGGCGGCAAGCGCATTCGCCCCCTGCTCTGTCTGGAAGCCGCCCGCGCTGTCTGCGGCGACGCTGAGCCCGCCCTCAATGCCGCATGTGCGCTCGAAGTGCTGCACACCTACACCCTCATACACGACGACCTGCCCAGCATGGACAACGATGACCTTCGTCGCGGGCGTCCTACCAATCACAAGGTGTTCGGTGAGGGGATTGCCATTCTGGCAGGCGATGCCCTGCTGACCGAGGCCTTTGCCATGCTGGCACAGGTACCGGCCAACGAGCGCTACGGCGTGCGTGAGTATGTGGCAGAGCTGGCATACCAGACCGGCAGCCTTACCCTGGTGGGCGGTCAGGTGCTGGACCTCGAGGGCGAGGGACGCAGCCTGAGCGTGGATGAACTGCGAGCCATTCACAATGGCAAGACCACGGCACTCATCACCGCGGCTGTGCGTCTGGGTGCTATGGCTGCCAACGCCACCCCCGAGCAGCTGGAGGCTCTGACCACCTACGGTCGTTGCCTCGGCCTGGCCTTCCAGATTATCGACGACATCCTCGACGTTACCTCCACTCCCGAGGTGCTCGGCAAGAGCATCGGCAAGGACGCCGCTGTGGCAAAGGCCACCTATCCTGCCCTTGTGGGTATGGAGGCCGCCCGCGCCGAGGCCCGTGAGCTCACCGAGAAGGGGCGTGCCGTTCTCGACATATTCCCGCCCGAGCGCCGCGAGGCACTGCTGGCTATCAGCGATTACCTGCTCAACCGCGATTATTGATTTCCGTCAGAGCTGCCATGACAGACGAGCAGACGAACATTCTTGAGGTCTACAAGCTGAGTATGCACTTTCCTGTGCATAACAACTTGCTGCCTATCAGGAAGAGCATTGTCAAGGCGGTAGACGAAGTTTCCTTCTCCATAGCCCCGGGTGAAACCCTGGGGCTGGTGGGGGAGAGTGGTTGCGGCAAGAGCACCATCGGGCGCTGCATTGTTCGCCTGCTGGAACCCACTGAGGGGCACATCCGCCTGATGGGCAAGGACGTAACCCACCGCGCTCAGTGGCGATTGGGGGACATGCGCCGCTTTGTTCAGATGGTGTTTCAGGACCCCGGCGCCTCCCTCGACCCGCGCATGACGGTACGGCACCTGATTTCCGAGCCGATGGATGTACAAAGAATCGGCAGCCGCCAGTTCCGCCGCTCCCGAGTCGATACGCTGCTTGACCTCGTGGGCTTGCCCCGTACCGCGGCAAGCAAGTTTCCGCACGAGTTCTCCGGCGGTCAGCGACAGCGCATCGGTATTGCCCGGGCACTGGCTCTCAGCCCCAAACTGCTGGTACTCGATGAACCGGTGAGTGCCCTCGATGTCTCCGTTCAGTCGCAGGTACTCAACCTGCTGCTCGACCTGCAGAAAGAACTGGGGCTTGCCTATCTGTTCATCTCGCACGACCTGTCCGTGGTACGCCACATGGCAGACAGAGTCGCGGTTATGTATCTGGGTAAGATTGTGGAAATGGGTGAGAGTGACCTCATCTATCACGACCCGCGGCATGCCTACACCAAGGCACTCATATCGGCCATCCCCATGCCCGACCCCACCCATATCAATACGGCACTGGCCATCCCCGGGGATGTGCCCTCACCCATTGACCCGCCCCCGGGCAGCGCCTTCGGCCGCCGTATCAACCACCCCTACCTCGAGGCCACATACGGCATGGACCTCACCCCGGTGGAAATCGAGCCCGGACATTGGGTGGCCCCCGATCCGTGTGCTATCTCGCTGGGCGATTTGGCCAAGCTGGGCATCGATATCTATCAATAAATTGCAGCTATGTTCTGGCTCAGGCAACTCTTTCGTGTGCGGGAGCATCTGCAGGTCAGCCCCACGGAAAATGAGGGCTGCATGGGCATCATTGACCACCTGGAGGAACTACGCCGCACCATTATCTGCATGGTGAGCACCCTGTTGGTAGCCATGGTACTTTGTTTCGGTTTTTCCGATGAGGTCATGGACGTACTGCGCCGCCCTGTCGACAAAGTATGGCAGGAGCACGAGAGCAAACACTTGCCCGCAGGAATCAACGCCACGGAGTGGATTCAAGCCAAAAGCCTGGCAGCTGTGCGTAGCCAACTGCCCGCAGATACAGCAGAACAGCTTAACGCCCAATTCCCGGCTACCGTCCGCGAACTTGCCGACATCGTTCCCCTGCTGCATGCCGCAGCCCTGTTACCGCAGGAATCGCAGACCAACTGGCTATGCACTGCCGTACCCGAGGAAGCGAGGGAAAAAGCCCTTGCACTGCATGCAAGCGGAGCGGAGCTGAAAGAGGGTCAGGGCCGCGCCGCGCTCAAACTCATGGGGGCTTTCCGCCCCGGGGAGGCATTCATGCTCTCGCTGCAACTTTCCTTCTTCAGCGGGCTGATTATTTCCTTCCCACTACTGCTGTTTTTCCTGCTGCGCTTCATCGTGCCCGGCCTGTTAGAGCACGAGCGCCGCCTGCTCTGCAAAAGCGTGATATGGGGCGGCGGCCTTTTTCTGGGCGGCTGTGCATTTGCCTATTTAGCCGTATTGCCGCGGGTGCTGAGTTTCTTCTACAGCTATTCATTGGGCATGGGCATAGAGAACGATTGGCGCATAGGCTATTACCTTACCTTTGCAGCCAAGCTGGTGTTTGTATTCGGTGCCGTCTTTGAACTGCCTGTTGTCATTATACCGCTCATCAAATTGGGTATTCTGAACTACGGGCGCATGAAAGTGACGCGAGGTTATGCGCTCATTGCCTGTTTCGGGGCAGCGCTCTTCCTGGCACCGGCTCCGGATCCCGCCACGATGTTTATCATGGCGCTGCCCATGTATGCACTCTACGAGCTCTGTATCATCTTTGCCTATCTCGAACAACGTAAATCACGAACCGTATGAAATCCCCCGCCCCACGCAAGCTCCGTATCCCCGGCAAACTGACCTTCCCCGAACCGCTGCCACCGATACCACCGGCACCACCTGAGCCACCGCCTGCCTGTGTGGCACCACGTAGGCGATTCATCCTGCGATTTCTGTTTATCACCGGCCTGCTTACCCTGCTGGGAAATTCCATCTTTTACACTCGTCTCGTATTAGCGCATCCTGAGCCCGATACCGGCATCTTCCCCCTGATAATAGGCTTCATCTTGGGACTTCTTAACATAGGCATGATTGAGGCGATAGCTTTTGTCTTCCCGCTCCTACCGGCACGCACCGGGCGCAGTAGCCTGTTGCAGCTTATCGGGTTGGTACTACCGCTACTGGTTGCCATAGCAGCCTGCGCCTTAAGTGGTGCCGAAACTCATTTAGGTTGGGGGTACGGAGCCTTTATCTGTTTGCTCAGTCTCTATGGTGGCCTGTTCTTTCACCTGCCGGGTTGCCTGTTGCATCTCATCATCAGTTATATCGAAAAATGTCGCAGGAAACCATGAATCAAAATTCTGAGTCGAAACAGAAAATCGAACCGGAGCTTGACTACCGCTGTTCCTACAGGCGAGCACACAGATTTCACCAACTGTTCGTACAGGTTCCCCACCGCAGATTGGGAGGAACGTGTGTAGGCCTCACCGAGGACTTATCCGGCGAAAGGTTGCGCGACGAAATCATCCGCATAGTCACCGGGCTCAGCCTGATAGTGACCATAATTACGCTCGGAGTTGCATGGAACCGATTCGGGGGCGGAACAAACGATGATTTCCTTATCAGCCTGTTAAAATCCATCATCGTTCTCCCCTTTCCCTTTCTGATGCTCTGTTACCACACCAAGTCAGCCTACGGCTCCGTCATTCGCCTCTGCGGGCTGCTTGTTCCCATAACCGTGTCGGTAATCTCATGCATTCTGTGTCGGACAGAGCCGGATCCGGCATCAGGAGTTCAATTGCTTTTCCTGATAAGAAAAGTTGCCCTCATCGGTGTCATTATCTACCTTCTGCTGCAGACTATCGGCTTCTGCATTGAGCGCTACCGCAACAGACTCCACCTATAGCAACTCAATCATGAAAAAGCTCTTCACCTTTGTTCTGTATTTCTGCGCCATCATCACAGTAGCAGCTTCAATCGGCACCGCAGTTCGCCACAACCCTGTGTTTCTTGTGTTCTATCTGCCGCTGATAGTGCTCCCGCTTATTCTGCTGTTTCTATCGCTGTTCCTCACCCGCATCAACATCCTGCACCTCATTCTGCTGATTGCCCCACTCGGTTCAGCACTCGGCTGCATTCTCATCTGCAATTCCCCCACCAATAATGCCGATGGCGAGGTGATGGGGTACTCGTTTCTATCAGCATTCTGGGGGATTATCTGTACCCCATTCTGTCTCCTCCCATTCATCATCAGTGCCATTTCCTACAAACGAAATCACCCACCCAAACCGACAACCATGACCCCACTCAACTTCCGCCGCGCCACCCCCTTCGACCTGACAGCACTGCGCCACCTTTACGACGAAATCATCGATGGCATGGAAGGAGCCGCCTCCCACGCTCAATGGAAGCGCGGCGGCTACCCGACGGATTCATTTCTGCAAACCAAAGCAGCTCTCGGTGAGTTGTGGGTAGCCGAAAAAAACGGTGACATGGTGGCCGCCATGGTGCTCAACAGTGAATGCAACCCCGGCTACGCTCAGGCAACATGGCAGGTGGACTGCCGCCCTGAGGAAGTCATGGCCATTCACACACTCGGCGTCAGTCCCCGTGTACAGGGAGAGGGAGTAGGCAGAGCCATGGTGCTCAAGGCTATCGATATTGCCCGGGAACAGGGCTGCAAGAGCATGCGACTGGATGTCATCGACACCAACCCTGCCGCCTGCGTCTTTTACGAGAGGCTCGGGTTCAAGCGGCTGGGCGACTTCGTGCTCGACTATCCGGGGGCAGTCTGCACCACCTTCACCCTCTGTGAACTGCCACTCGTTGACAGTCAGCAAAATTAATACTTACACGAGTTGGAACAAATAGAGGATTAGACCTATTTTGACAGCAAAATTGCTCTTTGTTGGGCTGCGAGCCAACGGTGAAGCGTATTTTAAGCCCGCGCAGCGGGCGACAGAGAAGTAGCCACAGGTGTAGTGAGCAACGCGAACGGAACCTGTGGTAGGGATAAAAAAAGAAAGATGAACCCCGCAGACTTGCGGGGTGACGGAGGAGTTTTGCTCAGAAATGCACGGATCTTGAACCAAAAGAGCAGGAGCCGGTCATAAATAACCTCATGCGGTTATAACACGCTTTTCCGTCGCCCCGCACTTCTGCGGGGCTTTGATTATTTTTTCTCTTTACCCAGAGCTTCCG
>JAFURE010000081.1 GCA_017471985.1 Akkermansia sp. | reverse complement strand
GGAGCGAACGGAACCCTAATCATTTTGGATGTTGAAGGTTGAATGTTTAATGTTGAAAGCGCAAGACTCGGCTCGCTGCGCGAGCAGGATGCGAAGCTTAGACCTCACTTTCTGCCCGCGCTTAAAGGCGCGGAGCGGTAGCGGTTGCTCTGCTTTGCTTTATTTGTGAGCGGAGCGAACGGAACCCTACACTTTCAACTTCCAACATTCAACTTTCAACCTTTTAATATCTATACATTTCCGCCTTGTAGGGGCCCTCGACCTTCACGCCGATGTAGTCGGCCTGCTTCTGAGTGAGGGTGGTGAGGTGCACGCCGAGCTTGGCGAGGTGCAGACGGGCAACCTCCTCATCGAGAACCTTGGGGAGGACCTGCACAGTGTTGGCACGGGTACCGCGCTCCTGCCACAGGGCAATCTGCGCCAGCACCTGATTGGTAAAGCTGTTGCTCATGACGAACGAGGCGTGACCGGTAGCGCAGCCCAGGTTCACCAGTCGGCCCTCGGCCAGCAGGTACAGGCTGTGACCATCGGGGAAGGTGTACTTGTCCACCTGCGGTTTGATGTTGGTGCATACAATCCCCTCGCGGGCCTGCAGGCGGGCCACCTGAATTTCATTGTCGAAGTGGCCGATGTTGCACACGATGGCCTGGTCTTTCATCTTCTCCATGTGCTCCAGGGTAATGATATCGCAGTTGCCGGTAGTGGTCACATAGATATCGGCCATGCCGAGGGTGTCCTCCACCGTGAGCACGCGGTAGCCCTCCATCGCAGCCTGCAGAGCGCAGATGGGGTCAATCTCGGTCACAATAACCTGAGCACCCAGCCCGCGCAGAGCCTGAGCGCAGCCCTTGCCCACATCACCATAGCCGCAGATAACGGCCACCTTGCCGGCAATCATCACATCGGTCGCGCGCTTAATACCGTCTGTCAGGCTCTCGCGGCAGCCGTACAGATTGTCGAACTTGCTCTTGGTGACGGAGTCGTTCACGTTGATAGCCGGGAACAGCAGACGGCCGTCGCGCTCCATCTGGTACAGGCGGTGTACACCGGTGGTGGTTTCCTCGCTCACGCCCATGATTTCGGGCATCCAGCGGTGGAAGATGCCGGGCTGCTCGGCGGCAATGCGCTTGAGCAGAGCCTTAATGACGCCCTCCTCCTCGCTGCTCGAGGGGGTGTTCACCCAGTCGTCGCCGGCCTCCATCTCATAGCCCTTGTGCAGCAGCAGGGTCACATCGCCACCGTCGTCCACAATCAGCTCGGGGCCCTTGCCGTCGCGGTGGCTGAGAGCCTGCCAGGTGCAGTCCCAGTACTCCTCGAGGGTCTCGCCCTTCCAGGCGAAGACGGGTACACCCGCAGCGGCAATGGCAGCGGCAGCGTGGTCCTGGGTGGAGAAAATGTTGCAGGAAGCCCAGCGAACCTCAGCACCGAGCGCCACGAGGGTCTCGATGAGGATGGCGGTCTGAATCGTCATGTGCAGCGAGCCGGTTATGCGCACACCGGCCAGGGGCTGCTGAGGGCCGTACTTCTCACGGCATGCCATCAGGCCGGGCATCTCGTACTCCGACACCTGAATTTCCTTGCGTCCCCACTCCTTCAGGGATATATCTGCTACCTTATAGTCTGCTGTTGAGTTCATGTCGGGGCAGATTGTACCCTTTCTCGCGTCATTCGTCAATTCTAAGTTGACTTACAAGCACAAGTTATGTAAATTACAATCTACAATCTACAATTTTTAAGTTCGGCACCTTCGGTGACGGAAAGGAAGCTAAGCTTATACCACCGTTTACGCCCCTCGGCATCAGGCCGAGGGCGGCGGTAACCAAGGCTCGAGCTTCGCATTCACTCAGGCGAAAGCCTGCATACTCCTACATTGGGAATTGTAGATTGTAGATTACTTCAGTTATGAAATTACGCTTACTTGTTCTCACCGCACTGTTATCCGCCGGTATTACCGGTGCCGCCCCTTCTGCCCCGGTAACAATCAGCCCCGCCATCATTCCCCAACCTCAGAGCATGCAGGTGAGCCCCGGCCAACCAGGCTTCTGCCTGAAAAACGGTATAAAAGTGCACTACAAGGTAAGCCGCAGCAAGCTGGGCAGCGCCGCCGTGCGAGCCCTTATGGCCGCCGGGCTGCCCATGCTGCCCGAGGAGAATACAGGCGAGCTCACGGTCGAGATTGTACCGCACGACAACCCCGAGTGGCACTCCATCCGCGTGAGCCCCGAGGGCATTGAACTGAAGATTGCAAGCGAGAAAGCCCTGCCCGCCGCCGCCCAGACCCTGGCTCAGAGCGTGGTGAAGTCCGCCGACGGCTCCCCCGCTCTGCCCTGCATGCAGGTGCAGGATGCCCCGTTGCTCCCCTACCGCGGGCTCATGCTCGACCCCTGTCGCCACCCGCTCACGGTGGACGAAACACGCAAGATGCTGCGACTCATGGCGCGCTACAAGCTCAACCGCCTGCACTGGCACCTGGCAGATGACCAGGGCTGGCGCATTGAAATAAAGAGCTACCCCCGCCTGACCGAGGTGGGCTCCCACCGGGCAGAGACACCCACACTCGCCAACCACGAAATCGGCGATGGCAGGCCCACAGCCCCCTTCTACTTCACTCAGGAGCAGGTGCGCGACATCGTGGCATACGCCAACAGCCTGGGGATAACCGTTATCCCCGAAATCGAGGTACCCGGCCACTCCAGCGCCGCCATTGCCGCCTACCCCGAACTGGGCAACAGCGATATACCCGGCTATGCCCCCCGCGTGGCCACCACCTGGGGTGTGCTGCCCTACACCTACGCCCCCAAGCCCGAGACCATGCAATTTCTGGAGCGCGTGTTTGCCGAGGTGTGCGAGCTTTTCCCTCGCGCAGAGTTCATTCACATCGGCGGCGATGAGGCCCCGCGCGACCAGTGGCAGCACAGCCCCTACGTGCAGCAGTTCATGCAGCAGCAGGGCATGCGCCACGCCGGGCAGGTGCAGCACTGGTTCACCCACCGCATGGCCGAACTACTGGCCAGGCATGATCGCCGTCTGGTCGGGTGGGATGAAATCATCGATGACGGCGCCGTCCCCGCAAATGCCGTGGTGATGTACTGGCGCTCCTGGGTGCGACCCTGCTCACTGAAACGCGCCCTGAGCTCCGGGCTCGATGTCATTCAATCCCCCGACTCGCACTTCTACTTCAACTTCTGTCAGGGCAAGCTGCCGGATGACCCTCGCTACAAGCCCCACGGCAGTCTGACTGCCGAGCAGGACTGGCGCCACGTTTACTCATACAACCCCATCCCCGCCGACATAAGCCCCGAGCAGCGCCGCCACCTCATCGGCCTGCAGGCCAACTGCTGGAGCGAGAGCATAGCCGATGGCCACAAGCTCGAGTACCAGTGCGTGCCCCGCATCTGCGCCCTTGCCGAGGTCGCCTGGCGCCCCGCCGAACTGAGGAATGCCGACGAGTTCCTGCAGCGCGTCCTCGCCCATTACCCCTGGTTCGACGAGCAGAACATTAACTACCGCCGAGAGGACGGCAGCCCGGCGAAATAATGTTGGATTTTGAATTTTTGATTTTGGAAGTGTAGGATTCCGTTCGCTGCGCTCACATATAAAGCAAAGCCGCGCAACCGCTACCGCCCCCGGCTTCGCGTCTTGCCCCGCTCACACAGCGAGCCGAACTTGAAATATCCAAAATTCAAAATTCAAAATGCTACAAATTCACTTTTTTCGCACTGTTTTCGCACTTTTTTCGCACTTTTTTTGCACTTTTTTTGCACTTTTTTGCACTTTTTACAAAATTTAGCTTGCATTGTTCGGCAAAATGTGGTTAAATTCCCTCGCACACATTCCAAAGCGCACGTGGCGGAATTGGTAGACGCGCTAGTTTCAGGTTCTAGTGAGTAACATCGTGATGGTTCGAGTCCATTCGTGCGTATAACTGAAAATGAGGGAGTTACGATAAAAAGTAACTCCCT
>JAFURE010000080.1 GCA_017471985.1 Akkermansia sp. | reverse complement strand
GCTCTTACGGTACAACATCAGTATATACTTAAGCAAAACTCCTCTGTCACCCCGCACTTCTGCGGGGTTTAGATATTTTTTCGCCTTTTCCCAGGGTTTCGCCTTCGGCTCCACCTTGGGCTAATGCTCCGCCGCCCGCACGAGTGCGGGCTTTTGAATTCCGCTCACCTTCGGTTCACCGTACAACTCTACAAATTGCTCTTTGTCTCATTGTTCCAACGCGTAACTAAGCAAGAGCTGACCCGTTGAGCGCTATCAGTTGGCTGCCCCTTTCTTTTTGGGCTGTCGCATGACCTTGTACATGGCGCGTCCCAGCGAGGCGTGGTGGTTGAGGGGTAAGTCGGTTTCGTATGCCCAAATCATCACGCCGCCGAACTTATTATCCTTGGCCCATTCGCATTTTTCGGAGATGAGTTTTCTGCCGTTGAAGGAGTGCATGGCACCGTCGCTGCCGTCTTTCTTTTTGGCTCTGAAGGTGTTGACGTCCGGCTTAAGGTTGGGGTACCAGTTATAGATTTGAGAGTAGCCGTATTGGTCGGTAAGTTTACCTTGCTCGTTGCTGTAGAAGGGCAGGCCGAGCACGACTTTCACCTTGGGCATTTTCAATTGGTTCACGCAGATGTTGGCCTCCCGTTGGTAGCGCTCCATCGAGGCATGCTGGGCGCTTTGCGAACCGTACGACATGGTGAGGATGAAGTCGATTTGGTCTGTCACCTGCAGCGTGGGTATGCGGTAATTGACCGAGGCGGCTATGCTGATGGAAACGCCGCTGCCGGCGAGTTCCTCGCGCAGTTCGGCCAGGAACAGGGCAAACCGGTTCCACTGGTTGGCATTCTCGGGGTATTCCCAATCCAAATCAATGCCCTGATAGCCGCGCTCGATAACCCACTTGGCCATATTGCGGGCCAGCTTACGGCGCACGGCGGGGCGGCCGATGATGGAGGTGATTTGCTTGTCGATGAAGCCGAACCCGGCAATCAGTCGGGAGCGGGAGTCGGCCTCTCGGTGCAGGCGTTTGATTTCGGCCAGAGCGTCATCCACCGTTTTCTGGCTATTGCCACCGCCTGCCCATTGGTAGGAGATAGTGCCTTCATTGGTGATGCTGTAGGCGAAGTGAATCAGATCGGTGAAGAGGTTGAAATGCTCGGGGGTGAGGTGAATGGCTGTTTTGGAATTACCCCAGCCCTTGACCCAGCGCGGGCGGTAGTAGGGAGCAATTCGGTGGGGGAAGGGGTATATGCGCCCGACAACGCGCTCCTCGATACCCTGAGCCATTTTCAGCTCCGGCTCCACCACGCTGCCGTCTGCCATGCGGATTTCGGTGCACAGGGCGTCGACTTTGGCGTTGCGTTTGGCGGTGGTGGGCAGGTCGTAGCTCACCCAGAGGTAGTGCGGTTTTCCCTGCAGTTCTATATCGACATCGAAGGTAAAGCTGCCGCGGGCATTGCTTTTCGCCGCCTTTTGAACGACGGGGTTTTTCGTATGAGTGGTGAACGCATTGCGCTGACCGGAGCTGCTGAGCCTGGCCGTTTTGATTTTGCAGGTCGGTGAGGTGTCGCCTGTGTTGATTTTGAGGGATGTGATTTTCTCGCCTTTTTGGCCGTTGATTTTGATTTGCAGGACAGGTTGATTATCCAGACCGGGATAAAAGACGGCGTGCGTATGCCTGATTTCCGCCGTAGCCGCGAGGAGCGCGGAACTGCTGCACATACAGGACATGATAAGAGCAAACCACTTCATACACGCTAATTTAACTGAATAAGCGGAAAAAGGCAAGGATAATACGCGTTGGCTCAATGAGGAAAAGAGCAATTTGCCGAGGCGAATCTACAATCTACCATTTACAATCTACAATGTAGGAGAATGCAGGCTTACGCCTGTGATAAGCGAAGCCGGAATCACACTTACCGCTGCCCGCGCCTGAAAGCGCGGCCTGTCACGGCGACCCGTCTCGGCGTATCGAAGAGAAGCCGGAAGCAAGCGAGCGCAGCGAGACGCGAAGACGGGGGTGTGAACGGTGGGATAGACACGAATATCCGCGGGCGAAAAGCCCGCCTGACTGAAAAAACAGTCCTTCGTAACTCGTAATTAGTTCTTCCCTATAAGCTCCAATTAGTTAAACTGCGAGCTTGCGAGCCGAACATCCAATTCCAAAATTCAACTTTTTAACAGCCTCGGGGATAGGAGGATTAAAGAAAATCCCTGACAGGGGGTATGCCACCGAGTCGGCGGGCGCTGCGTTTTCCGGTCTTGGGGTCAGTAAGGGCAACCGGGTAGGGGGGTAGTGCCTTTACCGTGGGCAGCAACTCCGTGTAGTGGCTCGGGTTGGCGGCGCGCACTGTGGCGAGCCAAGAGCGCTCCAGGCAGCCCGTGCCTTTCCATGCCCCCAGCAGGGCACCGGTGATGGCGGCGTTCGTATCGGTATCGCCCCCGGCGGATACGACATCCACCAGAGCCGCTCGGAAGGTGGGGGCGTTCATGAGTTGGTAGAAGGCGCCCTGCAGGGCCAGCATCATCCAGCCGATGTGCTCTCCATCGTAATCAGGGTACATTGCCCCCGGGGTACGGACATCGAGCAACATGGCGTAGAGTTGCGGGTCTTCTGCATGCGACATTGCAGACAGCAGAATGTCCTCCTTCGTGGAATTGCGCTGCATGGCTGTCAGCAGGGCTTGTACGAACACCACATTAATTTCTGCGCACAGAGGATTGGGGTGCGTGATGGCGGCGTCCTCGCGAGCGGCTGTCTGCCAATCGAAATCGGGGTGCTCGGCAGCCCACAGAGCAATGGGCAGCACGCGCATGAGTGCTCCGTTGCCCTGAGACTCGAAGTCCGGATTGCCGCGCAGGGCTCTTTCTGTGGCCTCGCCTATATCGGGCGGGTCGGTAGCCAGCCACTCTTGGTAGCGTTTGAGTGCGGCCTCGCGGCTCCAACCGTTGGCATCCTGCAGGGCAAGGTGCAGACAATAGGCCATCTGCGTGTCGTCTGTCACCACGCCGGGCAGGCGATCCTTGCATATGCAGAAGCCCGGTACCATGTCCTGCAGGCCGTCGGGATACATGGCCATGATATCCTCGTGGTAGCAGAACTCTGCGGAGGCTCCCAGTGCATCGCCAATCATCAATCCTGCCCAGGCGGCAGCGGCTTTTTTCTTCAGGTATGTGTTGGTTTGCGTCGTCATATTGGTGGTGGAAAAATTAAAGCTCTCTCTATATAGGAGAGTTCTATTTCAAAGTTAGTAAATGAATTTTGTTGAAAAATGAATAAGTTGTGAATATTTTTCCTGTTTTGTGGCCATTTTAGAATGGTGTTTTTGCGTGTCATAATGAGTAAAAAAACGATTTTGTTGAAGTACGGGGGCGAATTAGTGAGTTCTGCGGGGGGCCGCCAAATATCAGAACCAGCGCTTGCGTGGCAGACCGTATCTGCCTACACCGGGGGCTCTGCTGTAAAAGCGCAGTTGCAATTTCCGGGTGGTATGTTATCATGACGAGCGCAACGCATCATGAGTGATATCCCCTTAGCCCGTACGATTATCAACTCCTCCGAACTGCCGGCGGGGTATGAGTTGTCCAATTATGTTATTGAGCGTAAGCTGGGGCACGGCGGCTTCGGTATTACCTATCTGGCGCACGAAACCGCGACGGATCGCAAGGTGGTGATAAAGGAGAACTTCCCGCAGGAATGCTCCCATCGGCACACAACAAACCTGACGGTGGGGCCATCGTCGGAGGAGGGGCGGGAGCTTTACGAGTGGGCGTTGACGCGCTTTCTGGATGAGGCAAAGGTGCTCATCCGCCTGAGCCACTCGGGTATTGTGCCTGTGCTGACGGCATTCAAGGCGCTGGGAATGGCCTACTATGTGATGCCGCAGGTGGAAGGCTCCGAACTGCACAAGGCTGCCCCCGCTCCGAATCAAATCGATGAAGCCTGGCTGCGGCCCGTGTTGCAGAAGGTGCTGGAGGCTCTGGACTATTTGCACGCTCAGTCTGTGTTGCACCGCGACATCAAGCCCTCCAACATTCTGCTGAGGGTGGATGGTACCCCGCTGCTCATTGACTTCGGCACGGCACGCTCGTCGGATGCCACGCATACCCTCACCCGAGTGGGTTCTCCCGGTTACAGCCCGGCTGGCTGAGAATGTTGGGTTGCACAAGCGCTTTTCCGTCACTTTCCTGTCTGCTATCGATAAGGCCCTGCGCATGAATCGTCGTGATCGTTGGCAGAGTGCTCAGGAATGGCTGGCAACTCTTACACCCGCCAAGGATGTGCGTGATGGACGGCTCCGGCACCACCAGGGGCGTCAGCAAGCTGTCCCCCGGCATAAAACACCAACGGCCACCGGAAATGCCCAAAATCAGCTTCCTAAGGAACCAAGCGTATTGGAAACATTCATGTGGGGTGGCTTGGGGGTCATCAGCGCGATTATTGGCGTTATGAGTAGCGTTATGAGTGGTGGCACGGTTGGGAGATTGATAAAAGTGCGGCATGCTCCTCGGTGGGCTGCAGTAGCTGCTGTCGTGAAATTGGCTCAGTTTGTCGAGATTCATGAAGGCGGAGCGTGGAGATTCACTTGACAATCGGGAGCAAGGGGAGTAAATTTGCTGACGTATGGCAAAGGATGCAAAGTTGCTGGAGCTGGAACAACGCCCGATTTGGCCGTTGCTCGTGAGCTATTCGCTGCCGGCGATTACGGGCATGGCAGCGATGTCGATTTACAACATAGTGGGTGCGATTTATGTGG
>JAFURE010000079.1 GCA_017471985.1 Akkermansia sp. | reverse complement strand
GGCTCATGTTCTTTTTGTACTCGCTGCAGGGGCTTACGCCCCTGCCTATTGAGCTACCGCCCTCGTACCTCGGGCTTTTGAATTCCGCTCACCTTCGGTTCGCCATTCAGCTCTACAAATTGGAGCTTGGCCACCTATCCCCAAGGCGTCAGCCTTGGTCTTCACCCTGCGCGCAGCGCAGTCTTCACCACCGTGCGCAGCACGGTTCTTCACCGCGGGCTTTAGCCCGCTTTTCACTCGGCCGAAGGCTGTTAAAAGTTATTTATTACCCTTTGCGAGCATAGCGAGCCTAGCATAGAGCCCGCGAGAGCGGGCGACAGAACAATAGCCCAGGGTGAAGCCGCAGGCGAAACCCTGGGAAAATGCGAAAAATATCTCTAAACCCCGCAGACTTGCGGGGTGACAGAGGAGTGTTGCTCAAGTATACACTAATGTTGTACCGTAAGAGCAGGAGGCAATTATAAAAAAACGCATGCGGTTGTAACCCGCTTTTCTGTCACCCCGCAAGTCTGCGGGGTTCTCTTTCTTTTTTTTACTCACCCCAGGGTTTCGCCTTCGGCACCACCCTGGGCTAATTCTCTGTCGCCCGCAGAATTGCGGGGCTTTTGAATTTCGCGCGCTATCGCGAGCTTTTTAAGTTCGGCTCAGTCTCACGGTGAAGAACTCGCCGCAAGCGACGAGTTGATTCAGGACCACCATTATTACTTCACAATTCCCGTGGCCTTCAGGAAGGCATCCGGGTCGGGATCGCGGCCGAGGAAATCGCGGTAGGCCTCGAGGGCGGGTTTGCTGCCGCCGACGGAAAGAACAGCCTTGCGGAAGGCCGCGGCCGGGGCGGGGTTGAAAATCCCCTCATCGGCGAAGCGGCGGAAGGCATCTGCCGCGAGCACATCAGCCCACTGGTAAGAGTAGTACCCGGCGGCATAAGCCCCGTTCATACAGTGGGACAGGCGGCGCATGTACGAGGGTTCCGCCACGCCCGAGGGCATCTGCCAGGGGGCCAGCAGCTCAGCACTGGCGCTGTCAATATCGCGCCCCTCAAAGCGGGTAGCGTAGTTCATGTGCATCTCCAAATCCAGCAGGGACAAGCAGAACTGGCGCATGTTGGCAATAGCCGGCATGAAGTAGCGGCTCTTCTGCAGGCGCTCCACCAGCTCGGCGGGCATGGGTTCCCCGGTCTCATAATGGCGGGCAAACAGAGCGAGAGCCTGCGGCTCCCAGGTCCAGTTTTCATTCAGAATACTGGGCAGCTCAATGAAGTCCCAGGCGATGTTCGAGCCCCAGTGAGCTGCCAGCTCGGTATCAGTCAGCATACAGTGGAGCATGTGACCGAACTCGTGGAAGATGGTCTGAACATCCATATGAGAAAAGAGAGCCGGGGTATCCCCGACAGGGCGGGTGAGATTGCCGGTGATGGAAGCCAGGTGCGGAGCGTGAGGTTCCCCGTTCTTACCGGGAGCACCGGCACGCATGGGCGATACCCAGGCGCCGGCACGCTTGCCGGGACGCGGGAAAAGGTCGAGGTAGAAGGAGCCGAGATGAGCCCCGGTGGCATTGTCGATAATGGCGAACATGCGCACCTCGGGGTGCCAGACTTCCACACTGCCCTCGGGGCAGGTTTCGCCGGGTTTCAGACAGACGGTGGACAGCTCGGAGATAGTGAGGTTGTACAGGCCGGAATAGATGGAGAACATGCCCGAGAGCACATTCTCGCAGGCGAAATAGGGGCGCAGGCTCTCGGGGTCGAAGTTGCACTGCTTCTGCGTGTACTCATTGAGGTAATAGCGCAGGTTCCACGGTGCCATGGTGGTCGATTGCTCGCCGCGCTGGGCGTTGGCGTATGCCAGCAGCTCAGCACACTCGGCGCGGAAAGCGGGGCTCAGGCGCTCCATCATACCATTCACAAAGCCCATGGCCTTGTCGCCGCTGTTGACCATGCGGTTCAGGGTCTTGTAATCGGCCCAGGTGGCAAAACCGAGCAGCTGAGCCAGCTCACTGCGCAGCTGCATGACGCGGGCCACCACGGGGGCATTGTCGTACTGACCATCGCGGCCTATACTGCACTGGGCCTGCCAGCAGAGCTTGCGTGTGGACTCCACCGAGCAGTCGCGCAGCACCGTACCGGCGCTGCCGGCCTTCAGGGATATGCGCCAGGCGGGCTCGGTATCTGAACCATAGCCGTGAGCGCGGGCATCTGCCGCGGCAGCAGTCATCCAGTTCTCGCTCATGCCGGCCAGCTCAGCGCGGTCAGTTACAATATGCTGCCAGGCATTGGTCGAGTCGAGCACATTCTTGCCGAATTGCAGCGTGAGCTCCGAGAGCTCCTGCTCAATAGCGGCCTTGCGAGCCTTCTTTTCAGGAGAGAGCTCAGCGCCGTTTTTGCGAAAACCGTCGATAGTCTGCTGCACCAGCATTTTCTGCTGAGCGCTCAGCGACTGCACCCAGGGCTGAGCGGCGGCGGTGCGCAATACCTCCCACAAACGGGTATCGGCTGAGAGCGCGGAGTAAAAGCTGTTGAGCTGGGGCAACAGAGCGGCCTGAGCATCGCGCACCTCGGGGGAATCCATCGTGGCAGCACGCGTGCGCAGATAGTCGCTCACCTTCTCGAGCTCGCGGGTAGACTCTGCCAGTGCCACAAAGGTATTCTCAAAGTTCATCTGCCCGGCAGAGAGGGCACGAATGGCATCCAACCTCGCATTGGCCAGTGCAATGGCAGCGGGGGCGTCTATCAGCGCCTGTTCAGCCGTCAGCTGCGACCAGGCAGGATAGGGCATATCCGCGAAATAGGGGTGGTACTCAGCAGCGGGAGCAGTGACAGGAGAGGGTGTGGCAGCTACATCTGCCGCGTGCAGAATTGCAGCACCCGGCAGCGCACAAAGCGCGGTCAGAAGAATGGTTCGTATGGTCATAAAATTGCCGGCACTCAATCGAGTGCGTAGCGGGCTGCGGCCACTGCCATGAACACCGCCGTCTCGACCCTCAGAATGATGGGGCCCAACCCGGTCGGTATATAGCCGACCTGCTCTGCAGCGGCATACTCGGCCGGGGAAAAGTCTCCCTCCGGCCCGATAAGCAGCACACAATCACGCTGTGCAGCGGCGCGCCCTTCCTCGAGCACCTCGCGCAGCGGGCGCGCATGCGGCACGATGGCACACTGTACCTTCAGCGCAGGTAAATCCGCACGCTGCAAAAAGAGCTTGTAGGACTGCGGTTCCTCAACCACAGGCAGGGTGTTGACCCCGCACTGCTTGCAGGCCTCGAGCACCGTGCGGCGCCACTTGTCGGCCTTTGCCGCGGCATCCTTACCGCTCAGGCGCACAATGGTACGCTCCGTAATGAGCGGCACAATACGGCTCACGCCCAGCTCCACAGCTTTCTGCACAATGAGGTCCATGTTGTTGCCCTTGGGCACAGCCAGCGCCAGAGTAATACCGGCCACCGGGGGCATGGCAGGCAGCAATTCCTGCACCTGCACCGTCATGCTGCTGCCGTGGCCGCTCAGCACCTGCACGCGCGCCGCCTGACCTGCACCGTCGAACACCTCGCACTCATCCCCCACCCGCAGGCGCATGACCCGCAGGGCGTGGTGGGCCTCCTCCCCCTCAATGCAAAGGGTTCCGGCGGCAAAATCAGCATGTGGTAAATAACAACGGTGCACAGTCAGCAGGGGGTCAGTCCTTCTTGGGCTTCAGGTATTTTGCGGCGTGCCTAGCGAAGTCGCGCACCTCGGGCTGATTATCCTCATTGAGCAGGGCGCAGAAATTCTCGAGTGCCTTGAGCTGCTTGGAGTTCAGACCGGTGGGAGTCTCGACCATCACGCCGACCAGCAGGTCGCCGCGCCCCTGCCCGCGCAAAGAGGGCATGCCCTGCCCGCGCACTCGGAAAGTCGTGCCGCCGGAGGTACCGGCAGGCAGCGTAATCTTGGTGGGGCCATCGAGCGTGGGTACCGTGACCTTGCCGCCACGAATGGCATCGAGCATACCTACGGGCATGGTGATGTGTAAATCCACGCCGTGACGCACAAAAACATCGTGCGGCTTCACCTCCAGGAACACGTAGAGGTCGCCCGTCTCGCCACCATGCAGACCGGCGTCACCATTACCGGCAGAGCGCATCTTGGTTCCGGTGTCCACACCGGCGGGGATATTAAGCGTCACGCGCACATCTTTCTGCACACGACCCTCGCCATGGCACTTGGGACAGGGATTGCTCACCGTGTGGCCTGCACCGTGGCAGCTCGGACAAGTGCTCTGCTGCACAAAGAAGCCGCTCTGGCGGGTCACCACGCCTGTACCATGACAGGTCGGGCAGGGTTTGAAGCCATCCTTGCCATCCTTTGAGCCGGTGGCGGAGCAACTTTCGCAGGGCACCAGCCTGTCAATCTCGATTGTCTTGGTGCAACCGCGTGCAGCCTCCTCGAGTGTGATTTCGAGGTCAAAGCGCAAATCGGAACCGGGTTGGCGAGGGTCAGCCTGGCGACGTCCACCGCCACCGAAACCGCCGAAACCACCCATGCCGCCCATACCGCCGAAGAACTGGGCAAAGATGTCCATGGGGTCGGTAAAGCCGCCGAAACCGCCGGCGCCACCGGCACCGCCCATGCCACCGTTCTTGAAGGCCTCGTGCCCCAGTCGGTCATAGGCAGCGCGTTTGTCGGGGTTGCTGAGCACCTCATAGGCCTCGCCCACCTCCTTGAATTTCTCCTCGGCCGCCTTGTCATCGGGGTTACGGTCGGGGTGGTATTTCATAGCGAGCTTGCGGTAGGCCTTCTTGATGGTGGCGTCATCCGCCCCCTTATCCACGCCCAGCACGCTGTAATAATCGTTTGCCATTGTCGGGAAAAATTGGAAAGGATTTTACTCAGCACTCTGCTCAGCCTCGGGAGCGGCAGCCACCACCACATTGACGGCGCGCAACAAGCGGCCCTTCATGTTGTAGCCGCGGCGCAGAATACGAATGATGGTGCCCTCGGGCTTGTCGGAGGGTTCGCTCTGAATGGCCTCGTGGATATTGTGGTCAAACATCTGGCCGACCTCGGTGGGGATAGGCTCCACACCCTGCGCCGTCAGGAAATCGTTCAGCTGCTTCTGCACCATGCTCATGCCAATGTAAATCATGGATGACGTGTCCTGCCCGGCCATCATCATACCCATCTCAAAGTTATCGACAACGGGGAGCAGCTCCTCCAGCAGGCCGCGGGTAGCGTAGCGGGTGAACTCCTCGCGATCCTTCACACAGCGCTTGCGGTAGTTGTCATACTCAGCAGCCGTGCGCATGGCAACATCGCGCCACTTCTGCAGCTCGTCCACAGCGGCTTCGGCCTCGCCCTCGGCGGCTTCATCCACCGCGTCGGCATACTCCTGCCCCGGCTGCTCCGGCTGACCGCAATCACAGGGGTCCTCGCAGGTAGCGCCCTCGGGCATTTCCTTTTCCAAATCTTTATCGTTTTCGCTCATGCCCCCATTATATCGCACGCGCGCGCCGTGTCAACCCCCGGGCGCGACATGGACGGAGAAGGTCTTTAAATCTTGAAAATTGAATGGGAAAGTCTTTGAGCCAGGCTCACAAGCTAGTAGTTCTGCAAATTGGAGTTTATAGGGGAAGGATAGACAAGGTACAAATTACGATAGACAAGTTGTTGAGCATGGCGACTGCGTCGCATACAGCGTGGCTGGAGCTACCGTTCACGCCCCTGTCTTCGCGTCTCGCTGCGCTCGCTTGCTACGCCGTGACAGGCCGCGCCTTAAAGCGCGGGCCGTCGCTGCGGCTAAGCTCCTCCGGGAGGGCGTAGTAAGCGCAGACACGAAGCCCCCTGCCACCTTGCGGCGTAAGCCGCGGAACATGTCACTTGTCTATCGTAACTCGGTTAATTTTTTGTGGTAAAATGAGCTCGTTCGGTGTAAAATCCGAGCCAGCGGAGAGGCTTACCAAAATTAGCTCCCTTGATAAGCCGACTGGGGGTACACCCGTTTTCGTAACATGGGAGAAACCCGATTACAAGTAAGGGGCACCCCAGTCCCTCCATGGTGGAGGCTCCGCGTTTCGTCTCGAATAATTGAGTGGACTTATACGTCCGTAACCGAGAAGGAGACAGAGCAATGATACAACCAAAAGCGATAAATAGCAAGACAAAAGAAGGGAAAATCCCTCAGTACCATTATGTAGGTGTAGATCTTTCAAGTAAGAAGCTCGACACCTGGATAAACGGAAAATACAAACAATATCTCAATACAGACACTGGTTTCAACCAGTTTCTGAAAGCAATACGCAAGCTTAAAAAATCGGTTCTTGTGGCTTTCGAATCAACAGGTAGTATTAGTTTGTATTTTGCTGAACAACTCGATCGTGAAGGTATTGCACGCGCTTGCCTCAATCCGTCATGGGTAAGACACTATGCTAAGTCAATCGGTCGTGTAGCCAAAACCGACCGCATAGATAGTGAGCTGATAGCAAACTATGCCAATCTGAACCAGATACAGGCCGATAAGCCTATGAGTTCGGATGTATTGAAACTGCGTCAATTACAAAGATATCGCAGCATGCTAATTAAGCATAGGGCACAGCAGAAAGCATCGCTCTACACATACCGTGATAAAGAACTAATAGAAAGGATCAAAGCTCGCATAGCAAGGCTGGACAAAGAAATCAAAGAAGTTCAGATTAAAGAGGAACGGCTCATCCAATCCAATGCGGAAATGCGAAATCGTTATCGTATGTTCCTCAAAATAGGAGGGATAGGCGAAAAGACAGCAAAAGTGCTACTTTGCAATCTTCCGGAGCTGGGATATCTGAATCGACGAGAGATAGCAGCGCTGGTAGGTGTTGCACCATTC
>JAFURE010000013.1 GCA_017471985.1 Akkermansia sp. | reverse complement strand
TCGGCGTATCGCAGAGAAGCCGGAAGCTCTGGGTAAAGAGAAAAAATAATCAAAGCCCCGCAGAAGTGCGGGGCGACGGAAAAGCGTGTTACAACCGCATGAGGTTATTTATGACCGGCCCTGTTCTTTAGGTTCAATGTCCGTGTATTTCTGATCGAAACGCCTCTGTCACCCCGCAAGTCTGCGGGGTTCACATTTCTTTTTTTATCCCTACCACAGGTTCCGTTCGCGTTGCTCACTACACCTGTGGCTACTTCTCTGTTGCCCGCTGTCGCGGGCTCTGGTTTAGGCTCGCCGTTGGCTCGCAAGGGATAAATGCTTTTTAACGGCCTTCGGCCGGGTGAAAAGCGGGCTGAAGCCCGCGGTGAAGAACCGTGCTGCGCACGGTGGTGAAGACTGCGCAGCGCGCAGGGTGAAGACCAAGGCTGACGCCTTGGGGATAGGTGGCCAAACTCCAATTTAATAGTTAGCCCTAAAGGATTGACTTATAGGCTGTCAGTTCTGCTATAATGAACAGGCAATGAAACTCCATCTACCCCTTTCGCTACGATATATTGTGTTAACAGGTCTGTTGGGTGCATGCTCGGCAGAGGCCGCTGTGGGCAGCAACTGGGATCCCGCCTGGGGAGCTGCCGGACTGGCCGGTGCGCCGAATGCCGCCGACCCTCAATATGCCGCCGACATCAGTACGGACGGCGTAACGGCTCTGGTTGCGCCGCCCGATGGCAGCAGTCCCTATGATTTCGGAACCTACACCGCCATCACCCTGAAAGGTGCCGGTAACAGCGGGGCAATCATTGTGGGCGGCGCGTCTGCCACGCAGAGCACAGCGACCGGGGCAGTGGTGCGCAACAGCTGGATTGCCGCTGAGAGCGGTACATACAACCTGCTGGTGGGTGGCAGCTATGCCGACAACTGGAGCGGCGGCGCTGTGTTCAATTTCACGGGTGACTCCCACATATTGGTGGATGGCGCAACGGTTGCCAATATCATGGGTGGTAATTACAAGGATGGGCTGAGTGCCGCCTTCACGGGCAATTCCTACATCAGCGTGGTGAGCGGCAACGTGACCGGGGCCATTGTGGGTGCTACGGTGGTGGCTCATGACCGCAATAGCGAGTTTAACGGCGACACCCACGTGTACGTCTATGTTCCCCTCAGTGACTACAGCGGCCCGGCTATCAATCAATTGCCGACCAATATGGTGATGGGTGGTTTCGGCTGGGCGACCAATACCCGCAAAACTCAGACCCTGAACGGCAGCACCCATGTCAGCGTTGATTTGAGCGGTTACAGCGGGCCAGCCGCCGAGTTTGCCAAGCATATCGTGGGTGGCGGGTTCAGCGGTTCCTCTGCCAATTCGCAACTGATTACGGGCGACACCCATGTGAGCGTCAATCTGGGGAACTGTACTTCGAGTGCCCGAGTGGTGGGCGGTATGTGGGTGAACTCCGGTCGTGGCTCTGTTCAGGGCAGCACGAATCTTGCGATTGCGGGCGGTACCTTTAATAACCGCGTAGTGGGCGGCTCGTGGACCGATGTGAGCGGTACCACCACTGCCCACGGTGACATCAACCTGTCACTCACCGGCGGTACCTTCAACAGTAACGTGGTGGGTGCAACCTACATCACTACCGGGGATTGCTCTATGGTTGCCGGCAATGTCAGCATTGACCTGTCGGGCAATACCGTGCTCAACAGCACGCTGACGGGGGGATATTTCATCAACGGTACGGGGGCGGCCACGGTGAACGCAACCCTGGGCAACGTAAGTATTACCCTCGATGGTGCAACGGTGGGTGATGTGGTGGGTGGCAGTTATACCCAGCGCAATCTGGCCGATGCGGTGATTACTCAGGGAACCATTGACATCAGCCTGCTGAGCGGTACCCTGCGGGGGAATGTCTATGCAGCGGGGCAACAGGATGGCAGTACCTCCATGCAAACAGCCGCTACGACTGTGACCCTGGCTCCGGCGCTTACCGTGGCCGATGGTGTGACCATATCGGGCGGTTACGGCGGTACAGCTGTCAGCTCGACCGTGAGCGGATGGCGTACACTGGCATTTGCCCCCGGCAGTTACAATGTGGCCGGGGTGAGTTTCGTGGATTTCGATGTCGTACAGGTGGCCGATGCCACGAGCGTAGCCCTCGGCTCGTTCACATCGGACAGCAGCTCGCTGACGAAGAGCGGGAAGGGCAGTCTGAGCCTTGCCGCCCATTCGGACTTCACAGATATCTCGGTGCAGGGAGGGAGCCTGGAGCTGAGCGGCGGGGTGTCGGCCACAGCTCTGCAGAGCCTGACCATGGCTGCCGGTACCTCGCTGGCCGGTGTGCAGGGAACTATCACCGCCGGTACCGGTAGCGGCACCGTGCTCAGTCTGGCTCTCAGTACCGACAATGTAGGGGCCAATGCCGCCGGGACTCCCCTCATCACCGGCACGAACACTTCGCCCGCGAACCTGACCCTGACCGGTGCTCAGAATGTCACTATCGACCTGAGTGCCGAGGGGCTCATGGACTTGCTGCTGGAGCACCGCAATATGGGCGATGTCACCAGCTACCTCACGCTGGTGGACGGCGAACTCACCTGCGCGAACCCGGCACAGCTTGGAATCAATACGCTGCTCAATACCTACGGACTGCGAGCCGTGGGGGCGGCTGACGGCAGCCTGTTGGTGAACGGTACAACCGAGGGTATCTATTTTGTCACGGCAGATGCGAGCACGACCGACCCACATGAGGTGACGACTTATCCCACCCTCGGGCTCTATGCCGGCGTGCTCATTGATGAGGGGCAGCAGCTCACCCTCAGCCTGCCCGGGGATGACGATGCCACTACACGTGCCGTGGTGAATAACCTCATGGGTGCTGCCGACAGTTTGCTGACAGTGCAGAACAGCAGCGGCAGCGGTACTGTGACCGTGCTGTTGTCCAACCGTGCTGTGGATGACACCGGGGACGCCGCCTATCCGAGTCTTTCCGCGCGTACGGTGATGCAGGGCAGTATATCCGCCGGCGAGGGAACCGAGCTGATAAAGAGCGGTTCGGGTGAGCTGGTGGTGGAGGGAAATCTCAGTGCCGAAGTGCTGGGGGTACAGGACGGCACCCTCAGCCTGAACGGCGCAGACAATACGGTGACGACCCTGCAGCTTGCGGCGGGAATTCTGCAGCTCGGCAGCGGCAGTTCGCTGGTGGTACAGAACAGCAGCGGCAGCGGGACGGTTTCCATTGCGAGCGGTGGTTCTTTGCTGCTGGATAATGTGACGAGCGAGGGCTCCGCCTGGAATATCGATAATCAGGGTCAGGTGCGGGCCGATATCACGGCAAGCGGCAACCTCACCCTCGGAACCCTGACAATGGCCGCAGGTTCTGTCAATGAACTGGTCTTGGATACAGATGGCCCCGTGAACAACAGCCTGAGCCTGCAGGGGCTCCATGTGCAACCCGGGACGAGCCGTGTGCAACTGGTGTCCACCGGTGCCCGCCTGCTGCGCAGCGGTGAATATGTCATCGGTTCCGTGGGTTCGAGCGATGTGCAGGGTAGTGTGCAGCTCAGCCTGAGCGGGCTTCCCTTTGCGCAGTTGTTGCCGGGCGAGAGCTATCTGTATGTGGACGGTGGCAATATTGTGCTGCATGCTGAGCGCAGCCCGCAGAACCTACTGTTGCCCGCTGCCGACTCGCCGAACTCTGTAGCCGGTGCGCAGTTGCTGTGGAATGCCGAGCCGACGGCACCGGGGGACTTGTCGCGTGCCTATGCTGAGTTGCAGCAGCTCATTGCAAGCGGGCAGGGGGCTGCCGCCCGCCGTGCCATGGCGGCTGTGGCCGGTTCATCTCTTGCCGTCATGGGCCCCGCCCTGAGCGAGGATGTTGAGCGGCAGCTGCGCAGTATTCGTAACCGAACGGCAGCCATGGGGGTGAACCCCTGCGTGGTGAATGAAAACATGCCCTACTGCAACTTCTGGGTGCAGGCGGAGGGTGACTATCGCCACCTTTCTGCCGCAGGAGATTCACCCGGCTACAAGTTCCAACGCTGGGGCGGTACTGCGGGCATGGATGTGGACTTCAACCCGGCATTCACGGCTGGTCTGGCTGTCACCGGGCTGTATGGGGATTTGAGCAGCGACTCGCCCGATGAACAGGACTGCGATGTGAGCAGCTGGTACCTGAGCGCCTTTGCCCGCTATCAGGACCGCCCCTGGGTGCACACCTTCATTGCCACCTTCGGCTGGGTGAATGCCGACCCGGAGCGACGTGTGCAGGTCGGGGGGAGTCCGTACCGCACCGAGGGCTCAACCTCCGGCCACTCCTTCGGGTTCATGTATGAGCTGGCCTACAACTGGCAACCCGACAGTAGTGACCCGTCGTTCACCCTGCAACCCCTGCTCAACATCAGCTACCGCCACAGCTCCCTGAGTGGCTACACCGAGCGCGGGAGCGATGCCGCCCTGCATGTGGATCCGCAGAGCATGGATGCCCTGCGCCTGAGTCTGGGTGCGCGCCTGCAGTCGGCGTTCGGCGAGAATATCTTTAACCGCAGCTCCGTGTTTGAGTTCCGCGCATTGCTGGGTATGGATATCGGTGATCGCCGTGGCCATGCCGATGTGGCGCTGGTGAACGGCAGCGGCCACGCTCGTGTGCAGAGCGCCCGTCCCGGTGCCTTCGGCGCCGAGCTGGGCATGGGGCTGGCTGTACCCATCGGCGCCGAGAGCGGCACCATGTTCCTCGACGGTTCGGTGCTCCTGCGCTCCCACGAGAGCGAGTTTCATGCCACCGTCGGTTACAGAATACGGTTCTGATTGTACGCAGCCGGATTTTTTTCTTGCAATTCCGTGCTCGCAGGCTCATAATGTCATAGTACTTATGAGCCTGCGGGCTTGTGTATGCCCTACAACTGAACGGAGATTTCTCATGAAACGAAAAGACGTCGAGACAATGCTGTCTGCCGGGCTCATCAGCCCCGAACAGGCAGCCGCTATCACCGAGCATTTCCACCTGAATGACGGGCGGGGGTGGCGCTGGCTGCTCATCTGCCTGTGTGCGCTGGCGGGTGGGTTGATTGTGGCCGGTATCATTATGCTGATATCCGCCAACTGGCAGGATATACCGCCTATCGTGAAAATGGGCTGTTCCATGGCCCTGCTGCTGCTGTTCTGGCTGGGCTGGGCTCGGCAGCGGGAGCGCCGCCCCATCGTGGCCGAGGTATTGGGCTTCTGCGGGGCCGGTATGTGGCTGGGCAGTATAGCCCTCTACGGACAGATTTTCCAGCTGCAGAATCCCTTTGTGGAGGGCTTCACGCTGTTCTTTGCCGGTATTGTGCTGCTGCCCTTCATCTGCCGCCAGCGCCTGCTGATATGGGCTGTGGTGATTTGCTCCTTTGTGCAGTGCGTGCTGCTGATGGTAACGAATGAAAGTCCCATGTGCCTGCCCGCGATTTGGCCGAAATTGCCCTGGGACGAGTACCTGTTGGGTGCTTTGCCCTTACTGCTCGGGCTGTGGTGGGGTCTGGCCGAGCGCTGGCGCGTAGCCGGGGAGCGTTGGTCAGGCTACAGTTGGCTGGCCCCGGTATTGCTGATTGTGGGGGTGAGTGCTGCGCAGAGCATGATGTACATTCCCGGTAATTTCCCCGAGATGAATACCGTCTTATGGGCCGAGCTGGCCACGATGCCTGTGTTGCTGCTGTGCCTGAAACCGCGTGGAACCGGCTGGTTGCCCTGGTGTGGGCTGGCGCTGGTGCTCAGCCTGTGTCTGCCGGGCGTTCTGGGCGTATCGTGTCTGCGCGAAATGACGCAAGGGTTCTCGATTAACGGCTGTCACTACGATGCCCTGCTGCCTGAGTGGGCGGGGCGTCTGTCCGGTATTGTTATCTATATGCTGCTGGCCCTGCTCATGATTTACAGCGGCTGGCGGGCCCTGCGCCTGAGCTGGATTAATATCGGCTCGCTCATGATGGTATATGCCGCCATTGCTCTGGTGGCCGATGTGCTCGACAGTTATACCTTCTCGGGGCTGGTTCTGGTGGTGACCGGGCTTCTGCTGCTGGGGCTGGGCTGGTTGCTCGAAAAGGGGCGCCGTCACCTGGTGAAATCCGTGAAAGATGCTCAATCCTCTACTCTCTGATATCATGAAAAAACGCCTTTCTCTTATTGCTCTTTTTGTGATGGTGGGTGCTCAGCTGGGCTGGCTGGGCTACAACTACCACGCCCGCGAGGTCGAATTGGCCACGGCTCCCACCCTGCTGGTGGAGTGCGATGCCTTTGACCCCCGCGATTTCTTCCGCGGTGACTATGTCAGCTTTGACTGCGAGTTTACTTATCGGCTGACAGACCCGCTTTTCCGTGACCTTTTCCATTGGGACGATACGCAGATAAAGTGGAATATTGAGGATACAGCCGTGCTGTTCCCGGGGCGCGCTGCTTCAAATCCCGAGTCTATACACATCAATCTCGGTCGGTGGTATTCCTTCATAGAAGACCGGTTGGTGGGATTCTGGACGACCGGTAAGGACGGAAAAGCCAAGCTTGCCCGCGTGGTGAAGCTGGGCAGTAGCGGGGATGTCGCACAACCCGGCGAAGTGCGCACGTACATGAGCGCCGGGGTCAATCTGAGGAGTGAGGAGCAGGGGGACGATGGGGTTGAGAAAGAGCCGCCCTACTACGAGCTTGAGCTGACGCTGCTGCCACGAAATATGGAGCGCAACCGGTACCGTTTCCGCTTTTACGTGCCGGAGAAAATGGGCGAGCTCGGTCGATTCCGCCAGCGGGATAAAGACCCGTATCCGCTGCATCGCTTACGCACCACGGTGGAGTTTGCGTGCCGTGAGCATGGCGGTCTGATGGTGCGGCAGGTCTATATCAACGACATCCCGTGGGTGCAGGCTGTGCGCATGATGCAGGACGGCACCTTCCCCCTGCTGCCGGAGCCGGGGAAAGCAGAATGACATGCATTTAACTTCACAGCGCGGCGGAAAACAGATATAAAAGGTGCATGCCGATATGTCCGAAATGCAATGCCTCCATTCACATGGGGGCTGAGAGTCAATGTCCCCCGTGCGGTTACAGCATGAAGCGGGCCGACAAGGTATTCGGCAGCAATGATGTGGAGTTTACCCGCGTGGTGGATGAGGCCGGCGCGCTGACCCACAGTGAGCGCATGGAATTGATGCGCGCTCTGGCCAATCTGGAGCGCCATATCCCCCCGGTTGCTCTCTGTATTTACATCACCGACCACGGTAACCTGAAGGAGTTCCGCCCCCATGCTCACTGGATTCTCAATCACGCCCGCATACACCACCCGTCCTTCGGCAAGCGTGAGCAGATGCGTGCCATTGAGGACGCCGAGTTGCGCGAGCGCCGCCCCGGCGAAGCCCGCCCGGTAGTCGAGGAGGAGGAACCCGGGTGGTTTACGCGTGCCTGTCAGGGTTTCAGCAGCTGGCTGCGCGATATCTGCCTGCCCACCCCGCCGCCTACACGCCAGGAGTGGATGCTCATACTCGTGCTTGATGTTCAGCTCGAGATTGCCTGCTTCTCCTGGGGGTATATGCTCGACCCTTACGTCAACCCTGACCGCATAACCTCCTGCATTGTGGGGGCGCGCCTGCAGTTCCGCGAACGCGAGTTTGTGACCGCCCTCAAAAAGGTGATGAAGGAGGCCGCTCTGCAGCTGGCTGTGAGCAGCCGCCGGGTGAATAAGACCCTGCGAAACTCCGCTCGCCGTCGCGTGAACAGCTTCCCCTGGCTGCTGGGAGCCGGTATGAGCGCCCTCGTAGCTGCAGGCTCTTCGGCCCCGGCTCAGGAGCAGGCACCGCCCCCTGCGGCCGAGGCTCCGGCGGAAACACCTGCCGGGGATGCCGCTCCACCCCCTGCGGCTGATGTACCGTCGGAAACGCCTGCCGAGACACCGGCACCACCCCCGCCGCCTGCTCCTCCTGTCGTGCCGGGGGTGCCTGCGGCGTACAATACCGAGCCGCGCTGGGCCTCTGACGACTACACCAATCTGATGTCCGGCCGTCTGCCTGAGTGCTACAATGTGCTCATGCCCGGCGGTGTGCAGAAACAAACGGAAAACAAAGCGGAGAATAACAAGACGATCCGCCGCCGCGATACGAGTGAGGATGCTGAGAGCGACACTCGCGTGCCGGGGCGCTACTGCAAGTACTACCTCGATTCCCGTGGTACGGTACTGCGCGACCCGCAGCAACTGCTCACTGAGGTAGAGAGGGCAGATGTCATGCATGTGCTCCGCGAGCTGAATGCCCACTCACGATTTCAGATATACGTGTCGGTTTTCAGGAATGGCCAGGAGGTGCCGCGCGAGATTGACGCGGCTAATCTGGTGTCGCATATCGCGCAGCCCGGACAGTACGCTGTCGTGCTGCAGTATGCTCTGGGTGAGCCGCCTGCCGTTGAAATAGGCTACAAGGAAATTGAGCCAGAGGAACATCAGGTGCGTGATTGGCTGGAGCAGGTGCGCCGCAGGGTGATGACTGCCGGTGGCGGTGCCGATGGCTTGCTGGCAGGTATTCGCTGTCTGCACGGCATTCTGACCCCCGTGTCGGAGTCCTTCACTCCCCTTACTCCCGAGTCTGCCGGAGGCGTGAAGTTAATTGAGCTGGAGCTTAAACCCAAGCCCAAGGAGGTGAAAGTATCTTGGAAGGATGAGGTGAAAGCCTGGTTCAAGGCCGGTGGCGCCACGCCCTACCTGATTTCTCTGGGGGCCGTGGGTGCGGTATTGTGGGGGCTCATTCAGCTGTTCCTTCTGCACCGTAGTTGCAATCGCTTGCTGGACTCCGAGCCGGACTACCGTCTGGCTTCCCGTTACGGGGCAGGGGTGTCCCGTTATGTGAAGTACCTGGAGGGTAAGGAGGCCGATAAGGAGAAGAAGCCCATCTGAGCATGAGCGCTGCGACTGCCTCTCAGCGCTGTCGGGGTGGGTGCGTTACTTCTTCTTGGTGTAGTAGCGCACGTAGTCTATCTCGAACCTGACGGGGTAGTCCTTCGGATTTGCCATTTCGGGCCAGGTGCCGTGCCCGCCGATAGCAGTATTGATGATGATGTAGCAAGGGGTTCGCAGAGGGTTGTCGCCGTTGGGATAATTGGCATCGGCTATATTCACTCGCCCTACTTCCTCGTCGTCAATCAGTATGCGCATGATTTTGTCATCCCATTCCAGTACATAGGTGTGGAACTTCTTGCTGTAATCCTGAAATCGGCGTGTGCGTATGACCTTCTGCTCTTGGTTGCCGCCGTTGCGCCCCCAGCGGAAAATGCAGTAGCAGGTCTCGGGCTCCTGTGAAATGTGCTCCAGGATATCAATTTCACCGTTGGCCGGCCAGCCGTAATTGTTCACATGCATGGTCCAGATTGCGGGCCATACCCCTTTGCCCCTGGGTATGCGAGCCCGGAACTCCAGTCGCCCCGGGGCCTCGAAGTGCTTCACGTTGCGGGTCGTTACCGAACCACTGGCAAAGGGCTGGGTCTTAATCTTTTCAAACCATCGGTCAGAGCCCTCCCGGTAATTGCAGTTGGGGGTCTCTTGTGCTCTCGAGGTAATGATGAGCTTGCCATTCTTCACAGCCACACTTTTTTTTGTGTAGGCTTGCGAGGCGCCGGGATTACGCACAACTCCCAGTTCATAGGCCCATTTCTTTGTGTTGAGCTTGTTGCCGTTGAACTCATCCCCCCACTCATAGACCCAACCGCCCTCCAATTCGCGGGGCGCTTTATCCGGAGCTGCTGTCAGCGGCAGAGCCGCCAATACCATGGCACTGAGCAAAGTCTTCATCATATCCGCTATTCTATACCGTTCTTCACGCTCAGTCGAGCTGAAAATCAGGCAGACGGCCTAATTGTTGTGATTTCCTCAACAAGTGGACGTCCTTGGGCTTCGCGTCACGCTTTTCTACTTGTCAACATGATGCTCAGGGTATATGATAGCAGGCATGAATGCACGTTCCGTCAGTATGTTGTTGTTTCTGTTTATCCTGCTTGGGCTGATATGCTGGTCGGCAGTGAGCCCGTACGATGAGCAGGTATGGTGGACGGAAATGAGCACTGTTTTTGTGCTGATGGGGGTATTCGGGGTGCTGTACAGGCGCTTGCAATTGAGTGTGTTTGCCTATTTCTTCATTTTTCTGTGGTGCTGGTTGCAGGTAGTGGGAGCGCACTACACCTTTGAGTTGGTGCCCTTCGATGCCGTGCGCGAGTTTTTCGGCTTTGAGCGCAATCACTATGACCGCGTGGCTCACTTTGTGGTGGGGCTGAATGCCGTGGGTATAGCAGAACTGCTGTGGCGCTATCGCGGTGCTCCGAGTGCGCGCACCGCGGCCATTTACAGCATTGTCATCATTATGGCCGTGGCCAACTTCTGGGAACTGGTCGAGTGGATTTACGCAGAAATCGACGGCGGTAGCGCCGGTCTGGCATTCCTGGGGTCACAGGGGGATGTGTGGGACGCTCAGAAGGATATGCTCATGGATACTCTGGGGGCCGTAGTCGGTGCCACTATGTTCCTGTGCTACGCCGCGCACAGCATGAGACATTCTGAGTGACTGAAATGTCGCTCTCACCCGTTGTAATAAAACCAAAGGTCTCTGCCGGAATTCCCCGGACAGAGACCTTTGATGAATTCTCAACTCGCGATTGGAGTTT
This sequence comes from Akkermansia sp., assembly GCA_017471985.1. Classification (GTDB taxonomy): domain Bacteria; phylum Verrucomicrobiota; class Verrucomicrobiia; order Verrucomicrobiales; family Akkermansiaceae; genus Akkermansia. The sequence goes on along the minus strand of JAFURE010000013.1, from coordinate 7,049 downwards.
TAATGCTTGCGCTCCATTCTGCCGCGAGGTGCCGAAGAACCACGGGAGCTCGACGGACGCGTGACGGTTGACGGACGGCTGCTTGCAGAGGGACGAACAGCCGAAGAACCGTGGGAGTGCGACGGGCGGCTAACTGCCGACGGACGCGAGACCGAAGATCCGAGTGAATGCGACGGGCGACTGACTGACGACGGACGCACAACCGAGGAGCCATGGGAAGTCGACGGGCGGCTGACTGACGGCGGGCGCACAGCCGAGGAGCCATGGGAGTGTGACGGGCGGCTGACTGACGGCGGGCGCACAGCTGAGGAGCCATGGGAATGCGACGGGCGGCTGACTGACGGCGGGCGCACAGCCGAGGAGCCATGGGAATGCGACGGGCGGCTGACTGACGGCGGGCGCACAGCCGATGAGCCGTGGGAATGCGACGGGCGGTTATTCACCGACGGATGAGGTGCCCCATGAGGTTTACCGGCATGTGAATGATTGTTGCCATGTGGCGGGCGGCCGGCCGAATGTGAGCCGTGGTGCGGTTTACCCAGCACACTCGATGGGTTCTTGTGAATCGGGGCATGGGTGTCGGGGCGCACGTGGGGCTTGTGGTCATGGTGGTGCTTAGGCGGCTTGGGGGCTTTGTGCACACCGCTCGGGTAGTGATGATGGTGGTGGCACCACGGAGCAGGACGCCAGTTCGGTACATAGCAGCCCACATACAGAGCGCTCACGCTGTATATCGGAGCACCGCTCACCGTGTAACCATAGACAGGGCGACCGTAGGCATAACCATAAATGGGGAAACCGTTGGCATCATAGCTGGCCGCAGTCCATGCTACCGAGGAGCTGTAGCCGTTCGTGGAATAGCTGAACGAGCTGTAACCATTCGGGTATATTTCGCAGGAACCCAGCAGCAATGCTGCCCCTGCCGGAACCAGTATGTTGAGGAGTTTTATTTTCATGGCTGAAGTGTAGATTGTTTTTTTGTGTGACTTGTTCAATTTTTGTTAAAAAAAAGTAGCTTTTATATATTTTTGAACTTATTTCGGTCCTACTATTCGGTTTTTGGCAATTCCACGCGCCCATCGGGGGAGGTGGCCTTCTGCAGGCGGAAAGTGGCATCCCTTGCCAGCCAGCCGCTCTCATCCATGCTCCAGCTTAGCGAAGCCTTCCCGCTGTCGGGGGTATTGAAGTTAAGCGTGAGCACCACATAGCGCATGCGCCCCACAATGGTCAGCACAGCCATATCCCCCTGTGGGGAGTAGGTCACCGAATTGGGCGAACCCAGCTCCGCATCGGCGGGGGTAGGCTCATCGATCTGAATCTTAAAGTTTTTTCCCTCACCTGCCGGGAACTGCACCACGAGCGGGGTGGCTTGGGCGGGTTTCCAGGCATCGGTTTCGTTGTGTAGGGCATTGCATGCCATAGCACCGGTAAAATCCACCACAAGTGCCCGCCCACTCAGTTCGGTGGGAGCTGTTACCGCCACAGGGGCGCTCGGGTGGTGTACCCCGCCACACGAAACCAGCAGCAAGGCTGCCGAACACAGAAAAAGAGTTCTCATAAGTTATTTCAGTGTGAATGTTCCCTCGATGTTAATGAAGGCCCCCTTCTTATCCTGCTCGGTACAGGTGGCCGTACCGCCGGTGGGCGAGGTGAACTTCAGTTCAAATACCATGTCGCGCCAGCCGGCAGCATAAGTACCGCCCGGGGACCACTCGGTGCGGCGCAATACCGTTGCCGTGGCAGCACCGGTACGCACATACTCCACATGGGTCAGCTGCCAGTCCTCGCCGGGAGTTACCTTGCCGCTGTCCTCCACATCCGTATGCCGCCAGCTCACGGAAATGGGGCCATCGCCCGTGCCGGTGAAGGTAAAGGTTTTGCCCACTGCCGAAAGGGGAGCAGAAGGCACAGCCCGGGGACCCTGCTTCAGGATTTTGCGGATAGCGGCGGCATTTGGCCCACTCACGCAGTCTGCCGGGGTTTTGCCCTTGTTAGTTCGGGCGGCGGTGTCTGCCCCGTGGTTGACCAGCCACTGTACCAGCTCCACATGACTGAGCCCGCAGGCATAGTGCAGTGCCGTATTGCCCTTGTATTCCGCCGAGGTATAATTCGGGTTCTGCTCTGCGAGAACAAGCGGAAGTATGGTTTTGAGCCTGCGAACATACAGTCGGTCATCCGCCGTCTTGGTCACGTACCTGTCCAGCCCGGCCAGAAGGTCGCTAAGCCCGTCATCCTGGAGCGTCGGCTCCACATCGTCCGGCTCCTGCCCCGGCAACTGAATGGCAGGGTCGTTCTGCCGGGCATCGCGCAGTATGAACGAGGCGCCGCGAATGTGGCGTGTCTCGCCATCCTCGTGCCAATATATATAGGCACTTCCCCGGGTTTCTGTCGCTTTCCCCTGAGGAGCGGCAGATTGCTTGTCGCAGGTCAGCTCCACGAGAGCCTGAAAATCGCTGTTCCCGAGTTTCACATAGGCCGACTTTCCACCCTCTCCCACAGAGTAGTCGACCTTGATATCGGGCCAGGTTGTTTCGCCTGAATTGTGAGGGTGACTTACTGTGTAAGAACCGTTGCTACCTGCAGGAAAGCTCAGCAGCAGGGGAATGCCCAGACCGGGGGAATACCAGGGCCCGGTGGCTTTGGCATGCAAGTCGCTCCTGCACATCTCTGCAGAGTTGAGCAGAACTACTACGGTTTTGCCGGCTATATCGGTTGGCATCTGCGGAGCCGCCCACACAGTGGCAGCCACGCAAACAAAGGGAGAAATCATCATTGCGGCTTTCATCGTCATTCCGAAACGTTATTTGCAGTGCTCATTTAACTCTAACACTTTATGCCACGGAGTAAAGAAAAAAAGAACATGCTGACCGGAAATTAAGAAATAAAAAGCCGCCGTCATTTTCAGACGGCGAGCTTTTCGATGCACCCGGTTGTTGCAACCGGTGCGCTACGCGTTGTAACAATTAGGAAAAGAGCAATTTGCCGAGCTGTATGGCGAACCGAAGGTGAGCGGAATTCAAAAGCCCGCACTCGTGCGGGCGGCGGAGAATTAGCCCAGGGTGGAGCCGAAGGCGAAACCCTGGGAAAAGGCGAAAAAATATCTGTCACCCCGCAGACTTGCGGGGTGACAGAGGAGTTTTGCTTAAGTATACACTGATGTTGTACCGTAAGAGCAGGAGCCAATCATAAAATAAACGCATGCGGTTGTAACTCGCTTTTCTGTCGCCCCGCACGTCTGCGGGGCTCTGATTATTTTTTTCTCTTTACCCAGAGCTGCGCGAGCTGTCGCTCGCTTGCACTGGGCTAATATTCTGTCACCCGCGCAAGCGCGGGTTTTAAAGTATGGCTCCCGTCTTCGGCTTCGCCTACGCCGAGGCAGGCGCCGTTGGCTCGCTCCCCTACAAACATCAATTTTGTTGTCAAAATAGGTCTAAACCTCTATTTGTTCCAACGCGTGATTGTTTTTTTATCGTACTATTGACAACAGATGGGGAAATGTGGTAGAGTTGTCGGTACGGAGAGGAATAATACCCCCTCTCCCCTTCTACTTATGTCATATAATCTCATTAATTCGTTTATCGGTTGCTTGAAGCGTTACGCTGTCTTCAGTGGTCGCGCCTGTCGTTCGGAGTTCTGGTTCTGGCAACTCGCCACGTTTATCATCTCCTTCGTTATCAGCTTTGTGGTATCAATGGCAACGGATCCTCAGACCGGTTCTCTTGCGTCCCAGCTGCTGTGTCTGGTGGTGTTGCTGCCTAACCTTGCTGTGTCTGTGCGTCGTCTGCACGATACCGGCCGCAGCGGTTGGAATATCCTCTTGGCTCTTATTCCCTTTATCGGTGCTGTCATTCTGATTGTGTTCTGGTGTCAGGCCAGTCAGGGGGGCAACAAGTATGGCGAGGGGCCTCTGGCTCCCGAGGCCTGATTCCGCCTGTTATTATCGCAGAATCTTTATGAAAAAACGCGCCTGCCTGTGTGGGCGCGTTTTTTTTATTTGCCGTGCTTATGATATTAAGCACGGCATTTTCCTCAATATGATTGACATCCGGAAAAGCTGGGAGTACAATCATGGTGTCGTCCTGCAACTCCTATCATGCAGCAGCCTATCCAACCTGTCCTGAACCTTGCTTCTGTCACTCTGCCGAATGACTATGTGTTGAATGGTAGCTATATCATTCGCCGCACATTGGGGCAGGGTGGGTTTGGTATCACTTATCTGGCAGAGGAGGTGGTGACCGAGTGCAGCGTGGTTATTAAGGAGAACTTTCCTGTCAGTTGTTCCATGCGCTGCCCCGATTCGTACAGGGTGAGTTCGGGTGGTCCCCTGCTGCAATCTGACTATGACTGGGCGCTCAGGAGCTTTCTGAACGAGGCTCGTGTACTGGCCGGGCTGAGCCACCCGAATATCGTACCGGTTATCACGGCTTTCACCGCGCTGGGCACGGCGTATTATGTGATGCCCTATATTGCCGGAACTCCGCTGAACCGGGCAGATGCTGCAACTGTAAGCGAGGAGTGGCTGCGCTATTTTCTGCGCCACATGCTGGGTGCGCTGGATTACCTGCATGGGCAGAACCTCTTGCACCGTGATATCAAACCCGGTAACATTCTGTTGGATAAGGCGGGGAACCCTATACTCATAGACTTCGGCACGGTTCGCAGGGTTGGAGCGCATACTCATACCAAAACCGGTACGGAAGGCTACGCTCCGTTGGAGCAATGGGCCAGTGGCGGGGAGCGGGGGCCGTGGTCAGATCTTTACTCACTTGGGGCCACCTGTTATCGATTGATAACAGGTCAGGAGCCGCCGGATTGTCATGACCGTGTTTATGCCGATAGTGATGCAAGCCTGCTGTCAGAACGGCGGGAATTGCTGGGGCGTTTTTCCCCGGCTTTGCTGGCCGGTATTGATAGGGCGTTCCGTATGAACCCTGCCGAGCGCTGGCAAAATGCCCGCGTGTGGCTCAAGGATTTGTCCGGTGGTAGCAGGGAGAAAGTGTCCACCAAAAAACGCAGTCGGCCGCAGATTGTCCATCCGGAGAATCCGCAGCGTGTTAACCGCGATGGTAACTCATGCAGTTCCGGCTGTGCCGGTTGTCTGCTGGTATTCCTGCCCTGGGGGTTAGTTTTGTGGGTGGGAACCTGTTTTCTCAAATTGCAGGAACGCTACGATTTGCCTTCCTGGGTAGTGTGCCCGCTGACTTTTATAGTTGTGTTCGGGATAATCGTTTTCATCACCAAGAAGGTGCTGTAATATTTGCCGCCGAACTACTTAATCGGGGAAGAAAGAAAAACCGCCGTCCTTTTGCAGGATAGCGGTTTTTCTGAAAAGCAGATTGTTACCAATGGAGGATATTACACCAGACCCTGGTCAATCATGGAGTCGGCCACCTTCACGAAACCGGCGATGTTGGCACCGGCTACGTAGTTGGTGAAGTCACCGGTGGAGTCGGGGGAGAACTCGCGAGCGTGGTTGTAGGCGTTCTCGTGAATGTTCTTCATGATACCGAAGAGCTTGGCGTCAACCTCCTCGGAGCTCCACTTCAGGCGCATGCTGTTCTGGCTCATCTCGAGACCGGATGTTGCTACGCCGCCGGCGTTGGCCGCCTTGGCCGGACCGTACAGAATCTTGGCCTGCAGGTAGGCGTTGATACCCTCCAGATCGGTGGGCATGTTGGCACCTTCAGCCACGAGCTTACAGCCGTTCTTGATAAGTGTGGCGGCCTCGGCACCGTTGATTTCGTTCTGAGTGGCGCAGGGGAAAGCGCAGTCGCAGGGTACGCTCCAGGGGCGCTGCCCCTCGAAGTACTGCACGCCCGGGAAGGCATCGGCGTACTCCTTGATACGGCCACGGCGCACGTTCTTGAGCTCCTGAATCCAGGCAAGCTTCTCGAGGCTGATGCCCTCGGGGTCGAAGACGAAGCCGTTGGAGTCGCTCATGGTCACGGGCTTGGCACCCAGCTGGTTGAGCTTCTGTACCAGGTACTGAGCCACGTTGCCGCTGCCGGAAACCACGCAAACCTTGCCCTGCAGGTCGTCACCCTTGGTGGCGAGCATGTTCTGAGCGAAGTATACGGTACCGTAACCGGTAGCCTCGGGGCGAATGAGGGAACCGCCCCAGTTCAGGGACTTGCCGGTCAGCACGCCGGTGAACTCGTTGCGCAGGCGCTTGTACTGGCCGAACATGTAACCGATTTCGCGAGCACCCACGCCGATGTCGCCGGCGGGTACGTCGGTATCGGGACCGATGTGGCGCTGCAGCTCGGTCATGAAGCTCTGGCAGAAGCGCATGACCTCGGCATTGCTCTTACCCTTGGGGTCGAAGTCGGCACCGCCCTTACCGCCACCCATGGGCAGCGTGGTGAGCGAGTTCTTGAAAATCTGCTCGAAACCCAGGAACTTCAGGATGCCCAGGTTCACGGAGGGGTGGAAACGCAGGCCGCCCTTGTACGGGCCGATGGCGCTGTTGTACTCCACGCGGTAACCACGGTTGACGTGTATCTTACCGTTGTCATCTGCCCAGGGCACACGGAAAATGATGGTGCGCTCAGGCTCTACGATGCGCTCGAGAATGCAATTATCCTCGTATTTCTTATTGGCAGACAGCACGGGGGTGATGGTAGAAAATACCTCCTGCACTGCCTGCAGGAACTCGGGCTCGGCGGCGTTCTTGGCGCGCACCTGCTCCAGCACTCGTGTAGTGTAATCAGACATATATGTGGTAAGTCTGGGTTCCTCCCGGGCTGGTTTTCACCTGCTCCCGGCAGGTCAGACGCGCGGACTATATCAAAAAACTTTCACTTTGAAAAGCCTTTTTTTGAAAAATTTTTAACAATTATCAATTTTCAAGTGATTTTTGCGTCTTTCGACAAATTGGAGTTTGGCGGGAAGAATAGACAAGGTACAAATTGGGAATCTCTAAAAACTCTTTATTTTATCTAAAGGGTATGGTATAATAGAGTTATGCGCTTTCCCGGGTTCTTTGATGAGGAGTTTAAATTAGAAAGAATTAGTACTTTAGGAGATCCTTTAGAACGTCTTAACCAGGT
>JAFURE010000078.1 GCA_017471985.1 Akkermansia sp. | reverse complement strand
CTGAACTCCGGCGTAACGGCCGAGACCACCGACATCGTGCTCGAGAGCGCCTGGTTTGCCCGCAGCAACATACGCTTCACCAGCCGCCGTCTGGCCCTGGGTTCCGACTCCTCCTACCGCTTTGAGCGCGGCACCTCGCCGTGGAATGTCCTGCGCGCCGCAGCCCGTGCCACGCAGCTCATCCTCGAGTGCGCCGGCGGCACCGCCGAGCCCGTGCTCGTGGGTGGTCAGGCTCCCTGCCTGGTGCCCGAGGAGAACGCCCTGAACGCCACCGTGGTGGAGCAAGGCAGCGATGCTATGATTTACTACGCCCTCGATCAGGTGCAGCTCGACTGGAAGGAACTGGACGTCATGACCAATGGCTCCATTCCCCACACCGAGGCCACCACCATTCTGAAGAACCTCGGCCTGAAGAACATCGACGGTCGCGGCACCTGGGACTGCCCGCCCTGGCGCCTGGACCTCAAGCGCAGCTGCGACCTGCTCGAGGAGGTGGTGCGCGTGTACGGCATCGACAACATCCCCGCCACCAACACCGCTATTTATGTGGAGGAGAGCGCCCACGACCGCGCCAGCGACTACCGCATGGCCCTGAGCCGCAAGCTCGCCGGTGCCGGGTTCTGGGAGGCCCAGACCTTCAAACTCATTGCCGCCGAGAGCATTGACCCCACCATTGCCAGCGTGGAGAACGCCCTGCCCATCAAACCGCTGATGGACGGCGACATCATCCGCGTGTCCCTGCCCATCTCCGAGGACCACTCCACCCTGCGCCCGTCACTGGCTCCCGGCCTCATCTCCGTGGCTGCCCGCAACATTAACCAGGGTCTGGAGGTACTGCGATTCTTTGAGTGCGGCCGCGTGTTCCGCAACACCGGCGGCGGCAAGGGCAAGGATATCGAGAACGAGGTGCTGGGCATCTTCATGGCAGGCAAGGTAGGCCCCGCCAGCTGGGCAGACACCAAGCCCGCCGGTGCCGGGTTCGAGCACATTCGTGCCGTGCTCGACATTCTGGTGCCCAAGGCCACCATCACCCTCGTGCCCGCCAAGCAGGCTCGCGAGAACGCTGCTGTGGGTGCCGACATTCAGATTAACAATCAGGCCTGCGGTTACTTCGCCCGCCTGTCCCTGGCCAAGTGCCGCGCCCTCGGCCTGCCCATGGAGAGCTACTACGCCGAGCTCGACCTGCGCAAGCTGCAGCAGGTGGCTACCGCCCCCTTCAAGGCTGCTGACCTGCCCCAGTTCCCCGGCTCCTCGCGCGACGCCTCCCTCGACGTCCCCGCCGCCACACGCCACGCCGACATCATGAAGGCTGTCGAGGCCGCCAAGCAGAAACTGCTGGTGAGCACCGGGCTGAAGGACGTGTTCTGCGACCCCACCGGCGAAAAACTCGCCGCTGACCGCAAGGCCATGACCTACACCTTCCTGTACCGCGACGCGAAGAAGACCCTCACCGCCGCCGAGGTGGACGCCGCTCACAAGTGCGTGCTGGACACCCTCGCCGCCAAGGTAAATGGTCTGAGCTTCAGATAAATCTGCAATCTACGGATTTACCATCTACAAAGTAGAACACCACGCGGGCAGCTCCCGTCGAAAACCGCCGCCACCTGCAAAGATGGCGGCGGTTTTGTATCCCCTGAGTGGAGACATGTTATCGAAGCGGTTTCAAATCTGCTGGTAAAAATAGGTAAAATATGCGTTGGCACAATGAAACGCTAGAGATTCATTAGCCCAGTAAATTGGAAGTTGGCGAGCGAAGCGAGCGGAATTTGCGAGCCTCGTCGCATGGCGAGGCTCGCAAATTCCGCTCGCTTCGCTCGCCCAACAAATTTCAATTTATCGGGAGGGCATTCTGCTTGACAATGAAAACAAGACGTGACAGAATGAAAGCACAACAGAACGTCCCACCATGAAACGCGTACTTACCCTGCTAATGATAGCAGCAGTTATTGGACTGCTGGTGTGGCAGAATCCCTTTGAGGTGGAGGTGGTAAGCCCCTGGAAGAAATGGCAATTACTCTGCGCCAGCCTGGAGGCACCGAATATGAGCGCGGCGGATGCAGCAGCGCTTATTGACAAATACGATATTGATGTGAATACGATAGAAGGCCCGGCAGCCCCCATACAGTTTGCCGTGTACAGCGGGGATGTGGAGAAGGTACGCATGCTCATCAGTCGCGGTGCCTCGGTACAGGTGGGTACCAGCGGCCCGTACAGCCTGCCGGTAATTGCCATCATAGACAACAACATCCCGGTACTGAAAGAACTGCTGGCGGGAGGCTGTGATATCGAATGCGGAAACTTCTCGCAAGGGTTCACACTGCTGATGTGCGCTGTGCAGGAGAATAGACCCGCTATGGCCGAGTGGCTGCTGCAAAACGGGGCGCAGGTCAATTATCGCTCGGTACAGGTGTATCCCGAGGAAGAGCGAAACTTCACCGCTCTGCATGTGGCAGCCTGGGGTAAAAACCGAGCCATGTACGACCTGCTCGTGCGCTACGGAGCCGATGAATCCCTGCGCGACGAGAAAGGCAAAACTGCCAAATACTACCTTGCGCCCTAAATAGCAAAGATGAAAATCTGTGGGTTATATATAGAGTCGTAACGTCCCGATCTTCTCCCGTATTCTGAAAAAACGCCGTCACGCATCACTTTTTGCTTGCCAGAAAGAGGCTTGCAGGGTACAATGGGCGCGTGAAATGCGGGCCAGCCCCGCACTCTTATAACGATTAACCGAAAATAAGTACCATGCCTGTACCTACACAAGAACAGTACATCAAGATGCTTGATACGGCCAAGGCTAAAGGCTATGCCTACCCGGCCATCAACGTGACCACCATCGAGGTGATCAACGGCGCTCTGAAGGCTTTTGCCGAGGCCAAGTCCGACGGCATCATCCAGATTTCCCTGGGTGGCGGCCAGTTCGCCTCCGGCACCGCCGTGAAGGATTCCGCCATCGGCGCCATCGTGCTGGCTGAGGCTGTACATCGCCTCGCCGAGCAGTACAACGTATTCGTTGCTCTGCACACCGACCACTGCCAGGCCGACAAGGTGGACAGCTTCCTGCGCCCCCTGCTTGCCGAGAGCAAGAAGCGCATCGCCGAGGGCAAAGGCCCCCTGTTCAACTCCCACATGCTCGATGCCTCCGCCCTGCCCATGGCTCAGAACCTCGAGCTCTCCAAGCAGCTGCTGGCCGAGTGCGCCGAGCTGGGTATCGTTCTCGAAATCGAGATCGGTGTTGTGGGTGGTGAGGAAGACGGCGTGGACACCTCCGGCGCTCCCGCTGAGAAGCTCTACACCTCCCCCGCTGACATGCTTCAGACCTACGAGACCCTTAACGGCGTAGGCGAGTTCATGCTGGCTGCTACCTTCGGTAACGTACACGGCGTGTACAAGCCGGGTGCTGTTAAGCTGAAGCCCACCATCCTGCGCGACGGCCAGGCTGTGGTGAAGGAGAAGCACGGTGAGGATATGCGCCTGGTATTCCACGGCGGCTCCGGCTCCGACCTCTGCGACATCCGCGAGGCTATCTCCTACGGCGTAGTGAAGATGAACATCGACACCGACACCCAGTACGCATTCTCCAAGCCCATCGTTCTGCACATGTGCCAGAACATCGACGGCATGCTGAAGGTTGACGGTGAGGTGGGTAACAAGAAGGTGTATGACCCCCGCTCCTACCTGAAGAAGGGTGAGCAGGGTATCTGCGAGCGCCTGCAGGTTGCCGCCGATGACCTTCTGTCCAAGGGCCAGACCCTCTACGGCCAGATCTAAGGTCAACCCCACATTTTGTAAAAATCCCCGCAGCTCCGGCTGCGGGGATTTTTTGTAAAGGCGGATGTTGAAATTGAGCCGGGGCAAGCCTGCATCATTCTACCCGGCAAATGGCCATTTACCCGGCTCCATGCAAACCTAACCGCAAGAGGTAAGACCGCGATTGAAAAAATCTATCTTTTCCGACCCGAATTTCTATCTTGACAGCCCATGTGCATGAGCGTATAATGTCGCGCATATCGTGAGCACAAAAACCAAAAATGAGAATTGGAGCAGCAACCTGGGTGTTGTACTGGCAGTAGCCGGCAGCGCCATCGGGTTCGGTAATTTCCTGCGTTTCCCCGGACTGGCGGCCCAGTACGGCGGTGGCGCTTTCATGATAGCCTATTTCTGCGCATTCCTGCTGATGGGCATACCGCTCAGCTGGGTAGAGTGGGCTATCGGCCGCAAGGGCGGCCGACTGGGCGGTCACAGCTCGGCATCAATATTCTACCTCATTGCACAGACAAAGTGCTGGAAGTACCTGGGGCTCGTGAGCGTTATCGTGCCGCTGGCCATCAGCATGTACTACATTGCACTGGAGGGCTGGACCCTCGGTTACGCCTGGCACACCGCCGTGGGTGACCTGAACCTGAGCAGCTCTGCTGAATACGGCGATTTCTTCACCAGGTTTACCGGTATCGGCGCCGACGGCGCAGTATTCACCGGGGGAGAGAGCACGCTGCTTATCTTCTTCCTGCTGGCACTCGGGGCCAATTTCTACCTGATATTCCGTGGTGTGAACAAAGGTATTGAGTGGTTCAGTAAAGTGAGCATGCCCATACTGGTTATCACGGCTTTCATCATTCTGGGGCGTGTGCTCACCATGGGCACCCCCGATGCCGCACACCCCGAGCGCAATGTGAGCGAGGGTCTGGGCTACATGTGGAACCCCGACAAGGTCATGCTGGTGGACACCACCACGAAGAAGACCATCGGCATGGTACCCGCCGGTGCCACAGCTGAGGAGGAAAGCGCCCTCATTACCCGCCTGCAGGAGGAGTACCCCAAAGCCACCATTGCTAAGGAGGAAATCACCCTCCTTAAGGGCCTGATGAACCCGGAAATGTGGATTACCGCCGCGGGGCAGATTTTCTACTCCCTTTCCATCGGCTTCGGTATCGTTTGTACCTATGCCAGTTATGTACGCCG
>JAFURE010000077.1 GCA_017471985.1 Akkermansia sp. | reverse complement strand
TAGCTCTTTACTGCAGGGAAATCATCAATATTGTAATGACGAGATGGGAATGTCGCAATGAGCCACAAATCAGCCCACGTGTAGCCATACCGCTTAATATCACGGCCACGAAGAATCGGTCGTATAAGGTCAGCAGTTCGAGTTCGCTCATCCTCCGTACAGCAATTAGCCAATATTTCATCTCGTTTCGCAGTGGAGATGATGAAGGCCTCATTATACCCGGTAAGAACGCCACGATAGATTTTTATATCCCACGCCTTGAGAGGTTTTCCGATAGCTTCGATTTTGTTCTTAATACTCTGTTCTATAGGAGAGAGAATAATCCAGCTATCTGAGGAATTAAAGCTACACTTCACGGCATGTTGCTGCACAAAATCGCTCATTATTGTACCTCCTGATTTTTTAGAAATCTATCAAGAGTATTTCGGTCAACACCCAACTTCTTCGCTATTTTTCTTTTCGAGATGCCTTTTTTCAGCCACTTTTCGATTTCCGCTCTCTTCCCTGATAGTTTATATTTGGTTGGTGCGTTTTTTCGCCCTATCGGTCGCCCCAATGTTACGCCCTCCGCTTTTCTCCTAGATAACGCCTCTTTGGTTCTTTGACTAATCAAATTACGCTCTATTTCCGCTGATAATCCAAAAGCAAAGGCCAGCACTTTACTCTGAATATCATCCCCTAAGCGATAATTATCCTTAATTGTCCAGACCCGGCATTCTTTGCTCATGCAGATATTCAAAATTTCCATAATCATGAACAGATTTCTCCCTAATCGCGAAAGCTCTGAACAAATGATGAGATCGTCCTTGTTTATCTTATCCAGTAACTCTCCTAAAGCCCGTTTTTGATATGATTTGGTACCGCTTATGGTCTCCTCTATCCATCCGTCAATACTCAGTTTTTCCTTTTCGCAAAAATGGCATATTTCAAACCGCTGATTTTCAACAGTCTGCTTATCGCTGCTTACTCTAATGTATCCGTAAATCATAGAACTGTCTCTCCGATGTTGGGAAGAAACAGTCTGTGATTTATTCTTCCCACCCCCCCTTTTCCCGGGCGGTGATTTCAAACTCTTTGAGTAGCTCCTTGCCGAAGTACTCGCACACGAGAGCGCCCCTGTAGAAGATAGAGAAGCCGCATACCTCGCGGCGTTGGGGCGGTTTGGGGAAATGGCAGATAGCTCGCGCCAGGGGACGGAGCTGCTTGAACAAGGCGCGGAGCTCTTTCTCTGTTTCTGCCGGGGTCATGATTCCGGTTGGTAGTATACCCTACCGGGGGCAGAATTGCAAGATTCTACGCTCCGGTTCAGTAGGTTTCCCGGAGGATGGTGGCGATTTCCTCCGGGGTGTGGTCGAGCATATCGAGCGTTTTGGAGAGCACCCCTCTACGCCAAGGCTCTGCCGAGACAAGTCACGCGGGTTCCGCCTCCTTTTCAATACACCGATACAGGTCTGTCTACGGCAAGCCTATGCTGCGACTGGGATGCCGTGGGTCATGCGACTAACCGCAAGGGACGAAATCGCCCGGAGTGGAACATTTGGCATTGGCCATGCGGGCAGCCAACAGCCCCTGCTCTACTCAGCCATTGATACAGGGGGTAGGTTACATCGCGCTCAAGCGAATGGTTCATTGCGTGCATGAAAAAAATGCATTACAGTAGAACAAGCGGATACACCGCAGGAATACCATGAACGAAGAAACGAAAAACAAACTGACGAACGTGCTGCACCACGCGGCAGCAGAGGGAGCCGAGAAGGCAAGCGAAAAGGCGAAAGCCAGCACGGGCTGGCTGCGCTGGCTCTGGGGGCTGGGTGCGGCTCTGGCCGCGGCTGTGGCCTGGTTCACCGGGGCACCGCTCTGAGCGGCTTACCGCTCGGGAAAGACCGGGAGCCCCAGGATGGTGCCGGGCATGATTTTGTGACCGGCAAAGAAACTCTCGGCATTCATCTTGCGGGCTCCGGGCGGTTGCATGGTGGATATGCGCACGGCACCCCCACGCGGGCCGCCGCAGGAGATGAGCATGCCGTCCGGGCCGGCCTCGAGCACCATACCGGGTACGGCGTCGACGGGTTTCTTGTAGTAGGAAAAGAGGTCAACCGGAGGGAAGATTTTGAGTGTTTTGTCGCCGCCGGATTTGACGGAGGGATAGGTGGTGAAGGTGCCGGGCCAGGAGTGGTAAGCCCTGATTTTGCGGGCGACCTGCATGGCCGGTTCGTGCCAGTCAATCTGCCCGTGAGCACGCAGCAGCTTGGGGGCATAGGTCATCAGGCTTTCGTCCTGCTCCTGCGGGTCGGCGGTCCCATTGCGCAGCTGATAAATGGCTTCGGCGAGGGCCTCGGGGGCAAGCTCAGCGAGGTCATCGTGCAGGGATTCCGCCGTTTCGGTACCTCTGAGGGCGATGGTTCGGTTGCAGATGATATCTCCGGCGTCGAGTTTCTTGACCACGTGCATGATGGTCACCCCGGTCTCGTCGTCACCGGCCTCGATAGCCGCCTGAATGCAGGCAGCGCCACGGTGGCGGGGCAGCAGGGACGCATGCGCATTGATACAGGCCAGAGTGGGCACATCAATGACCTCCTGCGACAGAATCTGCCCGTATGCCATAACCACCACAATATCGGGCTGCATGGAGCGCAGGTGAGCCACAGCCTCGGCATCTCTCATACGCTCGGGCTGAAAAACAGGTATACCGGACTCCTGCGCGCATACTTTAATACGCGGCGGGGTCAGCGTCTGGTGGCGCCCCACAGGTCTGTCCGGCTGGGTGATGAGCCCCACCAGCTCCCCGGTGGCCAACAATGCATGAAAGGAGGGGATGGCGATATCCCCGGTAGCCATCATAACGATACGCATACACTCTTTATGCCACAAAATGCCCGAGAGTCAAGACTTTTCGAGCCTTGGGGCGCAATTTGAAGCCGACTGGAGGGTGAATACGCGGCATACAGAAGACCGCAGCCGTTGCCGACTGCGGTCCCCGGTGCAAAAATGGGAGCTGTTACTTACTCAGCGGCCTTGTTCTTATCCTTCAGCTGGGGGAAGAGGATAATGTCGCGGATGGAGCAGGCGCCGGTCAGCAGCATGCAGAGGCGATCGATGCCGATACCGATACCACCGGCACTGGGCATACCGCTCTCGAGGGTCTCCACGAAGTCGTAGTCAATCTTCTGCGTTTCCTCGCCGGCCTGGTGCTTAAGGCGCTCCAGCTGCTCCACGGGGTCGTTCTGCTCGGAATAGCCGGGGCAGAGCTCCTGGCCGTTCATCACGAGCTCGAACACATCGACAACCTCGGGGTTCTCGGGGTTAGCCTTGGCAAGGGGTACCAGGTCGCGGGCCACGTGGCAGACGAAGAGCGGGTTAGCCTGCTTTTCCTCCACGAGCTTTTCGTATACCTGCTGGGTCACGCCTGTATCGTCGAGTTCCTCGCCAATCTGGAGTTTGAAGTCGTTCTCGGCGCGGTCACGACGCTGCTCGGGAGTCAGGTCGAACCAATCGGCGCCGGCGACTTCCTTCACCAGGTCGTTGTAATCGGCACGGCGCCAGGGGCGGGTCAGGTCAACGGTCCAGCGCAGGTTGCCGTTGTCATCGTACTGGTCGAACTTCAGCGTACCGAATACCTTCTCGGCCACGGTGCAGATCATTTCCTCCATCATGGCGGCCATGGACTCGTAGTCACCACCGGCCTCGTACACCTCGAGCACGGTGAACTCGGGGTTGTGGCGGCGGTCCACACCTTCGTTACGGAAGTTGCGGTTCAGCTCGAACACCTTGGGGAAACCACCGACCAGCAGGCGCTTAAGGTAAAGCTCGGGGGCAATACGCAGGGTCACGGGCTTGCTGAGAGCATTGTAGTAACTCTCGAAGGGCTTGGCGGCGGCACCACCGGCAATATCCTGCAGCATGGGGGTCTCCACCTCCAGGAAACCACGCTGAATCAGGAACTGGCGAATCTCCTGAATGATGAGGGAGCGCTTGACGAAGCGGTCGGCGCTCTCGGCATTGGCCATCAGGTCGAGGTGACGGCGGCGATAGCGGGTATCGGTGTCCACCAGACCGTGGAACTTGTCGGGCATGGGGCGCAGGGCCTTGGAAAGCACCTTGAAGGAATCCACACGCACGGAGGGCTCACCGGTGCGGGTAATGAATGTCTCACCCTCAATACCGACCCAGTCACCGCGCTCCAGCAACTTCCAGAGGGCCCAGGTCTCATCGGTGCAGGCCTTCTTGGTGAGCATGCACTGAATGCTGCCCTGCACGTCGGCCACGGTGAAGAACTGAGTGCGGCCCATGTCGCGCAGAGCGTTGATACGACCAAGCAGTTTCACCTTTTTACCCTCCTCGAAATTAGCCTTGATTTCACCCGGATTTGTGGTGACATCGAAACGCCCACCGTAGGGGTTGACCCCCAGGTCGCGAATCTTGCCCACCTTCTCACGGCGCACGGCAATCAGTTCCTCCTCGGAGGAACCCGGAGCGGTATTAGCAACTGCTTGTGTATTTTCTGACATAGCGCGCGCATTATACGCACTTTTGGCGGAATTACCAGCCTAAAATGAGGGTATGGGAATTTTTTTACCTGTTTTTCGTTCGTACGGGCATGCGAAAGCGTGTTAATATGCCCTCGGAAGATTTTTAACTTGTAACCTTGCCTGAAAGCGGTTAGAATACAGAGTGATGAAGATACATTTTTGTGGTGCAGCAGAGACAACGACGGGCTCCCAGCATTTGCTGGAGGTGAACGGCAGGCGCATACTTCTGGATTGCGGTATGTACCAGGGTCACCGCGAGGAGCAACTGAGAATTAACCGCGATTTTCCCTATTTTGACCCGAAATCGGTGGACTGCGTTGTGCTGTCGCATGCGCACATTGACCACTCGGGCAACCTGCCCAACCTGGTGAAGAAGGGGTTCAGGGGCTTTGTGTATACCACATACGGCACGCGTGATTTGTGCTCCATCATGCTGGCAGATGCCGCCCGCATACAGGAAAGTGACTGCAAGTTCCTCAACAAGATGGACCGCCGCAAGGGCGGCAGCGGTGCCGTAGCCCAACCCATTTACACCGAACAGGATGCCGAAGCCGCCATGCGCCGATTCCTGACCCTGGGCTACCACATGCCCATTCCCATTTCCGATGGTGTGACGCTCACCTTCTACGACGCCGGGCATATTCTGGGTGCTGCTCAGGTCGTGCTCGACATCGATGACCGCGATGACGGCACACACAAGCGCCTGCTCTTTTCGGGCGATATAGGTCGCGGCGACAACGAACTGTTGCGCGACCCCGAGGCCGTGCCCGATGTCGACATCATGCTCATGGAAAGTACCTACGGCGGCCGATACCACGAAGCCCCACCGCAGGATGCCGACCTGTTCATCAACACCATCCGCAAAGCCATGAAGCGCGGGGGCAATGTGTACATACCGGCCTTTGCCGTCGAGCGAACCCAGCAGTTGCTCTACCTGCTCAACCGCGCCTACCGCGAGGGTAAGCTGCCCAACCATCAGGTCTACGTCGACAGCCCCATGGCCGTGAGCGCCACAGAGATATTCCGCATTCACCCCGAGTGCTTCAATCAGGACGTCTACAACTTCCTCTTCAATGAGCGCGACCCCTTCGGCTTTGAGCAACTGCACATGGTGCGCACCGTCACGGAGTCGCAGCGGCTCAACAACCTCCGCGAGCAGGCCATCATCATTTCCGCCTCGGGCATGTGCGAAGCCGGGCGAATTCTCCACCACCTCAAGAACGGCATCAGCCGCGACAAGAACACCGTACTCTTTGTGGGTTATTGCGCCGCCAATACCCTGGGTCGCCGCATCATGGACGGCGCCCTGCAGGTGCGGATACTGGGTGACGAATACCCGGTGAGAGCCAAGATACAGGCGCTCGATTCGTTCTCGGGCCATGCTGACCACAATGAATTGCTGGGCTACTTTGACCGCACCGGCGGCAGCAAGAGCAAGGTCTATCTGGTTCACGGTGAGAAGGAATGCACCGCCGCCCTCAAACAGGCACTGACTCAGCGCCACGACGGCGAAGTACACATAGCGCACCTCAATACGACAATTACGTGCTAGAGCGCGCTCTTTCACCGCAGCATACACCAAAGCTCGATTCCAAGTCCTGCATTTTTATGCAAATCGGGAATTCAATTCCCGATTTGCATAAAAAACACCACCTAAAAAGGCAAAATTTCATGCAAATCGGGAATACGATTCCCGATTTGCATACTTTTTCATCTTGACAAAAGCAGAGAAAAGGGCGAAAATGAGCGCGGACATGGAAAAGAGCGAATACATACCGAGAAAAGCACTGGCAACAGTAGCTGAAATGACAAAAAGCTTTCCGTGCGTCATGGTAACGGGTGCACGGCAAGTGGGCAAGTCCACCATGCTCAAACAAATCATGCCGGAAGGTATGAAGTATGTATCGTTGGATGACTTCCGCAAACTACAGCAGGCAAAAGAAGACCCAATCGGCTATCTGGCAGAGCTTGGCACACCGTTGTGCATCGATGAGGTGCAGTATGCCCCGGAACTACTGCGCGCCATCAAGCTGATGGTGGATGAAGCAGACCGCCCCGGCATGTACTGGTTGACCGGTTCACAGAGATTCCACATGATGAAAGGCGCCAGTGAAAGTTTGGCGGGGAGAGTCGGCATCGTAGAACTCAACACTCTATCACAATGCGAAGCAGCGAGAGACGCGAACGGACCGGATTTTTTCCCTGCCATCGAGCGGCTGCGCGAGATGACACCTGATCGCCGCTCCTGCGACATCAATGAATTGTACGCGCGCATATGGCGGGGCGGCTACCCTGCACTGCACCGCGACTTGAACCGCAACATCAACCATTACTTTGACTCCTATTTACAGACCTATTTGGAGCGAGATGTGCAGGCGCTCACCCAAGTGGGCGACAAGAATGCCTTTTTGACCCTGATGCAGTCCGCCGCAGCCCGCAGCGGTCAGCAGCTGGTTTATGCCGATTTGGCGCAGGATGCAGGCATCTCCCCCAAAACAGCCAGGAACTGGGTTTCCATACTGGAAGCCAGTGGCATCGTCAGCCTGTTGCAGCCCTACCATACCAACACCATCAAACGCCTGAGCAAAACGCCCAAACTATACTTTATGGACACCGGATTGTGCGCTTGGCTATGCAGCTGGAGCAGCCCTTCCACCCTGCAAAACGGAGCCATGAGTGGAGCAATTCTGGAAACTTGGGTATTCGGTCAACTATACCGCGCCTTAGGCAATAGGGGGCTCCGCACCCGCCTGAGTTATTACCGGGAAAGCAATGGAGCAGAAATCGACTTCTTGCTGGAACACGAGGGAAAGCTGTACCCCATGGAGGTGAAGCGCAACAGCAACCCCACAGCAGCGGATTTGAAAGCTGTGGAAAAACTACCGGCAGGCAATGCGGAATTGCAACCCGGCATCGTGCTCTGCACCACGAGAGAAATGCTCCCCATCGGCAAGGGGCACTATTCGTTCCCCATATCAGCCATGTAACCTCTACCGGCCATAGCTGTCCGGAACAGGTAAACACGCGTTGGAACAATCAGAGGGTTAGACTGCTCACCTATCCCCAAGGCGTCAGCCTTGGTCTTCACCCTGCGCGCAGCGCATTCTTCACCACCGTGCGCAGCACGGTTCTTCACCGCGGGCTTTAGCCCGCTTTTCACCCGGCCGCAGGCCGTTAAAAAGCTTTTATTCCAAAGCGAGCCACAGGCGAGCCTAAACCAGAGCCCGCGACAGCGGGCGATAGCTCAATAGCC
>JAFURE010000076.1 GCA_017471985.1 Akkermansia sp. | reverse complement strand
GACGCCGAGGCTAGGCTTCTTACCATTTGGTCTGTAAGACCAAATGGCCTACGCCTGCGGCAGCCATTCTGGCCTGCCTGGGCGTAGAAAAACAGCGTATCAGGTACCCTGATACGCTGTTTTACGAAGCCTGGAGCATAGGGGATTCGAACCCCTGACCTGTTGCGTGCGATGCAACCGCTCTACCAACTGAGCTAATGCCCCGCATGGAATGATTGCGGGTGGATTATACACTCGGGGCAGGGGGTATGCAAGCATAATATGCCGGGTGTGACAGAAAAAAAGGGTTAGTAGGCGGTTTGTGTGTTGAATTTACTTGAGTTCCGGGGTGGGATGTCTATAATGATGGCATGTCTGAGAAAGAAAAGGAAGTCCCGTCGCATTTTCAGCGCAGTGTGTGTTGGTTGGCGCTGAGTGGTTTATGCCTGGTGGTCATTGTGTTGTTGTTGTTTGGCCTGTTGTTTGGCTTGGGCTGGGTATTTGTGACATTGGAGCCGGTGTTGTTGCCGGTGGTGATATCGGGCATACTGGCATATTTACTCAGTCCCTGTGTGAATGGTGTTCAGCGTTTGGTGAAGCGGCGTATTCCGGCTGTGCTGATTGTACTGTTGATTACGGCACTGGCAATGGGCGGGCTGGCTATGACGGTGGTGCCTCCGTTGGCGCGTCAGACCAGTGAACTGGTGAATAACCGACAGCAGATTCTGGAGAGTTCCATTTCGGCCGGGCGCGACCTGTTGCGGGATAACAAGGCGGTGCGTAACGCGGTGGATTCTCTTTACCAACGCACGTTGTCAGAGGCGGATGACAAGTCTGCCATGCCGACTGTGATTGTAACAGAACAAGCCGCTGATGCTGAGGTGGATGTGCGCCAGTACGAGCGTAAGGTGCTTGCAATCATTGATTATAATTCCGATTATCTGGTAGAGAAGGGGCTGGCCTGGCTGACGGCGGGTACGCGTGCTATCTACGGTGCATCTGCCTTCCTGATTGGTGTGGTGATGGTGCCGGTTTTCCTGTTCTATTTCCTGATTGAGAGCGAGGCAATTAAGAATAATTGGGCGGATGTTCTGCCGCTGCGGGCATCGCGCTTCAAAGATGAGGTGGTGGGTACGCTGCAGGATATCAATGAGAATATCGTGGCGTTCGTGCGTGGTCAGATGCTGGTGAGCCTGATTGATGGTGTGCTGTTGGGGATTGCTCTCTCATGTATGGGGCTGCCGTATGCTATTACGATTGCCGCAGCTGCCGCTCTGTTGGGTATCATTCCCTATATTGGCATGATTTCTACCAGCATTCCGGCTCTGCTTATTGCCTGGTTCACCTGGCACGATGTGACCATGGTGGTGGGAGTGGCCGCCACATTCCTGTGCGTGAGCCAGTTCGATAGCTGGATTCTGCAGCCCAAGGTTGTGGGCAATTCTGTAAAGATGCATGATATGACGGTTATGTTCTCGGTGCTGTTCTGGAGCATGGTGTTCGGTGGTGTCATCGGCGCGCTGTTGGCAGTGCCTCTTACCGCCTCCATTAAGGTGCTTTTCACCCGTTATGTGTGGAGTTCCTGGAAGGCTGAGCACTCTATCCCCGCTCAATCAGCCCCGGAAACGCCGGAAAACTAATTTTTTTAAGAAAAGTGTAATTTTTTTCTTGATTTTTAAGAAAAATTAAGTATTCTATGAATTGTAGACAACCTCATGGTGAGCGCGTCTGCAAGCAACCAAAAACCATTATCTCATCGTTATGAAGACCATCGCCATCCTCGCCATCGCAGCCGCCGCTCTGGTGTCCTGCCAGCAGCAGCAGCAGCAGCAGACTCCTCCTCCTCCCCCCGCTGATCCGATCCCCACTCCGGTTCCCGGCAAGTAAAGCGAGGAGTTCGCAAATCGATTTCGACCCGACAGGCCACTTGGCTTGCCGGGTCAAATCATTTTTTGGAAACGGAGTTCCTGCTGCAACAGTGAGCGGCGGAAGTTGCTCGCAGTGTTACGTAGCTGCTCCGGCAATGAGTGCCAGTGCCTTAGCGGCAACGAGCTCGCGGAGAATATTGCGCGGAGTGGCGGGGTAGAAAAGGGTTTCGGTGTGCGTGGGGCGGGCTGCTCCACGGCGTGTGATGGCAATGCAGACAGTACCCACGGGCGGCTCACCCTCAGCGGCGGTGGGCCCGGCATTGCCCGATACAGCCACGGCGAGGTCGGCCCCGGCTTTGCGCATAGCGCCCTCGGCCATGGCGGCCACGACAGGCTCGCTCACCACGGAATGCTCGGCAATGAGGGAAGGGAGCACCCCCAGTTCGCGTTCCTTTGCCTCGTTGCAGTAGGTTACCCAGCCGTAGCGGAATACGGCAGATGCACCCGGAACCCCGGTTATAGCCGCAGCTATGAGACCGCCTGTGCAGCTTTCGGCCGTTGCAACAGTCAGCCCGGAGGCTGCCAGATTTTTGACTGCGGCGTAGGCGGCCAGTTCAAGGTCTGCATTCATGGTGAGTTATTCCGGGAGTTGCACTGCTACAGTGGCAAAGGCGGCCATACCCTCGCGGCGACCGAGAGCCCCGAGTTTTTCGTTGGTGGTAGCTTTCACTCCCACGCGACGGGGAGCCACACCGAGAATAGGGGCGAGTGTCTCCTTCATCTGAGCCACGAAAGGCATGATTTTGGGCGCCTCGGCAATGAGGGCGCAGTCGGCATTCACCACCTTGCCGCCCTGAGCGTGCAGCAGCTCCACGGCTTTCTCCACAATACGCAGCGAGCAGATATTCAGGCAGCTGTCGTCATTCGGCGGGAACCAGTAGCCGATATCCGGCTCACCGATGGCGCCCAGAATGGCATCTGCCAGAGCATGGCAGAGCACATCGGCATCGCTGTGGCCGGCAAGCCCTTTTGTTTCGTGCACCTTCACACCGCCGAGCCACAGTGCGCGCGGCTCCTCCGAAAAACGGTGTACATCATAACCTAAACCAACGAGTGTAAGCATGTTGAATGTTGAATGTTGAATGTTGAATGTTTCCGGCTTCTCTGCTATACGCCGAGACAGGGAAAGGTTGAATTATTTGCGGTTTGAATAGGCGCGTTTGGTGGCAGCTGTAAAAATGGCAACGAGTTCCTTTGCTTCGGTTGTTAGCGCATGTATTTTATTTTCCTGCATCATGCCCGTATTGACGACTAGCTGCAGCCAATAAAGTGTTTCTGCCGCTTCGCTTTCACATATTTTTAATTTGGCTGCAAAGTCATTGGGTGATTTAGCGTGGCTGGCTTCTCTATAATTGGCACCGATAGATGTTGCACTTTTTGTAAGCTGTTTGGCAACGACATCTTCGGCGACACCCCTTGGCATATTTCTGACCATTCGAATAACGCGCACGGAGAAGTCCATTGTGCGCTCGTATAATTTCTCTCTGGTGAAAATATAATCGCTCATATTGAATATTACTTTCAACATTCAACATACAACATTCAACATCCGCTTAGTGGGCTTCCAGCCAGTTGGGGGCGTGGTTGGCCTCTACTTCGAGGGGGACGCCGTGGGGCAGGGGGAGGGCGGACTGCATGGTGGCAATGATTTCGGGGATAAGGTCGTGCTCATCGCGGTGCAGGTCGAAGAGGAGTTCG
>JAFURE010000075.1 GCA_017471985.1 Akkermansia sp. | reverse complement strand
TCCTTCGGAATCGCAACAAATCGGGCATATGCAAAGACGGTGGCAATTCAAGCTTTGGTACCATGCGCTTATTATACCACGCCGAGGTGTCTTTGGAAATTCCGAAATACGTTTACACGCGACTTTTTAGAAGTTCCCAAATCAATTTGCCCTGTTGTGTGATTGATTTTGCTTGCAATTCAGGGGATTTTGTTGTACTCTGCCCGCGTTATGTGGACAGGACGTTTTTCTCAGGCTACGGCCGACCTGGTGTTGCAGTACGGTGAATCCGTATCGTATGACTGGAAACTTTATCGCCATGACATTGCCGGCTCAATAGCGCATGCCCGCGCCCAGCTGAATGCCGGCATGCTCACGCCGGAGGAGTTCAGCGCCATCGAGCAGGGGCTCAAGGGCATACTGGCCGATATCGAGGCCGGTAAGTTCGAGTGGTCTATCAAACTCGAGGACGTACACATGAACATCGAGAGCGAGCTGACCCGCCGCATCGGCGCCCCGGGTGCCAAGCTGCACACGGCTCGCTCCCGCAATGACCAGGTGGCAACCGATACCCGCCTGTACTGCCGCGCTGAAATTGATACCACTCTCGAACTGCTGCGCAACCTGCAGCGCGCCCTCGTGGCGAAGGCCGAGGAGTACGCCGAAATCCGCATTCCCGGCTATACACACCTGCAGCGTGCTCAGCCGGTTACCATTGGTCACCACCTGCTGGCCTACGTGGAAATGCTGGGCCGCGATGTGGAGCGCCTGAGCGATTGCCGCCGCCGCGTGAACGTGAGCCCGCTGGGCTCCGGTGCCATTGCCGGCTCCACCATCAATCTGGACCGCGCCGCCATTGCCGCTGAGCTGGGCTTTGATGGCGTAACCGAGAACTCGATGGACGCCATCGCCGACCGCGATTACATCATGGAGACGCTCTTCTGCCTGTCCGTCATTGGTACTCACCTGAGCCGCCTGAGCGAGGACCTGGTGCTGTGGAGCAGCTCTGAGTTCGGCTACTGCACCCTGTCCGATGCCCACACCACCGGCTCCAGCCTCATGCCCCAGAAGAAGAACCCCGATGTCTGCGAGCTGACCCGTGGTAAGTCCGGCCGCCTGTACGGTAATCTGGTGAGCGTGATGGTGGCGGTGAAGGGGCTGCCCCTCACTTACAACCGTGACCTGCAGGAGGACAAGGAGCCCCTCTTCGACTCCTTTGCCACTGTCAGTCTGGCCCTGCGCGTGAATGCCGAGATGATTGCCGCCATGCGCATTAACCCCGATCGCTGCGAGTCCGCCGTGAGCGACCCGCTGCTGCTTGCCACTGACCTGGCAGACTATCTGGTGCGCCGCGGTGTTCCGTTCCGTCAGGCTCATGAGCTGGTGGGCAGGGCTGTAGCCGTAGCCGTGAGCAGCGGTACACCGCTCAACTGCCTGAGCCTCGAGCAGTTCCGCGCAATCTCCCCCGAGTACGGCGATGACGTGCACAGCGTGTTCAACCTCGACCGCGCTTTCTCGCTGCGCACCAATCCCGGCGCGCCCAACCCCGCCAACACTGAGCGCCGCCTGCAGTACTGGAAGTCGCAGCTCGCCTGAGAACGCTGAAATATTCCCCCCCGGCGGAGCCGCCTGTGCCAATACGGGCGGCTCCGCCTTTTGTCTTTACTATTTGTACTCAGTGTGCTATAAATCTCTGCAAGATGAAGCTTTCCTACTACTTATGTCTGATGGTCAGTGGCCTTACTTGTGCGAGTCTCTCAATTGCTGCCGGGGAAAAAGAGTCGGCTTTTGACTGCTACCTCCGCGCCGCAAAGTCGGGGCAGCCTGAGGCTCAGTACCGCTTGGCTGTCATGTACAGAGAGGGCAGAGGTTCTCAAAAGAATTTCGAGGAATACTTATGGTGGCTCAACAAGGCCGCTGAAGCCGGGCATGTGACGGCTCAGTTTGAGCTCGCCGCTCGTTATCAGATGGGTGGCAATTTAGATGAGACTCCGCAAGAGGAGGAAGCCAGAAATCAACTGGCAGCGAAGTGGTACCGCCGGGCGGCAGAGCAGGGACACGTTGAAGCGCAGTGGATTATGGGGATTCTCTGTCGTTACGGGACGGGGGTGCCGGAGTCCGCAACGGAGGCGGTTGAGTGGTATCGACTGGCTGCAGAGCAGGGGCATGCAAAGGCTCAATGTGACCTTGGCGACATGTACGAGGCGGGAGAAGGGGTGCCCCAATCCTTTGTCGAGGCGGAACTTTGGTACCGCCGGGCGGCTGCTCAGGGCGATGAGGATGCTGTAAAGGCTCTGGAAAAGCTGCCCGAAAAAGCTGCCGGTGAGGAAGATATATCGATCGATATCGATTTCTGATGCGCTTGCGGTTGTTTATTACGTCACGCCCGCATATTTTCCTTGCCTTTTGGTGAGTAAGAGAGTAACATATCCGCGACATGCCGCGCAGGCTTGTCTCTACACTCATATCAATTTTTAACACATTTTCCTGCAATGGACTTTATTTCCCCCACAGTAGCTGCACTTTCACCTTCTCTCACGCTGGCTGTTACCAACAAGGCTAAAGAGATGAAGGCCAAGGGTGAGCAGGTATACGGTCTTGCCGGTGGCGAGCCCGACAAAGATACCCCGGAGAACATCAAGCAGGCCGCCATCAAGGCTCTGGAGGATGGCGCCACCAAGTATACCCCTTCCGTAGGTCTGCCCCAGCTGCGTCAGGCCATCGCCGACAAGCTTAAGCGCGACAACAACCTCGACTACAGCATCGACCAGATTTGCGTATGCTCCGGCGCCAAGCCCGCTGTATATGCCGCTCTGCGCGCTACCGTGAGCGAGGGCGACGAGGTTATCATTCCCTCCCCCTACTGGGTGAGCTACCCCTCCATGGTTCAGCTCTGCGGCGCTACCCCCGTATTTGTGGAGACCAAGGCCGAGAACGGCTGGAAGATTACTGCCGAGGAGTTCGCCAACGCCATGACTCCCCGTACCAAGATGATTATCCTCACCACCCCGCACAACCCGACCGGTGCCGTTTATACCGAGGAGGAACTGCGCGCCATCGGTGAGGTGGCTGTGGACGAGGACATCCTCATCATTGCCGACGAAATCTACGAGCACCTCATCTACGACGGCCAGAAGCACGTCTCCATGGCCTCCCTCAGCCCCGAGCTCTACGACCTGACCATCACCATCAACGGCTTCTCCAAGGGCTATGCCATGACCGGCTGGCGCCTGGGTTATACCGCCGCTCCCGCCGGTATCGCCAAGTACATCAAGATGATTCAGGACCACTGCTCCTCCAATGCCACCACCTTCTGCCAGTACGGCGCCATCGAGGCTCTGACCGGTGACCAGTCCTTCATCGCCGACCTGCGCGAGGAGTACGACTTCCGCCGTCAGTACGTCTACAGCCGCCTGAGCGCCATGCCCAAGATTAAGGTTGTGGAGCCCAAGGGTGCCTTCTACTTCTTCATCGACACCACCGAGCTCGGCATCGGCTCCCTCGAGCTCTGCGAGAAGCTCCTGGACCGCTACAAGGTGGCAGCTATCCCCGGCATCGCTTTCGGCAACGACAACGCCATCCGCATCTCCTACTGCACCTCGCTCGATGTGCTGAAGGAGGGCCTGGATCGTCTCGAGGCCTTCTGCAAGAAAGCCTGAGTAGCCACTCACAGCTGATATCCTTTCTCACCGCTGCCTGCACTCCTGCTCGCAGCGGTGATTTTTTTGTGGCATGCACACACGGAAAAGCTGCTTTCGGCTTGACTTTTAGGCCTCCCTCTGCTTAAATCTCTGCACACCACTTCCACACGCCGGCTTGGCGGAATGGTAGACGCGCTCGACTCAAAATCGAGTTCCACAAGAGTGTGGGTTCGAGTCCCACAGCCGGTAGCTCAAAAGAGTGGCAGTTTTACGACTGCCGCTCTTTCTTTTTCAGCGGTTTATGCGTCAAATCGGGACATCGTGCGACATTTGAGATATGCCCTCCGTATATGCCCAACATATGCCCACTTTAAGGCCCCTGTATATGCCCACTTTTTTGGGGCGTTGACTGGTTCAATCCGCCCCTATCTGAGTGACTGCTTCAGGTGTCCACAAGGCGTATGGGAAGGCATGCGTAAAAATTGCGTACTATGGCAAAAAAAGTGGCTTGCCGGCCTTGAAATTTTATCGCGTTCCTCCCCGTCATGAACCCGAGCAGCAGGATGAACTGCCCCTCTGTGCTTGATAAGTAATTGGAAACCCCGCCATTCTGACCTCAGCAGACTGGCGGGTTTCTCTTTCCCGGTATGGGGGCAGTGACGCAATGACGGAATGACAGTAGAAAAGAATTTTATATCTATGGGGAGCAGAGTAACCGTGCGGATAGGTGTTGCTTGCATAGAGGGAATTGTATCTGCCGCTTCATTCGGATTGCTTGTAATAGGGCAGCGGTTCTAAACCACTATGCTCCAGGCTTCGTAAAACAGCGTATCAGGGTACCTGATACGCTGTTTTTCTACGCCCAGGCAGGCCAGAATGGCTGCCGCAGGCGTAGGCCATTTGGTCTTACAGACCAAATGGTAAGAAGCCTAGCCTCGGCGTC
>JAFURE010000074.1 GCA_017471985.1 Akkermansia sp. | reverse complement strand
GCTCTTACGGTACAACATCAGTATATACTTAAGCAAAACTCCTCTGTCACCCCGCACTTCTGCGGGGTTTAGATATTTTTTCGCCTTTTCCCAGGGTTTCGCCTTCGGCTCCACCTTGGGCTAATGCTCCGCCGCCCGCACAAGTGCGGGCTTTTGAATTCCGCTCACCTTCGGTTCGCCATACACCCCTACAAATTGCTCTTTTCCTAATTGTTCCAACGCGTAAACAATCATCCTACGCTATTTCCCCAACAAAACAATCAGTAATCCGGCCACTCCAATATCACGATTCCGTTGAATGACAAGTCGTAATTTCTCTCATGCAACATCCGGAATCTGCACATCAGCTCCCGGTAAGTCGCCATCCCTCCTTGACTCTTCACGGGATATATGATAGAACTTGCACAAGTCAACAAACAGCAGAGCAGAAATGAACAACAGAGCACTTTTCAGGGAATTGGAGCGCGAATTGCGGCGTGAGCCGGGGTTCTGCACGAGCGAGGGAGTGCTCATTCGCAATGCAATTGCCGAGGCCGCCATGGAGCTGCGCCCTGAACTACTGCGCCTGCTGCTGGGGCACGCGGAACTGCGGAGCTTCTTCTTCACCGAAGTCGAGGGTGTGACCGTGTTCGACAAGGTGAAGTTCCTGCGATTTGTGTCCAACAAGAACTTTCTGCCCGACAGCTTTACCGCCTACCGCAACCGTATAGGCCTGGCAGACGGCACGGGCGACATGCTGGCCGAGCGGCGCCAGGTTGTGCTGAGTTGGCCCTACAAAGACTGCCTGCTGGAGGGCGGCCAGACCCGCGAGGAGGCACGTCGTCAAGAGATATTCTGGAATGAAACCCTTGCGCCCGATGAAATCAACCGCCTGACTGAGCCCAAGGCACTCTGCAATTTCCACCGCGTAACCGCAGAGGGGGTGCAACCCGTCGAAGCCCTGAGCGAGAACGACAACTATATCATACGCGGCAACAACCTGCTGGCTCTCTACAGCCTGCGCAAGCGCTACGCCGGTCAGGTCAAGATGATTTACATCGACCCGCCCTACAATACCGGTGGCGACAGTTTCGGCTACAACGACACCTTCAACCACAGCACCTGGCTGACCTTCATGCGCAACCGACTGGAGGTAGCGCGCGACCTGCTCACGCCCGATGGCAGTATTTACGTGCAGCTGGACTGGAACGAGGCACATTACTGCAAGGTATTGATGGACGAAATTTTCGGTCGCGACTGTTTCCGCAACGAAATCATCTGGTGCTACACCGGCCCCGGCTCACCGGGCATGAAACAGCTCAACCGCAAGCACGACACGATACTGTGGTACTCCCGCAACCCGAACGAGTGGGTATTCAACGGCAACGACATCCGCCTGCGCTCCGAAGTCCATGCCGGCGGGTTCAAGGGCGAAATGAGCGCGAACGTCAGCAGCAGCTACAGCGAAAAAGGTAAAATACCCGAGGACTGGTGGGAGCTCTTCCATACCCCCGAAGATTTGGCAGATGAAATCCGCCGTCTCAGGGAAGAGCAGAAGCGCATAGACGATGCCGACTGGTTCAAAGCCGCCGTAGCTGCCCGCATAAAGGTGGACGGTGTGCAGCGCACGGGTTACCTGACCGAAAAGCCCTACAAGCTCATGGAACGCCTGATTCGCCAGGGAACCCATGAGGGCGATTTGGTGCTCGACTTCTTTGCCGGCAGCGGCACAACCGGCTACGTGGCCGGTTACCTGAACCGCCGCTACATACTCGTGGAACAGCTGGAGGACACCGTGGCCATCATGCACCGCCGATTCAGGGATTTCTCCCCCGTCTACTGCGAACTGGCAGAGGCCAACAGCCGCTTTGTGACGGAAATTGCCGCCGCAGGCACGACTGATGAACTGAGTGAGGTATTCCGCCGCATGGAGCAGCACGGCTACCTGAGTTGGAGAGTCGATGTTCAGGCGCTGACCGACAGCACGGCAGAGCTGACAGCCCTTCCCCTCGAACAGCAGAAAGCCCTGCTGCTGGAGTGCCTCGATAAGAACATGCTGCACGTCCCGCTGAGCGAGGCCGACAGCACTGAGTTCACCCTCAGCCCGACCGACCGGGAGCTCAACCGCAGTTTCTACAAACAGGCATGAGTACCCCCGCCCCAGAGCAGCAGCCCCTGCCCGCCGTACTGACCGCCGGGCTCAATCCCGCGCTGCAGCTACGCCCCTACCAGACGGACTGCTTTACCGCCTGGCTGAAATACTGGGAGCGCTACGGGCAGGACCCCGCAGCCCTGCACCACCTGCTCTTTCACATGGCTACCGGCAGCGGCAAGACCCTGATTATGGCCGGACTCATGTTGCACCTCTACTCACAGGGCTACCGCAATTTCCTGTTCTTCGTCAACTCCACCAACATCATCGGCAAAACGCGGGAGAACTTCCTCAACCCCGCCTCGGGTAAATATCTCTTCGCCCCCGCTATCATGATAGATGGCAAGCGGGTGGAAGTGCGTGAGGTGAGCCATTTTCAGGATTCGCGCCCCGATTGTATCAACCTGTGCCTGACAACGATTCAGAAACTGCACAGCGACCTGAATACAGCAAGAGAGGGAACCCTGAACTTCGATGACTTCGCCCAGCAGAGCATCGTTTTCATATCGGACGAGGCTCACCACATCAACGCCACCACCCGCAAGAGCCGCCCCCTGCACAGCATGTCGCTGCAGCAGCTCGAACTGGCGTTCGAATCCCCCGACTTTGAACCGAGTTACGAGAACACAGCCCTGCGACTCTTCAATACCGATACCGGCAGCCCCCGCCCCAACGTGCTGCTGGAGTTCTCGGCCACCATCGATTTCGATGATCGCAATCTGGCCGAGAAGTACCGCAACAAAACCCTGTTCGACTACTCGCTGAGGCGATTCCGGCAAGACGGCTATTCCAAGAACATCTGCCTGCAGCAGAGCAACCTGCCCCCGCTCGACCGTGCCCTGCTGGCTACCCTGCTCAGCCAGTACAAGCGCAAGCTCTTTGCCTCCATCGGTCTGGAGTGCAAGCCGGTCATCCTCTTCAAATCCCGACTCATTAAGGAGAACGCCGCCTTCTACCGCGAGTTCACCGCAGCCCTGCGCTCACTGAGCACGGCAGATTTGGAGCGCCTGCAGCGTGCTGCCACGGGAGATGCCGCCGCCATCTTTACCCATCTGGCCGCCACCGGCTACTCGGCAGAAAACCTCATTGCCGAGCTGCAGGAGGACTTCTCGGCCGAAAAGCTGCTGCTGGTAGACAACACGGAAATAAGCCCCGAAAAACAGCTCCTGCTCAACAGTCTGGAATCCCCCGGCAACAAGATTCGAGCCATCTTCGCCGTTGACATGCTCAATGAAGGCTGGGACGTGCTGAACCTCTGCGACATCGTGAGGTTGTACGAAACCCGCGCCGGCTCCGGAGGAAAACCCGGCAACAAGACTGTGGCCGAGGCCCAGCTGATAGGGCGAGGCGCGCGCTACCTGCCCTTTACCGATTGCACGGCACCGCACGCACCGATTGGGCGGCGCAAGTACGACAGGGATGCCGCCAACCCGCTGCGCCTGCTCGAAACCCTGCACTACCACAGCGCCACTGACAGCCGCTACCTGCAGGAGCTCAATACGGCACTGGTACAGAGCGGCCTGCTGGCCGAGCGCCGCTGCACCGTGGCCGAGGAACTCAAACCCGCCTTCACCGACAGCGATTGCTACAACAACAGCCGTCTGTACTTCAACCGCAGGGAGGAACTGCCCGCGGCGGAATCCACCCCACTGGCCGAGCGACTGAGCGAGCCGCTGATGGCCGTGCTCAACCTGCGCAAGGGGCGCTGCACCCTGCCACTGGCAAGCATGGGGCGCCACCTGCTGCGCGCCGCCCTCAACCGTTTGGAGAGCTACAGGCTCGACCGCCTGCAGGGGGCATTCCCCACCCTCAGCTCGCTGCAGGAGTTCATGGAAAGCCCACTCTATCTGGGCGGATTGGGTATACAAGTGGAAGGCTGCACCGCCAAAACTCCCCTCAACCAACAGCAGAAGCTCCACATCACCCTTACCGCCCTGCACCAGCTCGAACCGCAGCTGCCCCGCCCCGGGCACCGTTACCGCGGCAAGCAGGTGCTCACCTCGCGCCCCCTCAGCGAGCTGATACAGCCCCGCAGCGTACAGCTGGATTTCGAGGCAGGCGAGAACCCCATAGAC
This sequence comes from Akkermansia sp., assembly GCA_017471985.1. GTDB lineage: Bacteria > Verrucomicrobiota > Verrucomicrobiia > Verrucomicrobiales > Akkermansiaceae > Akkermansia. The sequence goes on along the minus strand of JAFURE010000074.1, from coordinate 20,728 downwards.
GGCTCCGCCTATGCCGATGAGGACTGGTATGCCCGCACCACCTGCCACCCCACCGCGGCAGAGGCCACCCTACTGAGCGCCCTGCAAGCCGCCGCCCCGCAACTGCGCGAGCGCTACCGCAGTATATGGCTCATCCCCAACCGGGGGGATGTGCGCCTGCACGAGTTTGCCACCGGGCAGCCCTTTACCCCAAGCTACATCCTCTGCCTGAGTCCGCTTGCCCCTGCCGCCGACCCGCTGCAGATATACCTGGACTGCCGCCCAGAGCACCTGCAGCAGCTCTACCGCCACCGCTCAGCCACCCTTCACGGACTGCAAGCCGCCGCTGAGAGCACCTTCGCAGCCTCCCTCTTCTCCCGCCCCGTCATTCTGGGGCGGGCGCTCTACACCGCCGCTGCGGTGAAGGAATTCATCGATGAACTGCTGAGCCGCACCTTCTAATCATTATTCAACGGATTGAGTCCAACGTGGGTCTGAACCCACACCATGAAATACCCAACCATCCTCACCCTACTGGCAGCGGCCACCTGCGCCACCGCCCAGGAAACCGCCGATTACCTTGATACCGCCTATGGGCGTGCACCTCACCCCATGTCACCCCGCCACACCGGCAGTCTGCGCGCAGCCATGCTGGCAGAGGAGCAATCCCCGGCTCGCCATCCGGGTATTTTCACCCTCAGAGATGTCATACAGCGCAGCTATGCCCGAATCAGCGAGGAAGTACTGACCGGCTGGGAGTGGTTCCCCTCCACCCCTCAGCACTTTGCGCCCTACCTCGACTCTCTATTCGTGCCGGGCAACACCTGCGTGCAGCCCAGCAACATCGTGAAGCAGGATGCCTTGAGTACCGGTGCTCAGTTCATCAAATCGCGTCTGTCACGCATTGGTCTGCAGTACAACCTGACCCTCAGCGCCAACTACACCGGCATTCATCCCCACTCCAATGGGGGCAGAAATGACTTTGCGTCGACCAACAACTCCTTTGCCGGCACCTGGTACCTGCTCAAGAAAAGCGACAACAGTCAGGGCCTGTTCCTGAGTATTGAGGCCGACTGGGGACACGGCTTCAACTTCAATGAGCGCAAAAGTAGTGCCCAGAGCACCATCGGCAGTCTGAGCAACCCTCAGGGCAGTCTGCGCGGCGGCAATGGCGTATTCATACCCCACCTCGCCCTCGGCTACAGCGCCTTCAACGGTAAGTGGGTAGGCATGGTCGGCACCATCGACACCTCCAGCTACCTCGACCAGAATATCTATGCCGCCGACTGGAACGGCAACCTCACCAACTCGGCTTTCGGGTCCAACCCCTGTCTGCCCCTGGAATGGGCCAACTGGGGCTACCTGACTGCCTGGCAACCCAACGATAAGTTCTACGCCATGTATGCCACCACCGGCTGCAATGGCGGTGTGAACAGGAACCCCTTCCGCTATATCAGCTCCAATGCCTGGGTACACATTGCCGAACTGGGCTATATGGTCGAGGATTTTCTTGGGCTGGGTGAAGGTACCTACCGATTTCAGTACACCATCACCCGCAACAAGGGCGAAACCGGCAGTGGTGCAGCCTTCAACATTCAGCAGCAGCTCGGGCGCGGCTCACGGCTCGGCTTTTTCTCGCGCTGCGGTGTGATGGACAATGATGCCGCCAGCGTAAGCAATGTGCGGGCCGCCGTCACGGCCGGTCTGGTGCTTCAGGCACCTTTCAGCAGCAGCGGCTGGGGTAGTGCCGCCAACAATGACCAGCTGGCCTTCGGGTTCCTGTGGGAGCGAGCGGCAGAATCCCCCCACCGCCACAAGGATGAATACGGGCTGGAACTCAGCGCCGTGGTGCAGATTACGCCCACCTTCTTCCTGCAGCCGGATATTCAGTACATCTTCAACCCCGTACATCAAACTGATCACAGCGGTGAGTTGGTCATGCAGTTGCAGGGCGTATTCAGATTCTGATTTACCCCATCACACAGACAGCAGCCAACTGACAACCGCGACCGGCGGATACAGCGCCAGCAGCAGACACTCCGTCAGCTGCCGGCGTGCTGCTGCATACACCCAACCGCTCAGGTAGAGCAGAATACTTGGAATCAGCATAGCCACAGGCAGCGCAGCGTAATCCGTGTGACCGCATATACAGTTTACCCCATCTGCAAAAGCCCACAGAGTAACGGCCCCGGCTGCCAGCCACAAGTACTGAGTTCCACGTTGCCACAGGGAAAGCAGCACAAGTAAGGAGCCGCCCGCAGCCATATATGGGAACAGGCTCTGTAACTCACGCAGCCCCTCTGACTCGCAGGTCTGCGCAACATCTACCCCGCTCAACCACCACCACAACCACAGAACAAGAAAAATATACAGCAGGCAGACGGAAATCACAAGGCAGCGGTAAGGGCGAGAAGTCATGATTGAATGATACGCCCCGCCCGATGGAATGTCAAGGGGCAAAAGTACACACTGCCATGCTGTATACTTGACAGATGACAGCCAAACAGGCAGAATCCATAACATGACAAAGCAGCCCCACGTCAGCCGTCGACTTGCAGAAAGCCGCCCCGGTTACATCCTGGGTGGCATACTGGCCGTCCTCTGGATTACCGCCATGTCTGCCGCCGATTCCAACGCCTGTACCCTCACGCCCTTCCTCTGGGGACTGGCCGGTGTTGTGGTAATGGCCGCCATCTGCATACTGATGGGCTACAAGGTCGTCAGATTGCCGCTGATAGCCTGGGTAAGTCTGGCGGCGGGCGGGTATTACCTGGCACGGGCATACAACGGTTTTTCCCTGACAGATAATTGGGCGGATATCGGGCTTATCTGCTTTGCCTTTGTCTATTATCTGGCCGGTGTATATGGCGGACAACGCATGAGCAGTCGAGGCTGCGCTCTTATTCTCGGCATAGCGGTTGCCATCAACATCTTCTACCTCTGGTTGCTGAGAAATCCCGACATCAGCCTGCATTGGGTCGGCCGTACCGATGTAAGCCTGATTGGGACCAACACACGCAATGTCGGTCTGTTTGTCTACAAAAACTTTGCCGGGCTCTTTCTGGCACTCAGTGGCAGCCTGTTGCTGTGGCGCAATATATGGCGGGGCAAGCGCAATCTTACCACCCTGCTGGGTAGCGCACTGGGTATAGGAGCCATTGTAGCATCATTCTTCTGCGACACACGGGCAATCCTGCTCATCCTCCCGCTACTGCTGATAAGCGGGTGGATTTTATGGCTGATACTCAAGATATTCAGCGATAAAGAGCTTGGTTGGATTATGATTACAACAGGCGTACTCATGCTAACCGGTGCCATGATTACCGGCTACGAGTTCCTGTTCGGGGATACCCTTCTGAAGAGCATATTCGACAGTGACTCCCACCTGAGATTCCACGTGTGGGAATACGTGAACAATGCTGCAACGAAAGCCCCGCTGTGGGGCTTCGGTCCCGGTGGTTCCACATGGGAGATTGTAACCACTTACCGGGAATGGCAGCTCCCCAACTATGCGCACAATGAGTACCTGCAGATGTGGGCAGATTACGGTCTGATTGGTCTGGGACTCATGCTGCTCATCATTGTGCTGCATATCATCCATGCCTTTCTGGCTCTTTCATCGGATTTCCTTTCTGCGGAGCGCCGAGTCAGCGTATCTCTGGCACTGCTCTGTCTGGGAGTTCTGTGCTGCACCTCCATCACAGACTATGTGTGGCACAACGCAGCACTGATTTCCATGGGGGCATTTGCCTGCGGCACCCTGGCCTCCCCCTTTCCTCACCGACCAATTCAGCTATTTTCTCGTTGCAAGTGGAAGGATAGCGACAAACCGGTTCCGGTAAAAGCCGAGGGGCGCTGTGCCAAGGTTATACTCAGCGCAGCTGCTCTGGCTCTGGCCGCCCTCATGCTCCAGCTCAGCGACATACTCTACCGTCCCTTTATTGCTCAGTGGCAATACGATGCCATGATCGCCCGGGGAGATTCCGCCGAGCAATGCAGGGCCCACCTGCTCAGCATTATTCCCCACTACCCGCACAGTAAAATTGCAGATGAGTTTATTCTGCGCGCTCCCACCATCACCCCGGATTGGACTGAATACGAAAAAGGCCTGCGACGTATTCTGGAAGCAAATCCTCGCCAACTCTTCACCGCATCCATCCTGGCACAGTGCCTCAGCAAGCAATACCGATTCGAAGACGCTGAGAAGGTTTACCGTCATTACTACGCCGGAGATGGCCCGGACAACAACATACTGTCTCCCTGGGCAACCTTCTATACCGCCAACCTGCAGCTCTGGGGAATGCAGCACATTGAAAAGGGTGACTTGGGAACTGCCCTCTCCATGCTCAACTACGCCGAAAAACTTTCTCGCAAAACCGGCTATATTCCCACGGCACAATGGAGAAGTGGTGTTCGCTCCTGGGTCCATTTGGGCTCTGCTTCTCAAAAACTCTACCAGCGCAGCTGTAAGACCGACCTTGCAACCCTTAGGGCTATCAACCCTCCGCAAAATCACTCCTGGCAGCAACCGATGACGAAGGACGGAAAACCGGCTCTTTACAGCAGATACCAAAAATAACCATAGAAAATTGCTCATTTTCTGATTCTTTAGCGCGAAATTCAAAAAAAAATCCATAACTGCGCTTTTTCCGCTTGCAATAATAAAAAAAAAGTGCAATATAAGAGAAGTCCGCTTTGCGGTTATAGACTTTACTGACTGATATGAGCACACCTCCTCCGCCCCCTTCACCTGTTCGTCCGGTACCACCTACGGCACCGGTTCCTCCTACTGTGCGCCCGTCGGTTCCCGCACCGCCTTCCGTTGCAGTACCTCCCGCCACTGTAGTGCCCGGTGCTCCGCCTGCACGTCCGGTTCCCCCTGCACCCACCAGTGCTCCGGTCCCCCCCGCACCCGCCGCTCGCCCCGCTGCCAGTACAGTGCCGCTTAGCGCTCCCACGCCGCCTGCACGCCCCGGTGCTCCCGTACCTCCGCGTCCTGCTGCTCCCGGTGCTCCCGTACCTCCGCGACCCGCAGCACCTGCTGCTCCCACGGCTCCTGTTCCTCCGCGTCCTGCCGCTCCCGCAGCACCCGGTGCTCCTGTCCCCCCGCGCCCCGCAGCTACTGTACCGTTGAGCGCCCCCACTGCTCCTGCACGCCCCGGTGCACCGGCTGCCCCCACCGCTCCCGCTGCTCCCGCTGCTCCTGCTGCTCCTGCTGCAGCACCGGCTGCAAAGCCCGCTGCTCCTGCATCTAAGCCCTCCATGCCAACTGCCACAGCTCCTGTAGGCAAGCCCGCCGGCTTTACCAAGCCTGCCGGGTTCAGCAAGCCTGCCGGCTTTGGTAAGAAAGCAGCCGCAGAGGAAGAAGAGGATGACGAACCCAAGAAAGACAGCCCCATTATCATTGTACTGGCTGCACTCACCGTCATCATCATGGCGTTGGTATGCTTCAAGCAGTACCAGACGGACCAGACTCCCGGCCGCGTTTCCGAGTACACCTTCGGCTCCCCCACTGCCGGTGGCGATGAGGCTGTAAGCGACGACAGCGGTTACGCTGAGGAGGAGGAGGAATCCTCCGGCGAGAGCGAGGACTACGCTGACGAGGAAGAGTAATCTTTCTTTGAACAAATCTCTCAATAACTGCATCCAAGCAAACACTATGGCATTACAGATTACTGAAAGTAACTTCGAGGCAGAGGTCATCAACTCCACCGTACCGGTTCTGATTGACTTCTGGGCAACCTGGTGCGGCCCCTGCCGCATGATTTCCCCCATCGTCGACCAAGTCGCCACAGAGATGGCGGGCGTGGCCAAGGTTGGCAAAATCAACGTAGATGAAGCCGGCGCTCTCGCCACTCGTTACGGCGTGAAGAACATCCCCACGCTCGTCTTCATCAAAAACGGTCAGGAAGTCGACCGAGTAACCGGAGCAACCTCCAAAGACAATATCATTGCCAAACTGAAGGCTTGCCTCTGATGCAGTCATAAAAATCTCTTCAACGGGCAGACCTCAGAACGGTCTGCCCGTTTTGCATTCCCCAACAAACCAAACAAACTACACCCTGACTATAGAAATAACTGAGGACAACTTCGAAACCGAGGTTACCAACTCCCCCATCCCTGTACAGCTGGACTTCTGGTCAACCGGCTGCGGCCCCTGCCGCATGATTTCCCCCGTCATCGACCAAATTGTTGTAGAAATGAAAGGAATAGCCAAAGTCGGCAAGGTCGATGTAGGCAACAGCATGAATCTGGCCGTGGCACACAAGGTCAGCCGGCTCCCTACATTGATTTTCTTCAAAAATGGGCAAGAAGTCGACCGAATCCTGCAGGGAGCCTCGAAGGATAACATCATCGCTCGCATCAAAGCCTGCGTATAACAACCCCGCCAAACACCCCCAAGACAGGCTAACCCATTCTCAGTTAGCCTGTTTCTATTTCACAAAACAAAGATAGACGCCACACACACAATTTCAGATTGACTTTGCAGGAATATAGACATAAAATAGCTACAGCGAATGAGGGATGCCACCCCTTACATGAAAGAAGGCGCCACCCCTCATTGAATCAATTCACATAGCCCCACATCATGTCGTATTCTGACAACACAGCAGCAACCGGCGGCCACCATCTCATAAGCCAATACGATGTCATTTATGTCGATGCCTGCACATGGATGGCCACAGAAATGGAGAGTTTCCTGCAACAGGCAGCGCCACACATTCAGAGCAGCGGCCACAAACTCATCATGACCGACAGCGTATTGCGAGAGCTGAACAACTGCGCACCGCTCAAATACGCTGCACAGACTGCCCTGCGACTGAAAGAGCAATATAACGAACTTATTGCCACCGAGGATAGCTCTACCGGCAGCAATACCGCAGATGGCGAGTTTGTACGCGCCTTCTTCTTCAACCACAACAAGCGCCGCCAGCTCCTCATTACGCACGACCAGCAACTGGCTACCGACATACAAAACTGCTGCGGCGGCAGCTCAGATGAAGAAACGCCTGCTACTGCCGTCATGACCCTGTGGCCCGATGGAGATTTGATAACTTTCCGCTGTATGATGCAACGGAAAGACCAACAGGCTCGCATGCGCCTGGCAGAGATGGCCGGCAACGCCCCCATTTATCTGGACAGCACCGCGCTGAGTCACGAACAACTGCCGGCTTTCCTTTCTCACCTGCACACGCCGCTACTCATGCAGGAACGCCCGGCTCGCGTCATTTCCAATTCACTCACCCCCGAGCAGCGCCACCATCTGGCAAGCCAGATAAACGAGTACCCGGGACTACTGGAAATCATCGACACCGACCCTACACTAAGCGAAACAGACGCCCTGTTGGGTGAGATTTACCTCAACACCAGCAACATGGGGGCAGACCGCATCATACTCGTAACGAGTGATGTAGCCCGGGCCAATGAACTGCGCAGCCGACGCCCCAAGTGTGACCGCTTTCCCTACATCGATTTCATGACCATCAACAAGTATGCCTACCTGAGCTACCTCAAGCTCTCAACTGAGCATACTCCGGCTCCCCGCCCCCCGCAACAGTCATCCCCTCGCGCAACGGCTCCCGCAGAACCACGCGAGCGCAAGCCTGCCGCCTATGTTCCCCAGCTTATCGGTGCCATTAAGAACGACGACATCGAGACCATGTGCACCTATATAGCCAAGGGAGCCAGCCTGCGCAACGGTATTATCACCGCCCTCTGCCGCGAGAAAGATAAGTGCCTGCGCGTTCTGCTCGAGACCGCAGCTACTCCCATTGAAGCGAGTTGCTTTGACTGGTGGGTGTGCACCTTCAATTCCTTTGCAGAGCCCGACTATCTGGCACATAACCCCGAGCACTTTAAGTTGCTCTCCATGCTGATTTCCAAATCCGCCCCGCTCACCGACTGCACAGAGTCTATGAATACTCTGGCCGAGCGCGTGAGCGCTCCCAATGCCGCACAGGAACAACTCTGGGAGATTATTCGCCTGGCCCTGCAGAACGGCGCTCCGGCAGCCGTTTATTCCCACTCCACCGGCGAAACACTGCCCGAAATAGCCACACGGCAGGGTAATAGAGCTGCACTTGCTTTCCTGCAAGCTCGGTAAATAAAGCTTTTCTACTTATCAATTCAGAAAGCCGCAGCCTGTTGCAGGCTGCGGCTTTCTGCTTTTATGACTTTACAGCGGGTAAATCTCAGGCCTTTTTGCGGGGCAGGAAGAAGAACATGAGACCGCAAACCACCATGAGGGCACCTGCCACACTCAGCGGAATACCGAGAGCGATGTTGGCGTCCTTCAGGTAGCCACCCAGCCAGCTGATGAGTGCACCGGCACCCACCGAGGTGAGGTTGAGCAGGCCATAGCCCGTGGCAGAGAATCGCTCATCAATCTGCGAGCGCAGCACAGGCATGAGCGTGGCGTCCAGAGAGCCCTGAGCCACACCCTGCATAGCCACAAGGCCCAGAGTCATAGCGAGACCGAACTCGATGGGCAGGCCCAGAGCAGGCAGCATGGCAATCACCACGCAAGGGCCGGCCAGACAGAAACCGATACCGGGCACATAGGCGCGGGCGTTCGGGTTGTTGGTACGGGCATACCACATATCAGCCACTACAGCCGCAATCAGCACAGCGCCATACTTGGCAAAGTTAATCCAGCTGGTAGCCTGAGGACCGGCCTCAGCCTCGGGGATATTGAACATATCGATGAGCAGGCGGGGGTACCAACCCATAAGGAACCAGTTGGCAAAGCCGGCGATAGCGTAGGCAATCAGCAGCATGGGGAAAGCACGCCCGCTGAACAGGTTACGCAGCACATCCATGACCGTGAAGTCGTTGCCGGCAGCAGCGGCAAGCTTCTCCTGCCCCTCGGCAGCAGCGGCCTCGGCGGCAAGCTCCTCGGGGGTGGCACCCTCGGGGTCACGCAGGAAGAAGATAACGATGAGGGCGTATGCCACACCAATGAAACCGAAGGTCTCGAAGGTCAGGCGCCAGCCCAGCTGGCAGGGATCACCGGCCATCATGGCACCGCAACCGGCCAATACCTGACCGGCATAGATACCACTCATGTGAATACCGGTAGCCATCGAGCGGGTCTTACCGCGGTGGTAGTCCGAGATAAGTGCCAGAGCAGCGGGGATGTAGAAGGCCTCACTCACACCCATGAGGGCGCGCCAGAAAATGAGTTCCTCGTAGGAGTTGGCCTTACCGGTCATGTACGTCACAGCAGACCACACCACCAGCGAGCACAGAATAATGAACTTGCGGCTGAAACGGTCGGCCAGGAAACCACCCACCGGGCTCAGTGCAGCATATACAATGAGGAAGGCGGAGGTCACCATACCAAAGTCTGCCTGGGTCATCTGAATACCCTCGGCACCTTCAGTGATGGACTGGTTAAGCACGGCAAGCAGCTGACGGTCGAAGTAGTTGAGCATGACAACCACCCACAGCACAGCCACGCAGATCCAGGCCCACTTACCGGGACCACCGGCGGGGGCGGACTTTGCCACGGGCTTGTTCTTAAAGCCATTCTTCAGGCCGATTACGATGGCGGCTACGGCAATAGCCAGAGCGCCCCACAGGGTGATACCCACGGCCTCGGAGCAGGCACGAAGAGCATCCACGAGCCAGGTCCAGCTCGATTCTGTTGTTTCGTTCATATGTTGTTATTTCTTTATTTGTATGTTGGAGATAAGAGGGGTACGAATACCGGGGTGAGTCTCGCCGGAGATGATGTAAATGCTGTCATCCCACTGTACTGCGGGACAGGTTGCCACGCCGGTGGCATTCTTGCCCTCCTTCACCCACTGCCCTGCGGCGGGGGCAAAGGAATATACCGTGTAGTTCTGCCCGGGGTGGTCTGCCGGAGCCTGCCCGCAGAGGGAGGCGCGGTAGAAGTTACCGGGATCGCCGGCCACCACATAGAGCTTGCCCTCATGCGAAGGCAGCGGGTTGGCCACACCTACCAGCGGCTCAGGCATGGCGGCGGGAACGGTGCTCCAGGCATCCGTCGCCGGGTCATAGCACATCACACTGTGCAGGTACGTGCGCTCGGCTGCTCCCTTGGCATCTGGGTGCAGGGAGCAGCCGCCCATCACGTAAATCTTGCCGTCTACTACACCGGCTGCGGCCAGCATGCGTGCCTCGGGCATGCGGGAAATCTCTTTCCAGCCTTCATTCGGGGCAGTCATATCGAGCACAAAGCAGCGGGAGAGCGTGGTCACGCTGTCGGCTTTCTCCTGACCGCCCATCACATAGAGTTTACTGCCCACCACAGCAAAGGCAGGATATGCCACCGTAATCGGCAACTCCGGCCACATGCAGGTACTGGCTTCGGCCCCCTTCAGCTCTGTACAGGTCACCGTAGCTACGTGGCCGCTATCGTTGCAGCCACCGGCAATTACCATGCTGTTACCATATGCGGTGAAGGCAGCATAGCCGATGGGAGCGGGCAGATTGCCCACCACAGCAGCCTGCGGGGTGGTGCAGCCCTGCCCCAGATTGAGGAAAGCCACATCGCCGTAGTAAGCCTTAGCCCCACGCTCAGCTGGGGTCTTGGCACCGGGTTTGGCGTTCGGGAAATTGGCACCACCTGTCATGATAATGCCACCCTGCTGCTCCAGCAGCACAGCAGCCATCCCAGCGCGCCCCACCTTGTCGCCAATCTGCAACCAGGTGTCGGAGACCACGGAACTGACCTCTGCCTGAGCGGCAAAGGCCAGCGCCGTCAAAAGTAAGAGAGTACGTTTCATAGCATTATGAACGAAAGGAATCACTTCATCACAGCACCCCACACCTGATTGGAGCGCTTACCGGGGCGCTGCTCGCCGTTCACGATGACGGCCAGCCCTTCCCACTCAGCGCAGGGCAGCACGGCACGTGCCACGGCCATCTCGCCGGCAGGAGCCCACTTATTGCACTCGGGGCAATAGCAGAGGGTGAAATTGTGGAACCCGGGGTGATTCTGCGGGGTGTAGCCCTTCACAGTGGCATCGTCACCACCCAGCAGGTATATGCGACCGCCAATCACCGGAGCGGGGGTCGGACCGGCAGCGCAGAAATGCGGCAACTCAGCCAGTGGGGTCCAGCCATCGGCAGTCGTGTAGCACCAGGCCTCGGTCAGCATGTCACGCACCTTGCGGCCATCTTCACCGTCCTTCAGACCGATACCGCCCAGCACATACACAGTGTCGCCCACAGTGGCCATCTGCTGCAGGAAACGACCGCGGGCAGGCATAGCCGGGCCCTCAGTCCAAGTATCGGCAGCGGGGTCATAAATCCACATACGGCTCTCGGCGTCCTGCTCACCGGGGGCTATACTGCCACCCTGCACATAAACCTTACCGCCCATCACGGTTGCGGCATGCCCAGTCAGTGTAACAGGCAGCGGAGCAAGCGACTTGCAGCTCAGAGCAGCGCCGTCCCAGCTGAGCAGGTAGCAATCAGCCACGGCACCATCGGCATTGCTGCCGCCAATCAGCATAACACCCTCAGGCAGAGACGCCGTGGCGCCATAGCCCAACGGCTTGGGCAACGGGGCGCCCTCCTGCCAGCTGCCATCAACCGAAGTGAGCACAAACACTCGCTCCGTCCAGCGCTTGGGGCCACCTTCCCACAGCGGTTTTTCGGGGAAATTAGCACCGCCGCACACAATCAGTGCACCATTGCTCACGCCGGCATACATACCGGCCCAGCCCTCGGCATCCGGCAGGTCGGCCAGCTGCTTCCAATCAAGAGAAAGTTCTGTAATATCCATCACACTCTATATTTACAACAAATCCCCACCCATTGCAAGTAAAATGTACCTTACAGACCCACACAATTCAGGCAACAAAGACGCTTTCAATTTGTCTTTAGCCCTCAGTCACTTGATTTGTCTTGCAAAACTCGCGATGTTCTGCTACACTCACGCGCACACGAAGTATCACTATGCAGGCGTACTCACCATATCTGAACCCCGACTGGCCGGATGCCGTGTGGGATGTATCGGGCGCGTTCGTGAATGACCGCGAGCTGATAGCTTTCCACGATTTCTGTACTCTGCTGCTGGGGTTCGCGCCATTCAACATCGTACACGGTGCTCCGCTCTGCACCTGGAACAGCGGCCGTGTGCTTAAGCACCTCATGCGAGATGCCGAGGAAATCCGCGCCGCCGGACTGGAGTACGAAAAACGTAACATTGCCCTCTACCTCACCTTCACCAATCTCAACCTCAGAGAGGAGCACTTAAAAGACCCGCTCGGGAATGCCCTGCTCACCTTTGCTACCAACCACAACCCCACCAAGCGCAACTCCATTATCATGGCGAGTGAGGCCCTGTTGCAGCACGTAAAGGCAAACTACCCCCAACTGCGCACGGTATCAAGCATCCTCAAAATCACCAATGGCGGCGGCAAGGGCAAGCTGAGTGCCTATCAACGCCTGGCAGAGCAGTACGATGAAGTCATGGTCCACCCCGACGATGTGCTCAACTTCGACCTGCTCGAACAGCTGGAGGGCAAAGAGCGCTATATTCTGCTGGTGAATGAATACTGCATACGTGAGTGCCCGCTGCGCCCCCTTCACTACAGCACCCTGTCACAGATGGCGCTCGACTACTTTGGGTTCGACGGCAGTGACTTTGACAAAAAGCAGAACACCAACGGCTGTAAAGATATCGGCACACTGCTCACCCACCCCAGGCATAGCGTACTGGCCCTCAACACACCCGAAATTACCCGACTGCGCGAACTCGGGTTCCGCCACTTCAAAATGCAGGGGCGCGGCCATGCCAACGGCTCTTCCATCCTGTTCGATCTGCTGCGCCTGGTGCTGCGCAACGACGCCCCCACCGAAAATGCCATGCACGCCCTCGGTCAGCGATTCTGGGAATCCATATTACCCTACAAACAGTCATGAGTTCACGCATCACTCCAGTTACCGTAAAGGATATCCGCTTTCTGGTGGACAACCACCTGCCCGAGGCCATGTGGACATTCGGCGGGGCCATGCGCTTCGACTCTTCGTTGCTCAACATCTGCAACCAACTGGCACAGAGTTTTCCGCTGCGCAAACCGGCACGCGTAGCCGGTTGCCCGGCCTGTAAATGGTCGCTCGACTGGTACACAGAGCGCCGCCCCATGTCTGTAAATGCCTACAACAAGCTGCTGGAGGACTACGCTGCTCAGAACATCGGTGTGGTACTCAGCTTTGACAATCCCTTTATCACAGAGGACATGCTCTCAGACAGCTATGCCAACACCCTGCTGGCCGAGCTCTACAAGCGCGACCGCGTACATCGCAACGCAGTCTGCACCGCCAGTGACCTACTCGCTGCCCACATACGCAGCCAATTCCCCAAGTTCCCTGTTTTCTGCCATGCCAACAGGCTGATAGCCGAGCGCAATAAGCGCACAGCGGAGTTGTACAACAAGCTACTCGGTGAATATAACCGCGTGTGCCTGCACCCGGCAGATGCCACACGCCCCGCCATCACCTCGGCTATCTCTGCGCCTGATCGCTGCGACATCATCATCAACGACCCCCTGCCGCGCAACAGTGCCGTGCGCCGCGACCACCTGCGCCTGCTGGCAGATATTCGCAAGGACCCCTACAATACCGATCTCGCCCGCCGTCGCACCACCCTTGTCGAGCGCGATGGTTGGCATTCCATTCAGCGCGATGCACTGCGCCAGCTTGCCACCTGCAACCTCACGCGCGAGGAAAGCGCCGCGCTTTATGCTGCCGGTTATCGTTCCTATATCGTTCAGGGCTCTCAGTTCCGCAATGAAATGACCCTGCTTTGGGACATCTTTACCTGCACGCTCGATTACAGCCCTGAACTCAATAACAAAGCCGCACTCATCGCCAATTCCATCATGGCAACCTTCGGTCTGCCGAAAAGTGAGCTCCCCAGCGGCCTGAAGGATTTCTCCTTCACCAATTACGAATAACAGATTTATGAACAGACTCCATATATTCAGCTCCGAATCCGTTGGCGAAGGTCACCCCGACAAAGTGGCCGACCTCATCTCCGATACCGTGGTGGATGCCTGTCTGGCTCAGGACCCCGCCAGCCGTGTAGCCTGCGAAACTCTGGTGAAGGACAGCCATGTCATCCTGGCCGGCGAAATCACCACCCAGGCCAGGCTCGATTATGAGCAGCTGGTGCGCGATACCGTGCGAGCCATCGGTTACGCCACCCCGGCAGATGACCCCGTCTTCAATGCCGAGACCCTGACTGTCACCAACCTGCTCTCCACCCAAAGCCCCGATATCGCTCAGGGTGTCGATGCCCGCGAAGCCGAGGGTAAGGATGGCGCCGAGCAGGGTGCAGGTGACCAGGGTATCATGTTCGGCTATGCTGCCAACGAAACCCCTGAGCTCATGCCCGCCCCCATCATGTTCGCTCACCGCATCATGATTGAACTGGCTCGCGTACGCCACAGCGGGGAGGTTGCCTGGCTGCGCCCCGACAGCAAGAGCCAGGTTGCCGTCGAGTACGGCGAGGACGGCAAGCCCGCACGCATTCTCAACGTTGTGCTCAGCACCCAGCATACCGAGGACGTCAGCATCTCCACCATCCGCGAGTTCTGCACCGACCTCATCCGCCGCGTGCTCCCCGCCGAGCTCATCACCCCCGAGACTGAGTTCTTCATCAACCCCACCGGCCGCTTCGTCATCGGTGGGCCTCACGGCGACTCCGGCCTGACCGGTCGCAAGATTATTGTGGACACCTACGGCGGCATGGGTCGCCACGGTGGCGGCGCCTTCTCGGGCAAGGACTGCAGCAAGGTTGACCGCTCCGGCGCCTACATGTGCCGCTGGGTTGCCAAGCACATTGTGGCCGCCGGCCTGGCAGAGCGCTGCGAGCTGCAGGTTGCCTACGCCATCGGCAAGGCCAGTCCCGTTTCCATCATGGTCGATGTCGACAGCTTCGGCACCGCCAGTGTGAGCGAGGACGTCATCATCGAGCGAGTGCTGCGCGCATTCTCTTTCAAGCCTGCCGATATGGAGCGCGCACTCGGCCTGCGCAACCCCATCTTCGCCCGCTCCACCAACTATGGTCACTTCACCAAGTCTGACCTGCCCTGGGAGCAGATCGACCCCGACAAACTCGCTATTCTGAAGGGCAATTGATACCATTTTCATCGTTTACCTGATAAAAATCAGCCCGAAGCACCGTTTTTTTACCGGTTCTTCGGGCTTTTTTTCACTTTTTTCATCTAAAATCACAAAAAGTCTTGCAAAGCCACAAAAAACTGATAAACTCGCCGCGGCGAATTGTTTTTATTAAATCCCGGCTTCGTATCTGACCGGGCACACGTTAAAAAGGTCATTCCGGAAAATCCCCGTGGAATGAGGAAGTTGTATCATTTGGTAAATTATCATCAACCATACCAATCAACCTTTAATCATTTTATACTTATATGTTAGATATCTGTTTATTAGGAACCGGCGGCACTCAGCCGCTGATTAATCGCTGGCTCACCGCCCTGATGGTGCGTTATAAGGGTCACACTGTACTCATCGACTGTGGTGAGGGCACTCAGATTGCTGCGCAGAAGGCCGGCCTGAGTCTCAAACCGGTGGATAAAATACTCATCACCCACCTGCATGCCGACCACATCAGCGGCCTGCCCGGCCTGCTGCTCACCATGGGTAACATGGGGCGCACCGAGCCGCTGTCGATTGTGGGGCCCGAGGGCACCGAGCGCGTGGTCAACAGCCTGCGCTGCATCGCCCCCTTCCTCCCCTTCGAGGTAAAAGTGAGCGAGCTGACAACCGAGACTGAAACCATGTTCTTCGAGGACTGCGACATTCAGGCATTTGCCGTTCACCACGGTGTGCCCTGTTACGGCTACAGCTTCTACCTGCCCCGTGCCGGTAAGTTCGATGCCGCCGTCGCCCGCGCCAAGGGTATTCCCCTCGAGTACTGGAAACGCCTGCAGAAGGGCGAGACCATAGAGCACGAAGGGCAGACCTTCACCCCCGACATGGTGCTGGGGCCCCCGCGAAAGGGGCTCAAACTCACCTACTGTACCGATTCCCGTCCCACCGAATCGCTGACCACCGCAGCTGCAGACTCCGACCTCTTCATCTGCGAGGGTATGTACGGTGGAGACGAAAATCTGGACAAGGCAAAAGAGAACTGCCACATGCTGTTCTCCGAGGCTGCCACCGTCGCTGCACAGGCCGGTGGCGTGAAGGAACTCTGGCTCACTCACTACAGTCCATCCCTGCCCAACCCCAAGGACTTCAGGGAAGTAGCGCGTGCCATTTTCCCCAACACGCACACCCCGCATGACGGCTGGTTCAAAACCCTCACCTTTGAATAAATACGGGGTTGCTTGCGGTGCGTTCTTCACCGTGAGGCAAAACCGAACTTAAAAAGGAAACTTGCCAAATTGATGGCAAGCCGATTTTAAAAGCCCCGCTGTATGGCGGGGCTTCATTTTTCTTTTTATACGACAAGCTACATTGAAACAATCGGGAAAGGGCAATTTGTAGGGGTGTATGGCGAACCGAAGGTGAGCGGAATTCAAAAGCCCGAGGTACGAGGGCGGTAGCTCAATAGGCAGGGGCGTAAGCCCCTGCAGCGAGTACAAAAAAGAACATGAGCCCTGAAAGGGCGGCAGAAACGGCGCGTAATGAAATTGTCTCGTTATTTATGCCAACCTGCCTCTCATCTGCCGCCCTCGTTCCTCGGGCTCATCTATTTTATATACTCCTACCCGGGGCTATTGAGCTATCGCCCGCTGTCGCGGGCTCTGGTTTAGGCTCCCGTCTTCGGCTTCGCCTACGCCGAGGCAGGCGCCTTCGCTCGCTTTGGAATAAAAGCTTTTTAACGGCCTTCGGCCGGGTGAAAAGCGGGCTAAAGCCCGCGGTGAAGAATGCGCTGCGCGCATGGTGAAGACCAAGGCTGACGCCTTGGGGATAGGCGGACAAGCTCCAATTTGTCGTTTCGTTCTGCAAGCAAAACTTGCGGAACATAAAAATTCGTCCCTCGAAATTCGTCCTTCGTCCTTCAATTTGTCTTGCGCCGCTCGCACGCTTGTGGTAGCATGCGCATATCATGAAACACTCACACATTCTGGCCACTGCTCTGTTGGCACTCGTCGGTCTGGCCGCTCCAATGCCGGTTATGGCAGATGATGCCCCCGCAACCACTCTCAAATCCCACAAGGGTAAGAAGAAGAGTAAGAAAAAGGCTGCTGCTAAAGAGAAAGAAGCTCAGCCCGCCGAACTTTCCACTATTGCCAAATTGCTGGAGGGCGCTGAGTACCTGACAGACAGCCGCCCCAATCTGCAAGCCAAATACTACATTTTCCTGTATTCCGCCAGTTGGTGCGGTCCCTGCCGCATGGAAATGCCGAAAATTGCCGCCGAATATCCCAATATCCGCGAGAGCGGTCAGGTGGAGCTCATATTGGCCAGCGCGGACAACAATACAACGGACGCCCTCAATTTCGTAACCTCCAACAAAGGCACATTCCCCGTCATCCCCAAGGGCAAAATGCCCCAGCTCCCCAACACGCCGCAAATGCGCGGTATTCCCACCGCCGTCTTTATGGATGCCGATGGAAATATTCTGGCCACCCGCCACGGCAGCGATGTCATAAGCTGGCGCAACTTTACCATCGATAACCCCGAAGCTAAGTCCGGTGAGGAAGGCTCCGAAATCGACCCCGACATGGCTCGTGACATGCAGGAACACGCCAAGAAAGTCGCACGCGAAGCCGCTAAAAAAGCAGCAGCCGAGTCTTTCAAAACCGTACCCAAGGCCATCGAGGCGCTCGAGTTCTTCAACGGCACCCCCAACACCAAGGCCAAATATTACATCTACCTGCACTCCGCCAGCTGGTGCGGCCCCTGCAAACAGATTATGCCCAAGCTCATCGAGGAATATGAGGCCATGAAGAAAGGTAAGGTGGAAATCATACTCGTAGGTCACGACCAGACCCCCGAGGCCGCCGAGGAATACATACGCCACTACAGCGAGGAAATCGCCGGCATACACTACAAGGACCCCGGTGCTCAGAAATTACCCGGCTTTACCAAGCCCAACGGCATACCTCACACCACTATCGTAGACCGCAAGGGCAAGGTGCTCTATGCCGGTCATGCCTCCGGTGCCCTGAACTGGAAGGACCACTGTGGCAAGAAGAAAAAGAAGAAGTAATACGCACCGGAACAATCCCGGGAAAGATGGACAAGTTACAAATTACGATAGACAAATTATTGAGCTTGTCGACTGCGCATTAAGGCGCGGGCGAAAGCCCGCCTATCATATCACATAGTCCTTCGTAACTAGTTCCTTCTGCAAATTGCCTGTTGTTCACGCAGCAAGCGACCGGCAATCAATTCACCACACATGTCAACTCTGAGTCGACGTGATTTCCTGAAAGGGCTGGGGGCGCTGGCGCTCACAGCCCTTCCGGCATGCAGGCGTGCGCAACAATACGCCATTGAGCCCGAGGGCTGCCCCGAGTGGCAGCTACCCGGGCAGGCCACCTGCTTTGCCACAGCCATGCCCTGGCCCGGCGGCGCGCTGCCCATGCTGGCGGTGTGCCATAAGGGGCTGCCCACCATGCTGCAGCCCAACCCGCACTACGAGCACATTCACCGCGGGTTACCCGCCTTTGCTCAGGCCACCCTCACCGACCTGTACAGCCCCGGGCGCCCTGCCACTGCAACCTTCAACGGCAAACCCTACCCCGAGCGGGCCCTGCAGGGTGCCTGGCGTGCCTGGTCAACAGCTCTGCGCGAGGGCAGGCGCACCGCCTTTCTCTTTCCGGCCGGCTACAGCCCGGTGCGTGCGGCACAGGTAGCAGAACTGCGTCAATACCCTACGGCAAGCTTTTACGAATACGACCCCCTCACCGAGCCCCGCAGCACCACCTGCCCGGAGCTGGATTCGCTGGTGGATTCCACTCTGGGCCCGGCACTGCGTTACCCCACCGGCTATGGCACTCTGTCAGAGCTCACAGCCGCTCTGCCACAGCTCGATTTGCTCATCATCTTCACCCCGGCCGACCCTGCCGGACTGAACCCGGTCTTTGCCGCGGCCCTGCAGAGCACAGCTGCCGAAACCGTGCGATTTGTTCCCCCCGGCCCGGCTTCTCTCGACATCACGGCGCAACTCTGCCGCTACACCATCCCCCTCACCCACTTTCTGGAAGAATGGGGGGCCGATGCCGATGCCCACGGCAACCTCTGCCTGCGCCAACCCGTCACCCACCCCCTGCGCCCCGCCGTGGCAGAGAGCGAGGCCCTGCACAGCCTGCTGCACCGCGAGCCCCTGCCCCTGAGCGAGCGCCCCGCCATTTCCCCCGCCAGGGAATGGCTGCTACGCGCCGTACCACAGGCCGAGCAACTGCTGCGCCGCGGCATAGCAGAACAGGCAGCCCCTGCGCCACAGCAACTTCCCCGCGCCGAGGTGCACCCCCTCTGCCACTACCTGCACCCCTATTTCATCGATGGGCGCTACGCCCACAACCCCTGGCTGCAGGAGTGCTGGTTCCCCCTCACCGGCACCGCCGGTGCCGCCGAAGTATTGCTCCCCGGCGGCACAGCCCCCTGCACCGCAGTGGTGAACGGTCACAAACTGCCCGCCTGCGGTCAGCAACAACTTCAAGTCACCTGCCTGCCCCTCTGCCCGCAAACCATCGGTGCAACCAAACTGAGCACCACCCCAAACAGTCCCCTGCCGCACCGACCTGCTCAATCACTTCCCCTCCACCGCACCGGCACGCCACCGCAGCACCCGACAGCCACTACCCCGCAGTGGGCGCTCCTCATCGACCTCAATCGCTGCAACGGCTGTGGTGCCTGCACCCTGGCCTGCCGCGCAGAAAACAACATCCCCACCGTTGGCACTGCCGATCTGGCCAACCACCGCGACCTGCAGTGGCTGCGTATTGACCGCTACACCACACCGCAGCACAGCACTCTCTACCTCCCCACTGCCTGCCGGCAGTGCGAGCAAGCCCCCTGCGAGGCTGTCTGTCCCGTGCATGCCACCGTGCATACAGATGAAGGGCTCAACGCCATGGTCTACCCCCGTTGCTGGGGTACCCGCTATTGCGCCGCCGCCTGCCCCTACGACGCCCGCCACTTCAACTTCCGCAGCTACTCAGACCACGCAGCCACTCCCCCCAACCCGCAGGTCAGCCAACGCCCCCGTGGTGTGATGGAAAAATGCACCTACTGCATTCAGCGTCTCAATGCCGCCCGCAGTAGCGGTACCACCCCACAGACCGCCTGCCAGCAGGCCTGCCCCCACGGCGCCATTCAACTCGTCGACCTGCGAACCCACGCCCCAGCCACCGTCATCACCACCTTCGACGCCCCCAATACCACCCCCAGAACCCTCTATCTCCTCTGACTCACTTTCGTCATTTATGATTTTATGGTTAAACTTGCAAGCTCACAGTTCGACAAATTGGAGTTTGTCCCCCTATCCCCAAGGCGTCAGTCTTGGTCTTCACCCTGCGCGCAGCGCATTCTTCACCACCGTGCCAGCTCGGTTCTTCACCGCGGGCTTTAGCCCGCTTTTCACTCGGCCGCAGGCCGTTAAAAAGCTTTTATCCCTTGTGAGCCGAAGGCGAACCGTACTTTGAGCCCGCTCGGCGGGCGACAGCACATAGGCAGGGGTGAGCGAGCGCCAGCTCGCGTAGCCCCTGTTACCAGAGTAAGTATAATGGGAGCCCCGTGAAACGGCGGCGACAGCCTTTCGTAGACTGACGGTTGCATATAAGCAAACTCCAAG
>JAFURE010000073.1 GCA_017471985.1 Akkermansia sp. | reverse complement strand
CGAACCGAAGGGGAGCGGAATCAAAAGCCCCGTGTAAACGGGGCGACAGCACATAGCGCGGGGTGAAGCCGCGCAGCGGCGAAGCCCCGGGTATTGAGCAAAAAATATTGAGAGCCCCGTGAAACGGGGTGACAGCCTGACGGATAAGAGCGGTAGCTTTGGGATTTAGATGTATGCAACCGTCAGGCCGCGAAAGGCTGTCGCCACCGTTTCACGGGGCTTCATTTCCTCTTATTCCTGTAACAGGGGCTACGCGAGCTATCGCTCGCTCACCCCTGCCTATGTGCTGTCGCCCGCTCTCGCGGGCTCTATGCTAGGCTCGCTATGCTCGCAAAGGGTAATAAATAACTTTTAACGGCCTTCGGCCGGGTGAAAAGCGGGCTGAAGCCCTCGGTGAAGAACCGTGCTATGCACGGTGGTGAAGAATGCGCTGCGCGCATGGTGAAGACCAAGGCTGACGCCTTGGGGATAGGTGGCCAAGCTCCAATTTAGCCGTATAAAAGATCTAAACCTCTAATTGTTCCAACGCGTGACTAAATACCTGCATTTACACAAACTCATACTTGACAATAACCAGAGTATCTATACAATCTACTGCCGTAAAAAGTAATCAACAAATTCGTTCTATCGTCGTCAGTATATACTGAACATAACATTTCAGCCATGTCACCATCGGACTCTCCCATATCTCCCGCAACTTCTTTGAAAGAGGGTTATATACTCAACAAAAGCTATGTCATTGAGCGAAAAATCGGCATAGGCGGATTTGGCATAACCTACAAAGCAAGGGAAATAGCAAGCGACCGCCCGGTGGTTATCAAAGAGAATTTCCCGGCAGGCTGTGTATACCGAGATTCAACCGATGGGGAAACGGTGCACCCCTACCCCGACAAGGTAGAATTGTTCGACTGGTCGATGGAAAATTTCAAGAAGGAGGCCTCCACCCTCATCAACCTGCCTTACCACCCGAATGTAGTAAGGGTACTGGCCGCATTCTACGCCAATAACACCGGTTACATCGTCATGAAACAGGTGAAGGGCACCAACCTGCACAAGCTCTACCCCGAGCACAGCAACATACCCCGCAAATCCCTGCAGTCCTTCATGACCACCATGCTCGGGGCCATTTCCCACCTGCATGAACATGGGGTGATACACCGCGACATCAAGCCCGAGAACATCATCATAACCCCCGAGGGTACTCCCGTTCTCATAGACTTCGGGGCAGCCCGGATTTCCACAACCAACCGGAGAGCAACTCAGATTGGCACATTCGGCTATGCCCCGCCTGAGCAGATAGCGAAAACCGGCTACAATGAATATCCACAGCCCAATATCGATTTGTATGCTCTGGGGGCAACCTGTTATCGACTGATAACAGGTAGGGAACCTATCTACAATGCAGATTTACTCACGGAGAACAAAATGGTGCGCCGCCTATATTCCCGCAGCGTACTGGCCACAATAGACAAAGCACGAGATCCGGATTCTCTCAAACGCTGGCAGAGTGCAGCAGAATGGCAAGCTGAACTGAACAACGCCGGAAAGAATGTCAATCCCGTTGTGTCCATCCTTTCCATGATTCTGACTTTTTCATTCTTTCTATTCATAACTCCGATATTGGATAAATGTGAAAAGAGAAAAGATTTCGATTCTGAACAACACCAGGCTTCTTCTCATATTGATATTGAAGATATAAAGCAACATATCAAAATATCTCCGGATATGATAAAGGATTTAAAACCTAAACCTACTACCGATCCAAAACCTCCTGTAGAAACACCGGTGGTGGCCGAGCCCACAGAGATAGATGCAGCGGTACCGGTTCCCGACGAATCTGATTTTGAAAATCCGGTACTTGTTCCCCCGGAAACTGTGCCGAGCACCCCTGTGGAGATGCCGGAGCCTTCCTATACTGGTTATGACATCGTCCCCACGGTACCAAGACCCGAAATCCGGCCTAACCTTGATGAGAGTCAGCCGGGCGAAACATTGAAAGAGCCACCCACTTTACCTGTAACAGAACTTCTGCTCAAGGAGGACAGCAAGTTCTACACGGTTAAAAGGGGGGATTCTCTGTCAAGAATAGCACGTAAGCACAAAATTCCCGTTCTCCGACTCATGCAACTCAATAATATGACAAACAGACAGGTATCTAAAATCAAGGTCGGTGATAAGCTGCGCGTAGCGGAGTAATGAATTTTAAATTTTGGATATTCAGAGTTCGGCTCGCCATGCGAGCGGAGTAGCAGAGCCTATTCCCCACTTACTTCCCGCGCTTACAGGCGCGGGGCGTCGGCGGTTGAATGGGCTTTGCTAATCTGACGAGCGAAGTGAGTGGAACTCCCAAAACTTCAACTATAAATGTCGTTATGATTTTCCGGGAACGCGCGGTTCGAACGTTCGCGGGTGCGTACGAGCATCGCGACGGGCCTGAGCCTGAATCACACTTGCCGCCGCCCTCGGCTTACGGCCGAGGGGAGTGAACGGATGAATAGGCCTCGCAGCCCGCGGCGCAGCCGCCAAGCCCAATACTTTCAACTTTCAAAATCCAAAATTCAACTTTTCTCACTTAATCCCCAGCTCGCGCAGTTTTTCGACCTGACTGAGGTAGTTCCCCTTGCCGGTGTAGAGTCGAGAGCGAGCTTCATCGCAGGCGGCAGTGGCGGTTTCGAGCGCTTGGTGCACGGCATCGAAGGACTCCTGAAAACGGGCAAACTTTTCGTAGAGCAACGTGGCACGCTCCACAATGTTCTGCACATTCTGCTGCTGGGTATCACGCTGCCAGAGCAGGCGTGCCAGGTGCAGGGCCATCATGAGGTTCGACGGGCTCACCGGCAGCACCTTGCGGCGCATAGCCGTAACCAGCAACTCGGGCGCGGCCTGCACGGCAGCAATATAGGCTCCCTCGTTGGGTATGAACATGAGCACAAAATCGGGTGAGCCCGGCTCCAGGCGCTCGTAGTGCTTGCCGGCCAGCTCGCTCACATGAGCACGCACCGAGTTCAGGTGGGCACGCGTGGCTGTGGTACGAGCGGCGTCATCCTCTGCCGCCATAAGACTGACAAAAGCCGTGAGCGACACCTTGCTGTCAATCACCAGACTGGTACCCTGCGGCAGGTATACCACGGCATCGGGCCGCAGTCGACCGGCGGGTGTATCGTAACTTTTCTGCAGTTCATAATGCGTGCCACTCTGCAGACCGGCGCTCTCGAACAGGCGCTCCAGCACTGCCTCCCCCCAATCACCCTGCACCTTGCTGTCACCCTTCAGAGCGCGGGTCAGGTTGGCGGCATCCTTACCTATTTCCTCGGCCCTGCCCAGAAGCAAGCGTACCATTTCACGCACACTGGCAGTATTGTCGGCACCGGCGGCACGAGTATCGGCCACGGCGCGGTTCAGACCGCTGATTTGCTCGCGCAACGGGCCGAGTACCGCGCTGAGTTGCTCGGTATTGCTGTGCTGCAACCCGGCTGTGCTGTGAGCCAGCACCTCCTCTGCCAGTGCACGGAACTGCAGTTGCACCTCAGCCCGGGCCCCGTGCAGTGTACGAAGCTCGGCCTGCAGCTCAGCGATGCGCCGCACACTGCGAAAGCGCGCCCAGGCATAGCCGCCCAACACCCCCAGTACCAGCGCCACAGCCATACCGACTGCCGCTGCCCACATCATCTCCTGCTGCGTGATATTCACCGCGGCCAGTATAACACACCGCCACCACTTTGCGAGCATTTTTTCACAGTCTCCCGCACTAACGTAAAAGTACCGTCAAAATAAGTTGTTACCTATTGAGTTATGCCGCACTTTAAGCTTGCAATTTCAATAGTTCTGAGTAGAATAAGGCTCGGCGGAACGTATGGGTGCAGGCTCTCTCCATTGCATGCGCGCCCGCCGCCGCCACTTAGCACATAAACTCATGAGGGCGCCGCCGCTCCCGGCCTGAGCGTGAATACAGGTCACGGTGAAGCAAGCAGAGTGCCCCATAACACACACACATACAATGGCTGAACACTACACGCATGGCAGGCAGGGCCAGGGTGCCCGCCGCCGCCGCAATAACCATCAGGGCCGTCACCGCCGGCAGCGCATGCCGCGCCCCGAGCCCATGCCCGCACGCAAACCCTCGCTGCTCCGGCGTATCTTGAACTTCTTCGGTTTTGGTAAGAAGAAGGAGCAGAACGACAACAAGCGCGAGAAAAAAAACCGCAACAACCCGCCCCAGAAAGTACGCGTGGCCAAGACCAATAACCACGGCGGCAACCCCGCCGCTGCCGGTAAGAGCCGCCGCCGCGCTACCTCCACCCCGCCCACCCGCAATGCCCGCCTTTACGTCGGCAACCTCTCCTACGAGGCCAACGAGAGCGAGCTCGAGGACCTTTTCAAAGGCTTCGGCAATGTGCGCAGTGTTGACATCATTTACAATCCCCGCACCTACAAGAGCAAGGGTTACGCCTTCGTGGAAATGTACCAGCTCGAGGACGCCCGCAAGGCTGCTGAGGTGCTGCACGGCCAGCCCTTCATGGGCCGCGAGCTCATGGTGAGCGCCGCCAGTGACCGCCCCGAACCGCAGGAGAAGAGCGAGAACAAGCCCGCCGAGACTGCTACACCGGCACCGGCTGAACCCGCTCCCGCCGCAGAGGAGGCAGCACCCGCCGCCCCCGAACCTGCCCCTGCTGAGGAAAAGACAGAGGAGTAAAGGGAAGGCAAACGAATTCTAAAGAAAGCCCGGTAGTGATGATTCACTGCCGGGCTTTCAACTGCTCTGCTGACGCAGAGCAATATCACTCATGCGCAGCATGAATATCACTGCGGCGCAAGCCGCAATTTCACTGTGCCGCAGGCACAATATCACTGCGCCCCTAAGGGCGCAATAAATCGTACTCTTATCAAAGCAGCGAAGCTGCCATTATTCTAATTTACCCAGACTTTTATAGAGCCCGCACAAGTGCGGGCGACAGAACAGTAGCCCCGGGGAAGCGAGCATAAGCGAGCGCACCCCGGGGTTATAAAGAATAGATATTTGAACCCCGCATACTCGCGGGGTGACAGAGGAGTTTTGCTCAGAAATGAACGAACGTTCAACCCAAAGGACAGGAGCTCATCATAAAAGATTCGCATACGGTTGAAACCCGCCTTTCTGTCGCCCCGCACGTCTGCGGGGCTCTGATTGTATTTTCGCTTTACCCAGAGCTACGCGAGCTGCCGCTCGCTTGCTCTGGGCTAATTCTCTGTCGCCCGCACAAGTGCGGGCTTTTGAATTCCGCGCCCTTAGGGGCGCAGTGATATTGAGCCTGTGGCTCAGTGATATTGCTCTGCTGACGCAGAGCAGTTGTCGAATTGGCCTCATAGCTACACAATGGCTCTCCTTTCTGCTTGCCATGGGGTGCAGCTTGTGCTAGTATGAAAGCGTTAACGAAATACACGCCATGCAGAGATTCGTCTATCAAATCGCCCTGGCATGCTTTGCCTTTGTGGGCTGTGCCGTTTATGCACAGCAGGCAGAGCCGGTACCGACAGAGCCTACTACTGCCCCGGTTGCAGCAGCACCGGTCGAGACTGTACATGTGAAGACTGAGGCAGAGCTCAAGGAAGAGCTCATAGCCGGTGCCGACCACCTGAGCGATCAGGCAAAGGCCGCACTGCGAGCCGCCGCCGGCGATATGAGTTATAAGTTCCTGAAGGGCTACATGAATTACAAAGGTCACCACGCCTTTGACGGTCACTCCGCCCTCGACCACGCCAAAATGAAGGAGCGATTCCTACCGCCCTCCAACGGCATGCCATGCCCCGACTGCGGTGAGACGGTATGGAATCGCAATTCGGATGAAATCCCCGCCTGGACCTGCCACTACACCGGCGGCAAGGAGCAGTACAGCCGTTTCCCCATCCCCCTGGGTATCTACGAGAGCGAGGAGGAAGGCATGGGTCTGTGGGACAAGCTCTGCCACCGCGTGAAAGTCGACAACTTCAACCTGGCCGCCAGTCTGATTTTCCTGTGCGCCATTCTGCACACCTTCCTGGCACCCATGTTCCAGTCGCTCGCTCACAAGCTCGAGCACGCTCACAAGCAGAAACTCAAACAGGAGAAGTTCCGCATATTGCACCCCGAGCAGCGCGTGCCTGTGTCCTTTGCCTCTACCCTCTGCCATTTCCTGGGCGAGGTGGAAGTAGTGTTCGGCCTGTGGATTATACCCTTTGCTCTGGTGTGCAACACTTATTACTCGATGGAGGATTTCCTGCTTTACATCGACCACGACACCAGCTTTACCGAGCCGCTGTTTGTGGCAGTGGTGATGGTGATTGCATCCTCCCGCCCGATATACCGACTGGCCGAGAACACGCTGAAGTTCGGCGCCTCGCTGGGCTCGGGCACACCGGCTGCCTGGTGGCTGTCGGTACTGTGCATTGCGCCGCTGCTGGGCTCCTTCATCACCGAGCCTGCCGCCATGACCCTGGCCGCCATTCTGCTGGGCAAGAAGTTCTACCAGCTCAAGCCCAGCGACTCGCTGAAATACGCCACGATTGCCCTGCTGTTCGTGAACGTATCCGTCGGTGGTACCCTCACCCACTTTGCCGCTCCCCCCATCGTGATGGTAGCCGGTAAGTGGGACTGGGGCATGGGCCACATGTTCCTGCACTTCGGCTGGAAGGCCGTGGCAGGCATTGTGCTGGCCAACGTCATCTACTTCATGATATTCCGCAAGGAGTTCGACCGTCTGGCTGAGGTGCAGCGCGCCAACAGTGCCTTCGACAGCGCCGTGCCCACCAGCTGGGAGGACCGTCAGGATGTCATCCCCTACTGGGTGTACGGCGTGTCCATCTTCTTCCTGGCCTGGACGGTGTACTTTGCGCACCACCCTGCCTGCTTCATCGGCGGGTTCATGTTCTTCCTGGGCTTCACCATGGCCACCCCGCAGTACCAGAACGCCTTCTCGATTAAGGTACCCATGCTGGTGGCCTTCTTCCTTGCGGGTCTGCTTATCATGGGCGGCGTGCAGGGGTGGTGGATGCAGCCCGTGCTGCAGGCACTCTCTGAGCTGGGCGCCACGGCCACCATGGGTCTGGCCAGCATACTGACTGCCTTCAACGACAACGCCTCGGTCACCTTCCTGGCCAGTACCGTACCCAACCTGCAAGAGGAGATTAAGTACGCCATCGTTGCCGGTGCTGTGACCGGCGGTGGTCTGACTGTGATTGCCAACGCCCCCAACCCGGCCGGTCAGGCAATTCTGGGCAAGTACTTCAAGAGTGGAATCAGCGCGCTCAAGCTGTTCCTGTGGGCCTTCGTACCCACGACCATCATGTTCCTGTTCTTCATCCTGATTCGCTGAGATTGAGCCATGTTTACCGGTATTGTAGAGTGCACCGGCACCGTACAGCAGCGCACCCCCATCGAGAAGGGTGCGCGCTACGCCATCGAAATCCCCTTTGCCGCCGAGCTGGCACTGGGCGACTCTGTCGCTGTGAACGGCTGCTGTCTGACCGTTGACCGCATAGAGGGCAACCGTGTGGAGTTTGACCTGCTCACCCAGACCATGCGCGTGACCTCCCTGGGCACACTGACCGAGGGCTCGCTCTGCAACCTGGAGCGTGCCATGGGCACCGGCGGCAGATTCGGCGGCCACCTGGTCATGGGCCATGTGGATTGCACAGCCACCGTCACCTCCATCACCCCCGTGGGGCAGGACCACATGGTGCGCGTGCGTATACCGCAGGAGCTCACCCGCTACACCATCGACAAAGGCAGCATTACCATCGACGGCGTTTCCCTTACCATCGCCGCCATCCACGAGGGCGGCGAACTCGAGTTCTGGATTACGCCCCACACCTGGCAGCGCACCATCATGCACTGCTACAGCGTGGGCAGCACGGTCAATATCGAGGTCGATATGATTGCCAAGTACGTGGAAAAAATGTTCCGCCCCGGTGCGGTTTGAGGAAAATAGGGAAGTCCATCCCCCCCTCCATCCCCAAGGTAACAGCCTTGGTCTTCACTCTGCGCGCAGCGCAGTCTTCACCACCGTGCGCAGCACGGTTCTTCACTGCGGGCTTTAGCTCGCTTTTCACCCGGCCATAGGCCGTTATAAAGTTGGATTTTGAATTTTGGATATTCAAGTTAGGCGGTTACCGGCTTCTCTGCGATACGCCGAGACAGGTGCGCCGCAAGGATGCGTTCAGGGTGGACGTATCATCGACAACCGAAGACGGATTTCCGCTTGCTTGGGAGCACCACTCACCCCAAAAACTTGGAAAAGTGTCAATTTTACCACCGAATTTGCTTGGAAAAGTGTAAAAATCCATATTTCCACCTTGCTTAAAAATTCATACTTCAACATCCCCGGATTGTACCCGTAGAGAATGCAGAGGTCGCCAGCTCCCTATGCAACATATCACAAAAAATATATTGACATATGAGGGTATGGAATGATATATGTATTTAATCAACAATGGGGGGAACTAGTTTCATAAGTCCCTGAGGTACAGTTTATTTATATATCTTAAATAATTAACTCTTTCCTTTTTCCATATGTCTTCCTCTCGCATTTTCAAATATTTCGCGTTTATCAGTTATAGCCGCAAGGATGCCAAGTTTGCGGAAAAATTGCACCGCTACCTGAGCTATTTTAAATTGCCCAGCAAATTGTGCATAAAGTATCCGCAAAAGCCGGATAATGTACGTCCCATATATCGTGACAAAACAGATTTGATTATCGATAAACTCAATGAGGCACTGAAAGGCGGATTGGAAGTATCGAAGTACCTTATTGTGATTTGTTCGGAAAACTCGGCCCGACCGAATGAGGAAGGTAAGAACTGGATTGATGAGGAGGTGCGCACCTTCCTTTCTCTG
>JAFURE010000072.1 GCA_017471985.1 Akkermansia sp. | reverse complement strand
TTAATTCGTTTTGTCCGCGAAGATGATAAGGGAAAAGAAAAGGGAAGTGGCATCGCCGTTGAACTCATCAGTAAGAAGATGGGCGTAAATCTGGCTAATACCGGAATCCCCGCACGTAAAGCAAAGATCAACCAGATGAAGGTGGAACGTGATGCCCGCGGCCGTGTGGTGAAAGAAATGTTCCAGACTTCTGACGGTGAGAAGTGCAAGAATGCAGAGGGCGTGTTCGGCTACAGCTATGAACGCGATGAGATAACAGGGCAGATTTTGAAGTTGCGCTATTTGTCAGACCGCGGGGAAGTTGTCTCCACCCAAAAAGGTATTGCAGGATATGATGTTGAGTATAATGACGAAGGACTGGCAACAAAGCTGACTTATGTCAATGAGGAGGGAAATCCTGCGGTGATTGAAAATGGCTACTCGAAAGAGATTTATCAATGGGAAAATAAGAACCATGTTCAGACATCTTACGAGGATGCTCAGGGGAATCCTTGTTTGAAAGAATTTTCCATAGCAAAGGAGGCATATGACGGAAAAGGGAATTTTAAAAAAATCTTCATAGCAAAGGAGGTGTATGAATTTGACGGAAAAGGAAATGTTATAAAAGCAATATCGTATGGATTGGACGGTAAGCCCTGCCTGACGACAAATGGCATTTCAGGGTATGAAAGTGAATATGATGATAACGGCAATGTGACGAAAATAACCTGGATAGGAATAGATGGTCAGCCCTGCCTAGACAAAGACGGATATGCCGGCTTCAAATTCGAGTATGATGATCAGGGAAATGGGACGAAACGAACCTATATAGGAGTAGATAGTCAACCCTGTATCATTGCAGATGGATTTTCTGGTGTGAAGCGTACGTTAAATGAACAGGGGCTGGAAACAAAACGTGAATATTTAGGCGTAAATGATGAACCTTGTTTGCACCGGGACGGTAATGCCGGAATTGAATGTGAGTACGATGACCAAGGAAATATGACGAAACAGAAGTATTTCGGTGTAGATGGTCAGCCGTGTCTGGTGGATGGAATATCCTCTTGGAAAGCCGAATATGACCCTCGTGGCAATGTAGAGAAGGTCACATATCTGGGGGTGAATGGTCAACCTTGCCTACACAAAGATGGAAATGCCGAAATCCGCTATACATATGATGATCAGGGGCGTGAAACTCTCAGAGTATCCCTTGGCTTAAATGATAACCCGGTGATATTGGCAGGTGGCTACGCCGGTATTCGAAAAGAATATGATGCAAAAGGCAATGAAACTCTCAACGTATTCCTTGGTGCGGATTTGCAACCAGTGATGCTGTCGGAAGGCTACGCCGGTATTCGCAAAAAATATGATGCAAAAAGCAATGAAACTCTCAGAGTATTCCTTGGTAAGGATTTGCAACCGGTGATGCACCCGAAAGGCTACGCCGGCATTCGAAAAGAATATGATGCAAAAGGCAATGAAACTCTCATCGTGTGCCTTGGTACGGATTTGCAACCGGTGATGCAGTTGAGTGGCTACGCCGGACTTCGCAAAGAATATGATGCAAACGGTAATGAAACACTCAACGTGTTCCTTGGAACAGATTTGCAACCGATAATGCTGTCGATAGGCTACGCCGGTGTTCGCAAAGAATATGATGCAAAAGGCAATGAAACTCTCTTCATATACCTTGGAACGGATTTGCAACCGGTGATGCGGCCGAAAGGCTACGCCGGTGTTCGCACAGAATATGATGCAAACGGCAATGAAACGCTCAAAGTGTACCTTGGAACGGATTTGCAACCGGTGATGGGGCCGGAAGGCTACGCCGGTGTTAGCAGAGAATATGATGCAATCGGCAATGAAACGCTCTGCATGTACCTTGGAACAGATTTGCAACCAGTGGTGCAGCCGGATGGCTACGCCGGTGTTCGCAGAGAATATAATTCCCAGAGTCGTGAAGTGAAACGCATGTACCTGGGTGTAGATGGTCAGCCGTGCCTAGACAAAAACGGATATGCCGGAATACGCAAGGAGTATGATGGTAAAAGCCGCGAAACTCTCAGAGTATTCCTTGGCCTGGATGGTAATCCGATGCTGAAGTCGGGAAACTTCGCCGGTGTTCGCAGAGAATATGATGCAAACGGCAATGAAACTCTCTTCATATTCCTTGGAACGGATTTGCAACCGGTGATGCTGTCGATAGGCTACGCCGGTTTTCGCGCAGAATATGATGCAAACGGCAATGAAACTCTCTTCATATTCCTTGGAACGGATTTGAAACCGGTGATGCGGCCGGATAGCTACGCCGGTAAACGCACAGAATATGATACAAAAGGCAATCCAACACTTATCACGTACCTTGGAACGGATTTGCTACCAATCATGCTGCCGGAAGGATACGCCTCCATACGCAAGGAATATGATGCCCAGGGGCACGTAGTGAAAAACGTGTATCTGGATAAAGATGGTAATCCATGCCTACACAAAGACGGACATGCCGGACACCGCATGGAATATGATGCTCAAGGACGTGAAACACTCTCAGTATTCCTTGATTTGGATGGTAACCCGATAATGTTGGCAGGTGGCTATGCTGCTATTCGCAAAGAATATGATGCTCAGGGGAACGAAGTAAATCGCGTATATCTGGGTGTAGATGGGCAGCCTTGCCAGAATAAGTCAGAGAATAAGCAGCAGTAAAGTAATCATATAAATAGGAGCTTAGTAAGCAATTACCCGCGAGAGAAGGCTCCTGCCTCGGCGTAGGCGGAGCCGAAGACGGGAGCCTAGCATAGAGCCCCGCCAGGGGCGCCATAATGCGTGGTATGAATATACCCGATGGCTTCATGAGTTTGCAGCGCACCCAAAATAAACACCTTACAACATAATGCAACCCTTTATGCCACCCCGCCATTCGGCGGGGTTCGTATTCTTTTTTTATTCCGTACCCGGGGTTCCGCCCCTTGCGGAGCTCCACGCCCGGGCTATCGTATGCCACCCGCGCAAGCGCGGGTTCTGATATTTGGCGGACAAAGCCCGCGGCCTGCCTCGGCGACCCGTCTCGGCGTATCGAAGAGAAGCCGGAAGCAAGCGAGCGCGCGAGACGCGAAGCGCGTGGCGTGAACGGTGGAACAAGCCTTGCGGGACGCGCCGTCAGGCGCCTAACTCAAAGACTTTCAACTTTCAATATTCAACTTTCAACTTTCCTCACGGCTGCGGTACCGGTGAGGGTGGAGAAGCCGCCGCGGAGGGCTTGGACCTGGATGCGGGCAGAGATGCGGTCGCTGAGGCTCTCGACGTGTGAGATGATGCCGACCATTTTACCATCGGCGCGCAGTTTTTGCAGGCTGTGGAGAACGTGAGCCAGAGTGTCGCGGTCGAGGGTGCCGAAACCCTCATCGAGGAAGAGGGAATCAATGCGGGTGGTACCTGCCATGCGGGAGAGACCAAGGGCGAGTGCCAGACTGATGATAAAGCTCTCGCCGCCGGAAAGGTTGGAGCAGTCGCGGCCCTCGTCTATACCGAGTTCGCGGTCGACGACCATGAGCCCCAGTCCGTTATCCTTCTGCGGGTTACGGCGCAGTTCATAGCGCTCGCTGAGGTTGCGGAGCTCAATGTTAGCCTTGCGCAGCAACATGTCGAAGGTAATCTGCTGGGCAAATTGCTTGAAACCCTCTTTTTTGTCGCCGAGTACCTGCTTGAGCAGGTCATGGCGGGCGCGCTCGGCACGCAGGGTTTTCTCCTGCTCTTCCACTTGTTTATTAGCTCGGCGTGCCACATCGTCGGCCTGCAGTGCAACCTGCAAGGTATTGAGCAATTCCTGCTGCTGGTTCTGCAGAGAGAGCAAGCCCTCTGCGACGGGCAGCAGATTTTCGGTACTGTCGCCCTCCTGCGTAGGGTTGGCGGCCAGATGTTCGGCATAGGCCTGCTGTTCGCGCTCACAGAGAGCCGTTGCGCCGGCCAGTTCTTCCTTCAGGCGGTCGCGCTCGGCGCGCAGTTCCTCGAGCTTGGGCAGGAATTGCCGGGCTGTTTCATAGGCTGCCTCATCGGCAAATCCGGCAGCGCTCAGCTTTTCCGCCCATTCCAGCTGACTGTTTCTGTAGAGCTCACCGGTTTCGGCCAGTTTATCGCTCAGGACCTTGAGAGCCGCCGCTGCGCTGTTTTCCTTCATGAAGAGCTTCTGCAGCTTTTTCTCTTCATTGTCAATTAAATCCTGCAGCTCCTGAATCTGCTCAGTGTAGCGCTCCTCGAGCTGATCGGCCGTGGCCAGAGAGCCCCACTGCGCCACAAACTCGGCAGCAAACTTCTTGTACTCCCCGGCAGCATGTTGGGCTTGCTGCACGGCCTGCCCCGTGGCACGGGTCAGCTCATGCACGCGCGCCTTCTGAGCCTCGAAATCAGAGCGTAACTTGGTGAGTTCCTCCTTTTCCTTCTCCAGCTTTTTCTCGAGCTCCGCCACGGATTTCCGATGGTCAGTCAGGCGCTTAACGATATCCGCAGCAGCGGCATAATTCTGCACTGCCACCATACCGCAATCGGTCAGCACCTTGCAGAAAGCCTCCCGCAGCTCAGCCAGTCGAAGCAGGCTCTCGCGCTCCGTCACAAGCCGTTTGCAGTTCTGCAGCTCGGTTGCGGCCACATTGACCGCCTTCTCAGCAGCCTGCACATCGTCATTGAGCATCACCCGTCGATTCCCGGGCACAGTGGCACCACAGCAGGGGCAGCTATCCAAACGCCCCTCGCGAAAATCGACGTAAAGAGCCGCCAGCTGATCCTCGATACTGAGCTGCCGCCGCTTGAGCTCCAGGATATTCCGCAGGCGCTCCACCTGCTCCTCGGCGGGTTGGATTTGCAGCTGAGCCGCTGATAAATCCGCCGCTATCTGCTCGGTAGCGGGGAGTTCCTGCTGTTTTGCGGCAGCGGGGTGCTGCTGCCAGTCGTGCAAACGCGCCTGCAACAGGGGCAATTGCTCCCCGGCAAGCGGCATGTCGCGATTGAGTTTCTCGAGCTCCGCTGTGTGGGCACCAACTGATTGCTCCACCTTACTGATATTGTCGGCAATGCCCGCCAGCTTGTCGGCAGCTTTCTCCAAATCAGCATTGCCCTGTGCAAGAGCATCTGCCAGTTTTTTAGCATTCTCACGCATGAGATTGCACTTGGTCTCCTGCGGGCGCATCTCCTCGCGCACCTTTTTGAGTTTTTCCTGTAAGTGATTGAGCTTCTGAGAGTGAATAGTTCGAACAGTATCGACAATTTTCTTCTGTTCCGCATGCTCCTGCTGCAGGTCACTGAGGGTGCTTTCCCGCTTTTCCTTGTCAGTTGTGAGAGATTGGAGCTGCTGAGCGAATTGCAGCATAGCCGTTTGTGCGGGCTGAGCCGACAGAGCGGCCTCGGCCTGTTGCAAGTCGGCGGCGGAACCTTGGGCAAAGCCCTGCCAGGCAAGCGTAGCCTGAGCCGATTTCTCCTCAGCACTCGCAACAGACGTAGCGCGGGTCTGTTGTTCCTGCAGCCAGGCCAGGCATTTCTGCACATGGCTCAGGCGGGTGGTGGTGTCCTTCAGCTCCGCCTGAGCATCATCGCGCAGCTTTTCTTTGTGTGCGCGTTCCTCCGTAGCCATGGTAGGGAGCAGCTTGAGCTCCTGAATCTGCCGGTCAATGGCAGCCACGCGCTCATGAACCACCTCGCCTATCCGCATGTAAATATCGGTACCGGTAATAGTGCTGAGCACGTCGGCACGCTCGCTTTCATTGGCCTTCAGAAAGACGGCAAAGTCCCCCTGCGCCAACATCATGCAGCGGGAGAAATTGCTGAAACTCAATCCCGTATAGAGCGGCACCAAGCGGTCATACTCTCGCTTGCTGTTGGTGAGCAGTTCCTTCTGCCCATCGTCGGTCAGGTGCCAGAGCTCATAGCGCGCCTCGGAAAAGGGGTTAGCACCGCGGCGGGCGCGTTTCTGCTCCGCACGGGCAATATAGTGCTCACCCCCCTGAGCAAATTGCACCTCGGCATAACATTGCGAAGTACCGTGGCTCATGAGCTCATTGCTGCTCTTGCTCACACCGCGCTGACGGGGTGATTTGCCATACAGGGCAAAGGCGATGGAGTCGAGAATACTCGTCTTGCCGGAGCCGGTGGGCCCCGTAATCACAAAAATACCCGGTACTGCCAGCTCGGGGTGCGTGAAATCCACCTCAAAATCACCGGCCAGCGAATTAATGTTGCCGAACTTCAGTTTTTCAATCTTCATGGGTAGCCTCGCGGTAAGCGGATTCAAAAAGAGAGCGCAAGAGGGCGAGGGATTCCTCGCTCAGGGGCTCCCCGGCCTGCTGCCAGCCGGCCAGTTTGCGCTCGAAAACTTCGTGAACCGTAGGCATGGCATCGCCATAGACCTCCGTATTGTCGTGCACCTGACTGCCGGGGCGCCAGAGCGACAGGCGACAGTGCGGCACCAGTTCCTCGGGCAGCTTCTCGCGCACCCAGGCGCCGAGGTCATCCACCCCGCTGCCGGTATAGCGCAGCTGCAGGTGCACCGGGGCACCGCCGTGGCGGGCAGAGAGCTCGCGCAGGCGCTCCGGAAGGGCTGCCAGTTGCTCCTGTGTGGTGCAGTGCTCACTCACATGACAGGTGAACACCGGCACGGGCAGGGCCTGCACGCTTACCCCCTGCTCCGTGAGCTCCAGCAGCAGCACGTGGTGCTCATAGGCCGCCTCATCCACCGCCATGGCCAACGGACTGCCACAGTAGCGCAGTCGCCCGCCCTCCAGCGCGTAACCCTTGTGAATATGCCCCAGAGCCACATAATCGAATACCTTGTCGAATGCCGACGCAGGCAGGGTTTCCACACCGCCTATGAGCACGTCCTCGGTACTGGCTGTTTTCTCTGCTCCGGCCACACTGAGGTGGGCCATGCAGAGCACCGGTCTGCCGGGGTGAGCTGCCTGCCACTGCCGCGCCTGTTCCGCAACGGCACTCAGTACATCCTGCACGCCGGGCAGATAAGCCTGCGCCGTGCTGTCGGCATCCACCCGCCGCGCGACCTCCGAGGGCCGCAGGAAAGGCACCGCACACACCAGAGCCACAGGTTCTCCATCGGCACCACAGAGCGGCACCAGACACTCCGCCGCAGTATCTGCCGTCAGCCGGTAAATCAGCCGGGCTCCATAACGCTGCAGCAGGGGATTCACAGCCTCGGGAACCGACACACCATCGTGATTGCCGGCGGTCAGTACCACCTGACGGCAGCCCGTGGCATCCGCCCTGCTCAGAAAATCGCTGAACATCTGCAGTGCGGGCGCACCGGGATCGCGGTTGTCGAAGATATCGCCGCTTACCAGCAGAGCCTCGGCCCCCTGCTCGGCCATAACAGCCAGCAACCAATCGAGGAACGCCCGGAACTCCCCCTGACGGCTCTTGTCCATCAGTCGGTTACCCAGGTGCCAGTCTGAGGTGTGAATGATTTTCATGCTCAGCGGGTGGGTTGCGTCAGTGTATGAGGCCGCGCACGATAATATCCTTGCCGCTGGGTATCAGTTCCTCCTGCTCAAATCGACGCTCCGTGGGCAGGTAATAGCCGGGCAGCAGCAGGTCGGGACCGCCACTGAGCTGCGGGGTTACAATCTGCACCCACTCGTTCACCAGCCCTTCCTCGAGGAATGTTCTCAGCAGGCGCCCGCCGCACTCCAGCATGAGGTTCACAATGCCGTACTCCTCGTACAGAGCATGAAGCATGGCGCGCAGGTTGCCCACGTCCTCGCGTATGAGGGTGCGCTCGGCATCCTTGTCGGTGAATACCTTGGCAGTTTCGGGCAGCGAGGTACTGTCCTTAGTCATGACAATGCGCCAGGGCTGCTGTTTGATGAGCGGCACCTCGCGGTAGGGGTGGCGTATGGTCAGCGCGGGGTTATCAATGCGCAGGGTATTGCCGCCTACCAATATGGCATCGCTCTCTAGGCGCATCTGGTGGGCAAAGCGTACGGATTCCTGACAACTCAGCCACTTGAGCCCGGCGCGAGTCATGCGCCCATCCATGGTCGATGCCACCTTGGCCTTAATCCATGGCCTCTTGTGCTGCAGGGACCACACCCAGGGGCGCAGCAGCAGCTCGCAGGCCGTCGCACAGCACTCACTGCGCACCCGTATGCCATGAGCCGTCAGTATGCCGTTTGCGCGGCCGCTGTGGCGCTCGTCGGGGTCAACGGCACCATAGACCACACGTTTGATGCCGGCCTCAATAATAGCCTCGGTACAGGGCGGGGTGCGCCCGAAGCTGGAACATGGTTCGAGGGTCACGTACATGGTCGCTCCGCGCAGAGCATCCGAATGCCCACGCATACGTGCGTGGTTCAGAGCCCGGCGCTCAGCATGCAGCTCCCCTGCTTTCTCGTGCCAGCCTTCACCCAGCAACTGGCCGTCCTTTACTATAACGGCACCGACCGGCGGGTTCGGGCTTGTGGTGCCCAGCCCCTTGTGGGCGAGTTCAAGTGCCCGGGTCATCCAAAGGCTGTCCTGATCTATTCCATAAGTGTCCATGGCCTGTATTGTAGCAGTTCTTTGCCCCCTGTCAACGGGTGGAACATGGCGGTAATTTTTCCCCGTTCAGTGATTATTATAGAATTTATATTTAAAAATTCATCATATTCAGCTATGTGAATAAGTGTAACAAGTAGTCTATCCTGATAGAAATCAGTGAGTTAGATTATCGGTTATCTGTGAATGAAATTGCGGATAAGCAAGCGATTCGGTTGATAAGAACTTGTTCACACCACTATTCACATACTTATTCACCGACTTGTTGACAATTTTTGTGAATAAGTCTGCAATATACTGGTTATCAATCTTCATTGCAGAATTCCCAGAAGAAACGGAAGGGAGCCATGATGGGAATGGCCGCATTGTAGAGCACGGTACCGACGAGGTCGACGGTGCACATGTCGACGGTGGAACCAATCCGCTGAGCAATACCCACGTTCTCGGGTGTGGGCGAGCCGATGAGCATGGCGGGGTGCTTGCTGTCGGCAATTTCGGCACGAATGGCACGCGTGGAGCCGCCCTTCAGGTCGATGATAGGTTCCTTGCCGGAGGAAAGGGTCTCTGTCACCAGGGCATTGGTCTGGGCGTAGCCGTCAGAAAGTTGCAGGCAGGTGGCAGTGCCGGCGGAAATGGGGTAGTACACACGGCTGCCGGTGGTGCCGAGCAAGGTGTAGGTGGGGGCGTTGTCGTCCTTAATGAAGATTTCGTCGTGAATGACCGGGTAAGTCTTCTTGTAGCTGCCCTCGGGGGAGCTGATGTACCACTGACCACCCTTGTGGTGCAGGCTCATGTTGTCGGCTTTGAGTTGCGTGCCTTTGTAGCTGCGGCCGATTTCCTCGATGTTTTTGTGGGTCTGCATATAGGCACAGGAGGAGAGTACGGCGGCACCCAGCACCGGCAGCAGTAAGAGAGTGGTCTTTGTCATGCCCTCCACTCTAGCACATTTGCTCCCCGTTGAAAAGGACTTATTGCGTGCGCGCGTAATTCAACAAGCTGTCTATCTTTCCCCGGCAAACTTTTTTCAACATTCAGGGCTTTGCTGACGTCTGATAGAATAAAGATACTTTTCATTCCCTGTTTTTTATGGTATAAAAATGCCATATATTATGAAAAGTGCCGGTTCACGACGACTCCGCCAAGGAAGCTTGAAATGGCTGACATTGATTGTCGGCTCGCCGGGCGCGGCCCTGATTGTTGTATGGCTTACATGCGCTTATACAGGTGGTATGGAATATGCTGCTGCAAATGGTCATACGACCCTGCTGCGCAGCTATCTTTTACTACCCGGAACGAACGTGAACAAGGCCGAGACGTTGTGGGGGCAGACCCCCCTTTATGGAGCGGTGATAAATGGCCATACGGAGTGCGTGAAATTACTCCTTGCGGCTCCTGCGATTGAGGTTAACAGGGCGGATTATAGTGGCTGTACACCTTTGTACAGGGCGGCGCAGTTTGATAGCCCCGATTGTGTGGAGTTGCTACTCAGTGCCCGAGGAATAGATGAGAATGCCGCGGATGATGATGGCCGGACTCCCCTGATGATGGCAGCGGAAAATGGCTGTGCTGAGTGTGTGAAATTGCTGCTTGCCGCACCCGGAATTGACGTGAATAGGAAGGACACGCGTGGAGCGACCGCTCTTCAGAAGGCCGCTGACAATGGTCATGCTGAATGCGTGAAATTGTTGCTTGCTGCCGGGGCGGATGTGAATTCGGCAGACAATCTGGGCTTTACTCCCCTTCACCGTGCGGTCTACGATGGCGATATAGAGTATGTTCAACTTTTACTGAGCTCGCTTGGAGAAGATGTTAGTCGATGGAAGCCGCTTGCTCTGGCTGTTCTGGAAAGTAAGCTCCAAAAACGCAGACAATTCGTTTCAGTATCCCATTATGAGCTCGGACCGTCTTCTCTTGGCATAAGGTTCCTGAAGCGTGATATTGAGTGTGCAAAACAGCTCTTGTCTGAGTGCGGAACTGATGTTCAGGTTGGCAACGGACCCAATGTACCTCTCTTCAAATCAGCGGGTAAAGGATACCTTGCCTGTGTGGAACTGTTGCTCACTGCCGGGGCCGATATTCACCGGGCAGACAGTTCGGGCTACACCCCGCTTCATTGGGCCGTCTTTTGGGGGCGCAGCGATTATGAGGCGGTGCTGCTTGCCGCCCGACCGGGTACGGGCTCTTATTAATATATTCCGCGGCTTACGCCGCAAGGGTTGCCTCGGCTGCTGCCCGCGCCTTAAAGCGCGGGGCGTGAACGGTAGCTTAAGCCATGCTGCTTGCGGCGCAGCCGCCAAGCTCAACAAATTGTCTATCGTAACTTGCCTGCCACGGCGTAGCCTTGGCGAAGCCGGGTAACTCGTCTATCTTTTTTATTCCTCGCTTTGGTTAATCATCGTATGGCATTCTCCTATACCCTTAAAATATACCTCGCAATAGACGGAAAGATCAATACTATCCTTAGAAAATTCCAGACAAATGTGGTGATTCCCTTCAAAATAATAGTGAGTCAGGTTTTCTCTCTTTGCTATATACGGATACTGACTTGCGCATTTATTGATGGCTTCGTTCACATAATCATCCGGATGAAGCTTTATGTCCACATACGATATGATTTCAATGCAAATAGTCCATATAACCGGTATAAGGAGCGCATAAAATATCTTCCTATACTTCACAAGAAAGTTCCCTAATCGTTTCTTGATTGTTGAAAGAATATTCATATTGTAAAGTAATGATTGATAGCAGCTGAGCAGATAGGTAGATAAATCATTACTGCCCTCCCTGCCCTATTCTGGCACGCGGTGGCTGATATGGCAAGCAGAAAATTCAGGAAAAGGATAGAAAAGGTACACGTTGGAACAATTAGAGGTTTAGACAGCAAACTTGGAGTTTGTCTCCCTATCACCAAGGCGTCAGCCTTGGTCTTCACTTTGCGCAAAGCGCAGTCTTCACTACCGTGCGCAGCACGGTTCTTCACCGCGGGCTTTAGCCCGCTTTTCACTCGGCCGCAGGCCGTTAAAAAGCTTTTATTCCAAAGCGAGCCACAGGCGCCTGCCTCGGCGTAGGCGAAGCCGAAGACGGGAGCCTAAACCAGAGCCCGCGACAGCGGGCGATAGCTCAATAGTCAACTATGAATTTTGTAATTTTAAAATTTTGTTGATTTGACCGGTTATAGAAAAAGCAACCGCTGTCTTGTGCCCCAATTTGGGCACAAGACTTGGGAAAGGGGGCGGCGCATGCCAGCCCCCCCTTTCC
>JAFURE010000071.1 GCA_017471985.1 Akkermansia sp. | reverse complement strand
GTTGTAACCCGCTTTTCTGTCGCCCCGCACGTCTGCGGGGCTTCTGATTATTTTTTTCTCTTTACCCAGAGCTGCGCGAGCTGTCGCGCGCTTGCACTGGGCTAATATTCTGTCACCCGCGCAAGCGCGGGTTTTAAAGTATGGCTCCCGTCTTCGGCTTCGCCTGGGGGCTTCTCGTTGATACGCCCACCCAGAACGCCCCCTTGCGGCACATGCCGCCTAACTTGAATATCCAAAATTCAAAATCCAACTTTTCAACGGCCTACGGCCGGGTGAAAAGCGGGCTAAAGCCCGCGGTGAAGAACCGTGCTGCGCACGGTGGTGAAGACCAAGGCTGCGCCTTGGGGATAGGGGGGAGGGGGAGTCGCGCTGCCGGGAATCACATATTCCACACCTCAAAGAGTTCCTCGGGCAGGGTGGTGAGGAATCGGGATGGCGGGCAATACTGGCTGTCGTAGCTATGGCCGTTGTAGCGGGGGAAGGTCAGGTAGAGCTGGTCCTCGGCTCGGGTGATGGCCACATAGAACAGGCGGGTTTCCTCCTCTATATCATCGGGGTCCCCGCTGCTGATAACCCTGTAGTGCGGGAACAGCCCCTCGCCCAGGAAAATGACGAACACAATCTTCCACTCCAGACCCTTGGCTTGGTGGATGGTGGAGAGCGTCACGCAGTCATCATCGGCCAGGCTGTCGTTGTCCACCTCACTGAGCAGAGCCACCTGACTGAGGAAGGACTCCAAATCCGGCATGTCGGACAGTGATTTGATGAGCTGGTCAATATCCTCCATGCGCTCTTCGTAATTATCATAGGCAGAGCGCATGTAGGCGTTCATGTAGTTCTGCACGAGCTTGACGAGCTCGGTGGGGGTGAGCTGACGGTCAGCAGGGTGCAGGCTGTCCATGGAGGTGAGGAACCCTCCCCAGTGCAGGCCTGCGGCTGCGGGGGCTTTCACCTTCTTCATGACTTCGCTGTGCGGGGCGGTGATGGTTTGCTCGCCGGGGTGAGCGGCAAACCAGGCTTCGGCTGCGCTGAGCCAGCCCTGCCAGAGCTTGCCGGCAGTGGCATCTCCCACGCGGGGGAAGGTGCCCACAATGCGGCGGAAGGCCACCTCATCTCTCGGGTTGCTGAGCAGTCGCAGCCAAGCGACGATATCCTTGATATGCGCTTGTTCAAAGAAGCGCAGCCCGCTGGTGATGCGGAAGGGAATGTGGTTGCGCGTGAGCTCCATCTGCACATCCATACTGTGGAAGTGGGCGCGGTAGAGCACGGCGATGTCCTTGCCCGGTATGCCGTCGGCCATGAGTTCGTCGATTCGCTGAGCCACGAACTTTGCCTCCGTCCGGTTATCGGGCGCGGGAACAACGGCGGGTTTCAGGCGGCCCTCATCGCGGGCAGGACGCAGAGTTTTGACAAACTGGCGGCTGTTCTGTGCGATGGCGGCATTGGATATCTCGAGGATAGCCGGCACGCTGCGGTAGTTGGTCTCAATTTTGTAGACTTCGGCATCGGGGTAGGTGTGGGTGAAGTCGAAAATGTGGTCGACATTGGCACCGCGCCAGGAGTAGATGCTCTGGGCGTCGTCCCCCACCACCATGAGCGAGGTGGCGCTGCCGCCCGAGAGCAGGGCTATGAGCTCAGCCTGCAGGGTATTGGTGTCCTGATACTCATCCACCAGCACATGCAGAAAGCGCTGCTGCAGTTCGGCGCGCAAATCCGCGTGCTCCCGCAGCAGGCGCACCATGTTGGTGAGCAGGTCATCGAAGTCCATGGAGTTGCTCTCCATCTTGCGGGCCTGATAGGCGGTGTAAATCTTGCCGATGGCTTCCTCAAACTTCTCGAGGTGGTCGTAGTCATCGGTGAGTGTCTGCTGCCAGCTGCGGCCTGTGTTGATGGCCAGGCTGTGCAGGCTCATGAGCACCTCGGGCTTGGGGAATCGGTCGCTCTTGGTTGTCTTGCCCGAGAATTGCTTGGTCAGGGCGCGAAAGAGGGCGCGCTGGTCGTCGGCGTCGAGTATACTGAAGCCGGGTTGGTAGCCCAGTCTCGGGGCATGCAGGCGCAGCAGCCTGTTCGCGACAGAGTGGAACGTGCCGCCCCATATCTGCCCGCTGCCACGACCGGTCAGCTGAGCCACGCGCTCCAGCATTTCTCGGGCGGCTTTGTTTGTGAAGGTCAGCAGCAGAATGCGCCAGGGTGGCACACCGCTTTCCAGCAGGCGTGCCACCCTGTAGGTGAGTGTACGGGTTTTGCCGCTACCGGCACCGGCTATGACCAAGGCGTGCTGCGCCTGAGTGCATACGGCGGCGTATTGCTCAGGATTGAGCTCAGCTGCGTAATCGAGCCGCGCCGGGGTGAACTCGTACATGGTTGATTACTCGAAGTCGAGGTAAATCTCGGCGCGACGGTTCTCACCGCGAATGTAGTCCACAGTCTGCTCGGTGTCAGTCTCGGTATAGGTGCGGCGGGGCTGGCTCTTACCGAGGCCGTGGGTGGTAATCTGCTCGGCATTCACCCCGAAGCCCACGAGTGCGGCTTTCACGGCATCGGCTCGGCGCTCAGAAAGGCGCAGGTTGTAGCGCTCGGAACCCACGTCATCGGTGTGCCCCGAGATGTTGAGCTTGCCCTGAGTCTCCTTCAGCAGCTCAGCCACAATCTGCAACTGGCGAAGGGAGCGGGGGGTGAGGTCGGCCTCGTTGAAGCCGAAGAAGAGAGCCAGCGAGTCGCCACCCTTGGGGTTCTTCACGATGGGGAAGTAGCGACCGCCCTCTTCATTGGCGCTGTTCTCGTAGCTGCTCAGCAGGCCTTCCAGACCCACGGCCTTCACGCGCCAACCGGGCTCGGTGCGGCTGAGTTCCAGACTGATTTTGGCCTCCTGACTCTGGTCGGCAGACGAGGTGACGTACACCATGTTGCCGGCGAAATCATCGTTGTGGAAGGTGTTGCGAATGGGCTTGTCCTTGCGCAGTTCGAAGTTGCCCTCCTCGAACACCATGCACAGACCGGCCACGGTGGCCAGTGAGATTTCCTCGCCGGTAGTCAAGTCGCGGGCCTGGTTCATGTTGCCGTGGCGCACGGCCTCAATGAAGCCCTCGGAAACGGTGATGTGGTCGCAGTCGGCGGTAATGGCAGTCTTGTCGGCGGGGGCGGGAGTGGCACTCTCGATGGCACAGATGCCGCTGCGGTTGGTTACAACATCCAGCAGGATATCCTCGTTGCCGTTCTCGCTCTTCAGGCGGTAGCGGGTTACCTT
The DNA here is from genome assembly GCA_017471985.1 of Akkermansia sp. Classification (GTDB taxonomy): domain Bacteria; phylum Verrucomicrobiota; class Verrucomicrobiia; order Verrucomicrobiales; family Akkermansiaceae; genus Akkermansia. Next base: position 56,396 of record JAFURE010000071.1, on the reverse strand, counting down.
GTTACCATCGGGGCGGCGCATGTCAGCTACCTCGACAACTTCACCCGGTTTGTTCTGCTCGGCCCACTTCAGCAGGTCAGCAGCGGCCTGAGGGGTGATACCGCCGCGCTCTACAAAGTAATCCATAGCGGCCTTAGTGTCTTCGTGGCGCAGGGCTTCGCGGGCCTTCAGAGCCAGCTCGTGCTCGGAGCTGTTGGCTGTCTCGGAAAGAGTCAGGGTGATACGCGGGGTGGTATCGGCCTCGGTGGTGGTGGAGGGCTGGTCGCCGGTTGTCTGTTCGGGCTGGTCCGTGGCGGGCTCGGTCGGTGTATCCACAGCGGGCTCAGTCGGCTCATCGGTGCCGATAGTGGGCTCATCGGTGGTGGTGGGGTCGAGCTTGGAAGGTATGCCGTCATCCGTCGCGGGAGTGGTTTCCGTGCTGTCGGTGGTGGTGGGCTGCTCATCGGTGGCCGTGGGTTCGGTCTGCTGATTGTCGGCCGGCTGCTCTGTGGAAGTCGGGGTGGCAACCTCGGGGCCGGGTGTGGTCTTGCTGAGGGTTACGCCGGGTATAAGCCCCTGTGAAATGGCATAGTACACACCACCGCCAATGCCGGCGGTAATCATGAAGGATACCAGGAAAAGAATGATGCTGCGTTTCATTACTTGAGGAATTGTGCGGGGTTTATCTGAATGGTGTCTGAAGTGGGATTAGGGGGCGAAATCTGAGATGTGGTGGCGGGAGCGGCATTGGCCGTTTCTCGAATCATGAGACGTCGCACCTGCTCATAGGGGTCTGAAATGGCGGGGGCAGGGTGCTCGGCTATGAGCTCGGCGGGGTTGATGCGGTTCATGGTGCCGGCGGGATGGTAGGCGGGCATGCCGGCCTCGTTGCTCAGGGAACGTATGGCCTCGAAATGCAGGTGAGCCAGGTAGGCGCCGTCAGCCGTGCCGATGGTGCCGATGCGCTGCCCGCGACCTACAAGCTGACCGGGGCGCACGTTGCGCTCGCCGAGGTGGGCATAGAGGGTCTGAATGATGTCGTTGCTGCCGGGCAGTCGGTGCGCAATGGTGACAACATTGCCCCAGCCCGGACCGGGATTGCCGCTGTAGAGCACCAGACCGCGAGCGGCGGCGTATACGGGTTCACCCTCATCGGTGTTCTCGCCGCCTATGCCGTTGAGGTCCTGCCCGCTGTGGTGACCGCCGCGCTTGGGGTTGGGCTCACCGAAGGGCTGGGCATCGTACATCATGGCCATGGCCGGGGTGCCCACCGGCCACTGAAATCCGTCTGCCAGCGGTACTTTTACCATCTGCTCTGCCGTGAGCAGAACGTAGCCCGGGTGTATGCCCCCCTCCGGCATGTTGCTGAGCGGTTCTGCCGCGCTGTACTTGTTGTACTCGACTTCTGCGGCTCGCTCGGCAGCGCCGCCGCGGGTGGTGAAGAGATAGCACGCCCCCGTGGCTCCCAGTGCCAGCAGCACCGGAACCGCTACCTTGAACGGGTTATTGTACCATCTTTTTGCCATACGCGCGCGCATTATACAGGACGCTTGGATTTTATGCAAGCATATTAGCTAACTTTTTCATGAGGGGGAGGATATAAACCGAACGAGCGGGAGGGGGCTTTCGCCTTCTCCCGCTCGTATCGATCAACTCTGAAATTACATGAAAAAGACCTTGTGGGTACTCATCCCACAAGAAGCACACTTAGCGCTCTCTCGGTGGTTAAGATGTCTGCCATACTCTTTTTGTTCAAAAAAATCAGAAAAAATGATGATTTTTTTAATTTTCGGGGGTATCCTGCGGCATTTGCTGCTCGGGGCGCGGCTTGTAGTGGGTGAGTTTGGTGCGTTTTTTCTTCTTTTTCGGTGAGAAATGTTCCGGGTGAGCGGCTGCCCAGGCCTCGTAGAGGTCGGGGCGGTTGGTCTTTGTGCGCTCCAGGGCGTGCTCGAGTTTCCACTCGGCTATGGCCTTGTGGTTGCCCGACAGGAACACCTCCGGCACGGGCATATCGCGGAAGACGTTCGGCTTGGTGTAGGCCGGGGCTTCGAGCAGGCCGTTGGCGAATGACTCCTCCTCGCTGCTGCGGGAGTCACCCAGTGCGCCGGGCAGCAGGCGCGCAATGGCATCTATCACCACCACGGCGGCTATGGCTCCGTTGGTCAGAATGTAGTCGCCGATGGAAAGCTCCATATCCACCAGAGCATCAATCACGCGCTGGTCCACACCCTCGTAGTGCCCGCACAGGAAAATGTAGTGTACGTCAGCACTCTCATCCAGGCAGGGGGCTGCCAGTTCCTCGGCTACGGGCTGTGAGAACACGCGCCCCTGCGGGGTCATGAGGATGACCCTTGTATTCTCCCGGCGCAGTTCCTCGATAGCGGCGAAGATGGGTTCGCACTTCATGAGCATACCCTGACCGCCGCCGCACAGGTAATCATCGGTACGGTGGTGCTTGTCGTGTGCCCAGTCGCGCAGCTGGTGTGCCCGCACGCAGATAAGCCCTTTATCCGCCGCTCGCCCCATGATACTCTGCGAGAGCGGGGTGCTTATCAGCTCCGGAAAGAGCGTCAATACGTCAATGGTGAGCATGAAAGTTGTATGGGATTTACAATTTACAATCTACAATTTACAAAGTATTGAGTTTGGCGGCTGTCGCCGCAATGTTGCTATGCCTGAACCTGCTTGTCGCCCGCGCCCTAAGGCGCGGAACACACGGTGTTAATAGGCTTCGCGTATCCTTGCGAGCGAAAGCGAGCGGTACCTTTACATTGTAGATTGTAAATAGTAGATTGTAAATCAAAATCACATATTATGCCGGAGCATGCCCTCGATGTAGGCATCGATATTGCCGTCCATCACATCCTGAATGTTGCCGGACTCCACGCCGGTGCGCAGGTCCTTCACCATCTGGTAGGGCTGGAACACGTAGGAGCGAATCTGGTTGCCCCAGGCAATGTCACCCTTCTCGGAGTACTGGCGGTCAGCCTCGGCGCGCTTGCGGTCTTCCTCGAGCTGAATCAGGCGGGCCTTGAGCATGCGCATGGCTTCCTCGCGGTTGCGCAGCTGGGATCGCTGGGTCTGGCAGGCTACGATGATACCGGTGGGAAGGTGGGTCAGTCGCACGGCGGTTTCCACCTTGTTCACGTTCTGGCCGCCCTTACCGCCCGAGCGGTAGGTGTCCATCTTCACATCGGCTTCCTTCACCTCGATTTCAATGTCATCGGAGATATCGGGGGTGGCATCGAGTGAGCAGAAGGAGGTGTGGCGCTTGCCGGCGGAGTCGAAGGGGCTCATGCGTACCAGGCGGTGAATGCCGCGCTCATTCTTCAGGTAACCGTAGGCGTACTCACCCTCAATCTTAATGGTCACGGAGCGTATGCCGGCTTCATCGCCATCGGTGCTTTCCATGATTTCGGTATTGAAGCCGTGGCGTTCGCAGTAGCGCAGGTACATGCGCAGCAGCATGCTGGCCCAGTCGCAGGCCTCGGTACCACCGGCACCGGCGTGAATGGTCACGTAGCAGCCGGCATTGTCGTGCGGGCCGTTCAGCAGGGTGATAAGCTCGAACTCCTGCAGGCGCTTTACCCAGTTCTCGTACTCGGCAACGGCATCGGCGGCCATTTCAGGCTCCTCGGCAGCCATCTCGATGGCTACCTCTACGTCCTCCAGTCCGCTTTCCAGGGCGCGGAACTGCTCCAGGCGGCGTTTAATGGGGTTTACCTCGGCCATCAGGGCACGAGCGGCGGCGGGGTTATCCCAGAAATCGGGCGCACTCATGCGCTCATCGAGTTCGGCTACTTTCTCTTCAAGTGCTGCGGGGTCAAAGATAGCTCCCGAGCTCGGAAAGACGGCTGCGCATGGCCTCCGTGTCAAGCGTCGAGAGATCGATATTGGTCGTCTGGTTCTCCATACGGGCGCGGAGTATACAGGCGAATCCCACCTTTGTCAAGCCTGAAACTCAAAGCTTTTTTGGAGAGTGAACCGTCCGCATATCTTATATAAACTCTCTCTCTCTTGCCGCCTTGCTTTGTTCAGTTGAGAGAGTGACATCACAGCGAAGTATTTTCTTTATTGCATAAAATGCCTGCTCATTGCATGATGTCGGTAATCGGCTATAACCGCCGATTATTATAAAAAACGTGTTGGTACGCGTTGGTACAAATAGAGGTTTAGACCTATTTTGACAGTAAAATTGGAGCTTGGTGAGCATTTACAATCTACAATTTACAAAGTGTTGAGCTAGGCGGGCTTTTGCCCGCGGATATGCGTGTCTATCCCACCGTTCACGCCCCAGCTTAGCGAAGATGGGAGCCGCACTTTTTAAGCCCGCGGAGCGGGCGACAGAGAAGTAGCCACAGGTGTAGTGAGCAACGCGAACGGAACCTGTGGTAGGGATAAAAAAGAAATGTGAACCCCGCAGACTTGCGGGGTGACGGAGGAGTTTTGCTCAGAAATGCACGGATCTTGAACCAAAAGAGCAGGAGCCGGTCATAAAATAACCTCATGCGGTTGTAACACGCTTTTCCGTCGCCCCGCATTTCTGCGGGGCTTTGATTATTTTTTCTCTTTACCCAGAGCTGCGCGAGCTTCCGCTCGCTTGCACTGGGCTAATGCTCTGCCGCCCGCACAAGTGCGGGCTTATTAAATTCCGCTCACCTTCGGTTCGCCATTCTGCTCGGCAAATTGCTATTTTCTTAATTGTTCCAACGCGTGTGTTGGTATAATTAAAAACTAAAAATCGTTATAAAAGGGGGGGTAGGATTGCGTAACGTGTTTATTTGCAGTATAATAAATAAGCTGAAAATACATGCTTACACGAACAAGCTATGCAATCGCATGGACAGGTTGACAGAATTTTTGAGTTTTCTATACGCAAGAGCTACACAAAAATAAAATAGCCATTTGTAATCTGACGCCTTTTTGATGTTTAACTATTCGGAAATCAATTAGTTAGATTTATGCTGCCGTTATCTTCCAAATATGGCAATATGACATTCTTTCGTCTTTCTATTAACAATAGCTCTCATTGTCATATTTTCTGTTTCTCTTTCAAAATATCGCAGCTCTCTCACGTTTGCATGACCATAAAATGATACATAATCATTATACAATGTCAGAAATTCAGACAATTCCATTTCACAAGCAGCAGAATAATAAATTTCACACCATTCTTTATCTGAAAATGCGTCATCAGATTTGATTTTTCCATATATGTATTTTTCTTCTCCAACAAGAGGATTGCCACTTGAATAACTTGTTTTTGAAGTCATTGGGGGAACCAGGCTCGAAAGATATAGTTGATGATAACTCTCCATTAAAATAAGCAGAATAATGATAATAATAGCAACTTTTCTCATAATAATATAAGTGCTAATTCGTAATAATTATGTTTGCGAGACGAACAGGCAATCGCATGCCTTTAAAAGATGGGGGCTTCTTTTTAATCCATTTTTGGCACGGCTTCGAGCAACTTGCGGGTATATTCATGCTGCGGGTTGCCGAAGACCTCGTCGGCAGGACCGTATTCCACAATGCGGCCGCGGCGCATGACGGCGATGTCATCTGCCATGTAATGCACGACCGAGAGGTCGTGGGAAATGAAAATCATGGTGAGCCCCAAATCACGGGTGAGGTCGTTGAGCAGGTTCAGAATCTGGCTCTGTATGGAAACGTCGAGCGCCGATACCGGTTCGTCTGCCAGCAGAAGGGCGGGGCGGGGGGCGATGGCACGGGCGATGGCAATGCGCTGGCGCTGGCCGCCTGAGAACTCGTGCGGGTATTTGTACATGTGCTCGGGGCTCAGTCCCACGCGGTTCATGAGTTCGGCAACGGCAGATTCCCGATGACGGCGGGGCAGGGGCTCGCGGCGACTCAGGGCCTCTGCCAGGGTGCTGAATATGCTGAAACGCGGGTTGAGGGAGGCGTAGGGGTCCTGAAACACCATCTGAAAATCCAGCCGTCGCCTGCGGACTTCGGCTGCGCTCAGGGCACTCAGATTGGTGCCGTCGAGCTCAATACTGCCGGCGGTCAGTGGTTGCAGTTGCATGATGGCTCGCGACAGGCTGCTCTTGCCGCAACCACTCTCGCCCACCAACCCGAGTATGCGCCCGCGCTCTACCGACAGGCTCACGTCGTCCACCGCGCGCACAACTTCACCTGTGGTTCCCCAGGTATTGCGCACGGGGTAGTGCACACTTGCTCCCCTGATTTCCAGATATGCCATGTCGCTATACTACCAGACCGGGAGCCGCTTTGGCAAATAAAAAACGCGTCTGAGCAGAGCTCAGACGCGCCATCGTAAAATGATTTGCGGGATTAAATCCCTTCTTCACTTACTTCTTGATGGGAGCAACGGGAGCGGGCTCCGGAGCGGGAGCGGGAGTCACCTGCTGCTGCTGCTGCTGCTGGCAGGAAACCAGAGCGGCGGCGGTAAGGGCGAGAATAGCGATGGTCTTCATTTGATCTTGACTAGTTTTGATTGTTGAAGTGCCCCAAACATCCAAGAGTAGGAAGGAGGCGCGCCTAGTATACTCAATTTTTGGCCTTTGACAAGCCTAAAATGCAATTTTTTTGTAAAAAACGCGTATTCAGAATGAGTTAGAGCTGTGTTTCGCTGCCGTTGATTGGTTGAATAACAGGTGGAATTATTTAAGAGCGCTTGATTATCAAGTGATTTGGGTTATATAGAAAAACGCACCCGACAGATAGCCGGGCGCGTAACAATGAAAAAGACATTCAAGTGGGGAGCTTATCCCCCCACGGAGTTACTTCTTGATGGGAGCAACGGGAGCGGGCTCCGGAGTGGGAGTGGGCACAACCTGCTGCTGCTGCTGCTGCTGGCAGGACACGAGGGCGGCGGCGGTAAGAGCGAGAATAGCGATGGTCTTCATAACTTTCTTGTCTGTTTGTTAATTTGTGTTTCAGTTCCGGACAACCAGGGGTAGGATGCCGGGACGCGCAGTATACACGAAAAAAATGGTTTGGCAAGTCTAAAATGTGAATTTTTGGAAATAATTTACATTTTTTATCGAATTTGGGGTAAAAACAGTTGCAAAAACGGGACTGATGTGCGACCATGAGGGGCAGATGCAAGCATATACCGATACCATAGCAGCCATAGCCACACCGCCTGGCACCGGGGCGATAGCCGTTATCCGCATGAGCGGGCCTCGAGCGGTCGAGGTGCTGAGCGCCTGTAGCGTGCAGCAGTTGAAACCCCGCCATGCTACACTGGTGAGGTTGAAGGATGCCGCCGGGCGAGTGTTGGATGATGTCGTAGCTACCTATTTTGCGGGACCAGCGAGCTATACCGGTGAGGATGTTGTGGAGGTAAGCTGCCATGGCGGTATGCTGGTGACGCGCCGTGTGCTGGAGCGCTTGCTGCAGTGCGGGGCGCGCCCGGCGGAGCCCGGGGAGTTCTCTCGACGTGCATTTGAAAATGGCAAAATGGACCTTACCCAGGCCGAGGCGGTCATGGATGTCATCTGCGCCGGTAGTGACCTGGCACTGCGTGCGGCGCACAATCAGCTGCACGGTGCCATCAGTTCCCGCGTGTCGGCGGCGGTTGACCGCCTGATTTCCGTTGCCGCTCATGTCGAGGCTTACATCGATTTCCCCGAGGAAGATATTGCTCCCGATACCACTCAACAGCTGGTGGAGGCCGTGGATGCTGTGGTGGCGGAGCTGCGCTCGCTACTGGCCACAGCAGATGAAGGGCGGCTCCTGCGTGAGGGCGTGCGCACGGCTATTGTCGGGCCGCCGAATGTGGGGAAATCGAGCCTGCTGAATATGCTGCTGGGCTATGAGCGCGCCATTGTCAGTGCTACGGCCGGTACCACGCGAGATACGATTGAGGAGAGCGTGACCCTGGGCGGGCTGCGCCTGCGCCTGATTGATACCGCCGGACTGCACGAAAGTGCCGATGCCATTGAGCAGGCCGGCATGGAGCGCAGCCGCCGTGCCGGGGCAGAGGCTGACCTCGTGCTCGAGGTGGCAGATGTCACCCTGCCGTCGGCTCGTCCCGAGCTGGAGTTGCAGGGGGCACGGCACCTGCTGTTGCTCAACAAGTGTGACTGCCCCGAGCACCCGGATTGGGCCGGGCAGAGCGCTATTCGCATGTCCTGCCATACAGGGCAGGGAGCCGAGGAGCTCTCAGCTGCCATTCAATCCCTCTTTCTGGTGCAGGGAGCCGAGGTTGACAATCTGGCTGCCATCAATACCCGACACCGCTATGCGTTGCAACAGGCTCTCGATTATCTGGCAGCCGCTCGTGAGGGGCTGCTGGCCAATATGTCGCCCGAGCTGACGGATGTTGACCTGCGCGCCGCGCTCGATGCCCTCGGTTCCATCTCCGGCCGTATAGATACGGAGGACATTCTGACGCGTGTATTTGCCACATTCTGCCTCGGAAAGTAAGCCGGGAGTCAGCTTAAGGCAGTGTTATTTGCATCTTTGACCCTGTCGGATAGCTTTTTTTCTTGCAATCACGGGTGGATTTGCTAAATTTCAGAGTGAATCCCAATCGTATAATATTATGAAAAAATCTACCATTCTTTCTGTGATGGCAACGGTGGCAATGCTGCCGATTGTGGCGGCGCAGGAGCCTGCACCCTCGGTGCCCGAGGGTGTGGTGGTGACGACACGTGCATTCATTAACGGCAAGGAAGTTCCCCCTGCCGAAGCTCAAAAGATGATGAAGGAGATTCGCGCCCGCATGCCGTTCGGGGGCGAGCCCGTCAAGGGCACCCTTGCTGCGCCTGAGCTGCCGCCCGTTCCCCCCGCTCCTGCTCCTGAGCCTGCACCCACACCTGCTCCTGAGCCTGTCCCCGCTTCGGCTCCCGAGGCTGAGCCCTGTTGTTCGACCCCCGATTGCACTTGTGGGCCGGCACCCAAGCCCTGTGAGTGCAAGCCCGGTGCCGAGTGCGGCCCCAAGACAGCTCCCGTGCCGACACCTGCTCCTGCCCCCGAGGTGTCTCCCGGCTGCCCGCCCCCCGCTGAAGAGGTGGCGAAACCTGCTCCCGGTACGGTGCGCGTGATTGTGAACGGCAAGGAGATTAAGCCCGTTGTGACACGTGTGGTGCCTGCCGTTAAGCAGCGCCCGGCCAAGCCTGTCTGCCCGTCCTGTGGTAAGAAGGTTCCCCGCCGTCCCATGCCCGGCGACATGCCCCCCTGCGGCAAGGCGCGTCCTTTCGATACCCCCGTCTATGGCACAACCCCGCCCTGTGTGCGCACTCATGGCAAAATCATGCCGCCGTCTGTCAGAATGCAGGGCGTGCGCCGCGGTTGCCCCGGTGCTCCCGTTCATGTGCGCCGTGGTGCCGTGCGTCCCGGTACATCTCCGCAGGCTGTACGTGTTATCATCAATGGGGTGGAAACCATCGTACCCGTTGTTCCCGAGGGTGTGAACATCACCATTAAACCCCTCTGATTTTTTCCCATCCAGTCTATATAAAAAGGAGCGAAGGCCCGGCGGCTTTCGCTCCTTTGCTTATGGAATCTATCTGCGGAAATCAGCTCTTGCTGTTTTCCTTCTTTTCGCGCGTGAGGTATTTCATCAGGGCGTACAGCGCGGCCAGCAGTACCACACCGGCTACAATCAGGTGCGATTCCCCCTTCACGGCATCGATAAGCGCCTCGGGCGATTCCAGAATGCCGGGGTGCTCGCGACCCACCTTGTCACCGAACCAGGCCAGTACCCAGCACCAGATGGCTGAACCGGTGATGGTGGTGAGACTGAACATGGCGAAGTTTACCCTTGCCAGACCCGCAGGTATGGAAATGAGGTGGCGGATGACCGGCAGGAAGCGCGAGAAGAAAATACCCGCCGTGGAGTACTTGCGCATGAAGACCTCGGCAGTCTCGACCTTGTGCTGCGGCATGAAGAAATACTTGCCGAAGCGGTAGATGAACGGGCGGCCGACCCACAGCGCGCACACGTACATAATCACGGAACCAATGTAGGAACCTACCGTGCCGGCCAGAACAACGCCCCAGAACGACATTTCGGCATTCGGCAGCGCTGCCAGAATGGCGGCTGGCGGTACCACAACTTCACTCGGTACGGGCAGAATGGAGCTCTCCATTGCCATGAGCAGCACAACTCCCCAGTAGCCCCACTCGACAACCCAGCCCATCCAGATGGTGATCAGTTCGTGTAACATGCGGCGTATTATGCACACCCTCCAACAATTTGCAAGAAAAATTACCCTCAATCCATTCGCCGGACTCTTAACAGCAAGAACCGCAGCCCGGTGCGGACTGCGGTTCCTGATGGAAGGATTTGTGTGATTCCCGGCAAAATCAGTCGATGTTGTCGAAGAGCTCCTCGGGCTTAAAGAAGCGCTTGATTTCGACCTCGGCACTCTCGGGGGAGTCGGAGGCGTGGCAGATGTTGAGCATGCTGTTGGTGCCGAAATCACCGCGAATGGTGCCCTTGTCAGCCTTCATGGAGTTGGTCGGCCCCAGAATGCTGCGCACACGGGTGATAACGCCCGGGCCGCTGAGTACCAGAGCCACCACGGGGCTGGTCTGCATGAATGCGGAAAGGGTGGGGAACAGGGGCTTGCCGTCAATCACCAGGTCAATGATGTGGGCGTAGTGCTCACGCAGAATGGCGTCGTCTAGCTGCATCATTTTCATGCCACGCAGGCGGAAGCCCTCGCTCAGCAGGCGCTGCAGAATAACACCGGAGAGGTTCTTGCGCACGCAATCCGGCTTGAAGAGAATGAGTGTTTTTTCGTCTCGGTTCATAATAATTTCTATGTGCGTGCGGCTAATTTACCCCCAGCTCCCCGCCCTGTCAAGTACAAATCACATCTGTCAGCCATGCAGTTGCTTGAAATAGCGCCAATTTATCGAATGTTGGTTACGAGTTGCGCAGCGCGGTGGTGAAGAGCAAGGCTGACGACTTAATGAGAGAAGAAATACATCGGCCCTGCTCTAATTTAGGCTTGCTATGTGTGGGGGGTATGCTAGTATGTAGGTATCATTCCGCAATTTTTTTCGCGCTTGTGCTATGAGCGCGTATTAGTATAGATAGCAACGCCAATTTTATGAACGAGATGAAGAAAGTATGGTTAATGACGATGGCATTGCCCGGGTTGGTGGCGGCGGACGCCGTGCACCAGTCGTCTGACGGACGCCGGGTGGTGATAAAGTTCGATGAACCGGTGGTGCCGCTCAGTGTGGTGCAGAATAGCTGGAACGAGGCGGCCTCTGCTCAGGATAGGGGGCTTGACCTCTTCGATATCACGGGGGATGCACAGTTCACGCCCGAGGCTCGCTGGATTGATCAGGATCGCCTGCAGCTCAGCTACAGGAAGGGGTTTGCCGGCAGTACAGTCTACCGGGTGGCATTCAGACCCGGCTCTGCCAGGTACCTGAGCGGCAAGGCTATGCCCGAGAGCTCTTTTGAGTTCAGTTATCAGGGCATGGAGTTGAGCCGTGCGAATGTTACAGAGGGTCTGTCGCATGCCGCAGCCTGTGTATATGTCGAAAATCCGCTCACGCGTGCGCAAATCGATTTTTCCTCGCAGAGTGCGGTGACATACGTGTTCCGCGAGGTGGTGAACAGTCGCCTGGGCTCACATGAATCCGGGCGCTATGGCCGCACGGTGAAGGGGGTGCCCACTCAGGCGAAGTTGCGCCACCTGGATCCGCATTACGCTTTCCGCGTACTGTTCGGTAATCGCAAACCGGGCGAAATGAAAGCCGAGGAACTCGCTGCCCTTTCGCTCGATACACCCATTCCCGGCTATGTGCTGGTACAGCCCGAGGGTGAACTGCCCGGCAGCTGCTCGTGGGATCTGGGAGTTGACCCCGACGAAGGAACAGACCTGCTGTATGGCACGTTCAGTACCAAGCCGTCGAAGGCCCCCTCGCTCTCGGTGGGCTGTGGTCTGTCTGAGCAGCAGTCGGGTAAGGATGCCGGGACGGTGGAGCCGACCGTGGATATGATGCTCCGCTTCGGTGTGCCGGTTCTGAAGTCTGAGCTGGTGGATATCTACCGCAGCATTTCCCTGACCGTTGGTGGCGTGGCTGCTGTCAGCAGCGAAGACGGCCGCAGCAAGACTGTTTCTCTGCCCGATGGTAAGACCCTGAGTTTTGTGCTGCAGGAGCCCGAAGCGCAGACGGGGGCTATCGTGAACCACATGACCCCTGCAACAGAGAAGCAGGAGGAAGTGCAGACATCCTACAGCTACGACCCGCCCATTGTCAGCGAAATGAAGCTGAAGGTGCAGGGGAGTGCTCCTTTCCCGCAGGTGGTGGACGTCACGCTGCCGGCGGGTACCCGCGCCATGCTGGGGGCTGTGAGCCGCGAGGACATAACCTGTCGCTTGTCACTCACGCCTGCTGTGCCTGTGCTGGAGAGCTCGGAGCTGTCGTCGCCGCTTCTGCTCCCTCAGGCGGGCAATCATGAGCTGCGCCTGAAGGGCTGCAACCTGAGCTCCCTGCAGGTCAGTGCTGCCCGCCTGACCCCTGAGCAGGCATTGAAGCATCTGCCCATGCTGAGCAAGACTTATTTCGGCACTGTGGATAAACTTATCGCGGCTCAGTACGAACTGGCTCGCCTGAGAACACGTCAGGCCAACAGTCGCAATCTGGTCACTCGGGATGATATTCGCAGGCATGAGCGCCAGGTGGCCAATGCCCTGCGCGAGATTCCCAATGTGGCAGCCCTGCGCAAGCTTATGGACGGCGTGGAATTCAGCGCTGAGCAGACGATTACTCCCTCGGGTGAGGGCATTGACGGAGTGCGCACGGTTGAGAGCGTGGTGAACCTCGACTCCCTGATGGGGGGCAAGGCGCTGCCGGGCTATTATCTGGTGTCGGTGCGCCGTACTCCCACGGCAGATGTGCAGCAGCAGCTTAGGGCGGTAGGGGCTGATGTTTCGCTCTTCAATTCCGAGCAGTGGTTTGCTGTTCTGCTGACTGACCTCAACCTCTTTGCCGGAACGGATGCCCTGGCCGTAACCCGCCTGAGCGATGGAAGTCCGGTGCAGCAGGGGCAACTCCTGCAGGAGGAAAAAGAACCCGTTGCCGTGCAGAATGCCGTGGCTGTGGTGCCGCCCCATCCCGCCCGCCGCGGCAGCCGCTACAATGAGGCCCGCTGGCTGGCCCTGCAGTGTGGTGATGACTATCGCCCGATTCTGTGGCGGAATAACAGCACGGATTTATCGACCGACAGCCGCATGGAACTGGTGTGCGACCGCGGTATGTACCGCCCCGGCGAGACGGTGCATGTGCGCGGTATTCTGCGCAGTGTGAGCCCGCTGGGCGAGGCTGCTCTGCCCACCGGCGTCAGAACGGTTTCCGTCACGGCACGCAAGCCCAATGGTGAGGTTCTGCAGCAGAAAAATGTGCGGGTGAATGAGCACGGCGCCTTTGAGTACGACCTTTCACTGCCCTCCGGCGATGAGGATGTGACAGGTGACTACCGCATCATGATTCAGAGCGGTAACTACCGGGCCTATGCCTATGTGCCCTGTCAGGTGTTCCGGCGCGATGCCTTTGAGCTGAATACCGAGCTGACCATGGACTCGGTTCGCCCCACGGAGTACAGCCTTAAACTGACGGCTACCGACCTGAACGGCACACCGCTGAGCGGTGCTACCGCCAAAGTGCAGACAACCCTGCAGGTAAACGGTACGGGTAAGCCGGCCACTCCGACCACGCATAACCTGACCCTGGGGGCCGATGGTACGGCCACGATTACCGGCAAGGTGGGCGAAATGCCCGACAATGCGGTGGATAGCTGGCTGAGCGTGACGGGTGAGGTGGCTAATGACCGGCAGGAGATGCGCCGTCTGCCCGGTGTGCACCGCAATTTCTACCCGGCTGACTTCATGGCATCCCTGGCTGACAGCGACAGGTTAACCCTGAATAGCGTGGGTGATGGGGATGGCAAGAGTAAGGTGCTCGACCGCGCCCAGATGGTGCACCTGCGCTTGATTTCCCGCCTGCCGCGCGAGCAGAAGTTCCCCAACGGTGTCTGCATTACCGATTCGGTGCGCCTGCCCCTGTGGGAGGGCGATGTCACCGTGCCTGCTGATTGCGGGCAGGGGATGAGTACCGGGCTCTATGAGCGCTGGCTGCGCTTTGCCGACAGCCTGACCCGCTCGCCGGAGCATGCTAATCCGCCCATGATTGTGGAGCTGACCGCAACCGATGCCGCCGGGCGTAAGCTCGCGCAGACTTTCCGTCCCTATCGTCCCCGTCGCGAGTTCAGTCGCCCCGGTCATATGAACTTCGGCAGCTGCAAGGCCGAGGTTGCCGGCGCTGCGCTGAAGGTGCAGGCCTGGTTCCGCCGTGGGGGGCAGGTGGTGGCTGTGCTGCGCTCGGTGCACGGCGTGCGTGCTCTGCCTGTGCAGCAGGTGAAGGAGGGGCTCAACGAGTTTACTCTGCCCTTACAGCCCGGCGAAACCGGTGAGGTGAACCTTTGTTTCATGCAGGCAGTGCAGAAGTCGGTGTACGACCGTTTGGAGTCGCTCAATACCTCGGTCAATGTGCCGAATACTGCCGCCTCTCTGAAGGTGGAGCTGAACCTGCCGCAGCAGAATCCCCGCCCCGGTGAGCGCATTTCCCTTTCCGGTAAGGTATTGGGTGCAGATGGTCAGCCGGTATCGGCTCAGGTGACCCTTTTTGCGGTGGATGCCGGTATGCTTTCCGTTAACCGCTATCGCGTACCGAACCTCTTGCAGACATTCACCCATGTATGGGTTCCGGGCTTTAACCCGCGTGAGAACCTGTTGCCCGTGCCGGGAGAGAATATCGGCACGAGCCTGATGCGAGGTGTATGGTGCGGTGAGCTGATAGGTAAGGATGGCTCCGTATCCCACGCCCCTGTTATCGTCATGCCCCGTATGTACCGTGCGCGCAATACAGCATTCGCTGTGAAACGAGCTGCCCGCGGGGGTAATGCCGTTGCCGTGGAGGATGACTCTCTCGATGTGGCTGTTGAAAAAGAATTAGGTAGCGGTTTGGGCTACGTGCAGGCTGAGGAAGCCATGGAATATGCTGAGCCCATGGCTATGGATTGTGCCGCCCCGAAGGCCGCACCCATGCCCAATGCAGCCGTTGAGACTAGCGCAGTCGCCGGCGGTGCTGATAGCGGAACCACAGCTCCTCGCCTGCGTACTAACTTCATTCCCGTAGCGGTGTGGGCTCCTGCGTTGAATACCGATAGTAACGGTGTCTTTACTACCGAGCTGACGCTGCCCGATACCTTCACCACCTACAAGGTGTTTGCCCTGGCACTGGGAACCGGTGGCAAAACCTTCGGCAACGGAGAAGGGGAGTTCACGGTGAATCAGCCGGTCATGCTTACCCCCGGTACGCCGCTCTTCATGAGTCTGGGTGATGTACTGCGCCTGCCGCTCACCGTCACCAATGCCACGAATGCCGAGGGTACCTGGACTGTCAGCCTGGAGGGTGCGGCTGCCCCGCAGCAGGTCACACTGCAGGCGAAATCCACCACGACTCTCTACTTCGACTACACTGCTGCCGAGGAGGGTACCCGCAAGCTGCGTTGGCAGGCTGTGGCCGCCGGTGGCAGCGATGCCGTGGAGGGCAGCTTTGATGTGCGATTCCCCGCGCCGCTGCTGAAGGAGGCTCACCATCTTGTACTGCAGGAGGGCGCCGAGCCGCTGAAGGCTGCTGCACTGCTGGCCCCGGAGCTGGCGGGTTCTGCCCGCGGGCAGATGGAGGTTCTGCTCTCGGCGAACCCGCTGCTGCACCTTTATGGCTGCATGGAGCTGGTGCACGAGCAGAGTTACCCCTGCTCGCACTACGGTGCCACTGCCATGATGAGCTGGATGCTCTATGACCGCCTGGCTCCCTTCAGCCCCATCATGGCCGAGACCTCTGCGGCCGATGCCCGCAACTATGTGAACCGCGGCATTACCGACCTGCTGAAAGGACAGCAGGAGGATGGCGGTATCTCCTACTGGCTGGGTGCTCGCAGCAGCAGCCCCTGGGCTTCTGCCTATGTCGCTCTGGTGCTGACTCTGGCTCAGGAGCAGGGCTTTGCCGTGCCGGCAGAGGCTATGCAGCGCTTGCAGGGCTACCTGCGCCATCAGCTCGAGCTCTCCCGCAAACCGGAGCCCGTGGTGACGTTCTCGCCCTTTGACCTCTACGCTATCGGGCGTGCTATCGGTGACCGTGAGCTGGTAACAAGCGCTCTGGCCACTGCCCTCGGCAATGAGGAGAAGGACAGCGCTAAGGCTGCCATTTTCGGCCCGGCCTTTGCCGGTTGCTGGTGGCGCCGGGACTATGCCGTGGCCAGTCTGCGTTTCCTGGCCGAAATGGACAAGGATAAGGAGAATATTCACTCTGACTTCCTGCGCTGGATGCGCGCTGTCGGGCACGACTACCGCCATGCCACCACCTGGGATGGCGGGTGGATGCTCATTGCCCTGCACGAGTACCTGCGCCGCACCCCGGACTCTCAGGGACAGGCTGTCGTCACTCAGCAGGACGGTACTCAGCTGACCCTCGGCAACGGCATGACCACTATTCAGCCTGTAGCCGCTCCCACGCTCGGGGAACAGCCGCTTACCCTCACCCCCACCGCCGGTACGGCGTACGTCACGGTCAAGGCCAAGGCTCTGCCCGACCGCACCGAGTACCCCGGCGTGACGGAAAAGGGGCTGCAGATTACCCGCATTTATGAAAAGCGCGGCGCCGATGGCGTGTGGCGAGAGGCTCATGAGTTCAACGTGGGCGATGTGGTGCGCGTGACCCTCACCTGTGCCAAGGGGGACCGTGAGCTCAACTACTTTGTGCTCGAGGATTACCTGCCCTCCTGTATGGAGGCCATCAACCCCGAGGTCCCCTCGCAGGCCGCCGGGCTGGAGTGGCGCCCCTGGAGCCACTGGTTCGACCACAAGGAGTACCTCTCCTACCGCGTGCGCGGCTTCTGCACCCGCTGGGGTGGGCGAGACCTGCTCAACATGAGCTACTATGCCCGGGTGAAGCGCGCCGGTGTGTCCACCGCTCCGCCTGCTCAGGCTCAGCTCCTCTACGAGCCGCAGACCTACGGACTGTCAGAGAACGTGGTCATTACCTCTAAGTAAAGCCACAGTTGCTGTCTGCGTAGGCCGGGCAGTATCATTGAACCGTAAGTTCAACATCATTGCGCCCTTCGGGGCGCAATTTTTTTACGCTGTTTTTACGTTCAATGCGAATATAGGCTTGCATTTCAGTGTTCAGTGTAGTATAATCGGCTCTCCCACGGGTTGTGGGACAGACCATTTTTCCATCCATGAAAGTTGAACTCATCGAGAAAGCTGCTCAGATTGTAGGCGATAACCAGCTGCTGGTCAATATCGTATCGAAGCGTGTGCAGCAACTGAATCAGGGTGCCGACCCCTATGTGCCCACCACCCCTGAAATGGGCAGTGGTGACATTGCTCTCATTGAGATTATCGAGGGTAAAATCGTGTGGCGTGAGGCCGGCGACGAGAGCTCTCACATCTCCGGCGGTGATTTGGAGGACGATCTCTTCATCGACGAGAGTGAGCTGACGGATATGCCCGGTGACGACCGCACCATTACCGCTTCCATCGATCTGTAAGACGATTTTCATTCGCATCAAAGCAGGTCCGGCTGCCGGTATAGCCCCGGTCGCCGGACTTTTTCTTATACCCTTTACCCCCTATAAGCCATGGCCAAGAAACCCGCTCCTCAGTCATCCCTTATCGCCAGCAACAAGAAAGCCGGCCGCGATTACGAAATCGTCGGCAAGCACGAGTGTGGCATTGAATTGCGTGGAACCGAGGTGAAGTCCATACGCGAGGGTCGTGTGAACGTGGCAGATGCCTTCGCCCGCATTGAAAAAGGGCAGATTTTCCTGTACGGTTGCGATGTACAGCCGTGGGAGACCGCCGGTAAGTGGTTCCAGCACGAGGCTAAGCGCCCCCGCCGCCTGCTCATGCACAAGCGCGAAATCCTGAAGCTGGAAATCCAGCAGGCCCAGAAGGGCATGGCGCTGCCCCTGCTGCGCCTGTACTGGAAAAACGGTAAGGTGAAGGCTGAAATCGGTGTGGGACGTGGTAAGACCCACCGTGACCAGCGCTATGATATGAAGGCCCGCGTGGAGATGATGGAAGCTCGCCGCGAGGTAACCCGCTTCAATAAGGGAAGCTGGTAAAGGACTGGTTGCGAGGGCGAAGGACTAGGTAAAAGTTACGCGCCTTACGCCGCAAGGGAGCTGGGGGCTTAGCGTCTCGCTTCGCTCACTTGTTACGTCCATCCGGGGAGCTTAACCACGGCGTTTGCCCGCGCTTTAAGGAGCGGAGCGTAAACGGTGGAATATGCTACGCGCACCCGTGACCCCGTACTTGTGTTAGCGTCTGCGGCGGTTATTGCGGCGCTTGTTGCTTTTGGCGGGTTTTTTATTGGACGCTTTGGCCTTGGGTTTAGGCTTGGCCGGTTGTGGGGCAGGGGCAGCCACGGGCTCAGGCTTGGCGGGTTCCGGTACGACCTCGGGCTGGGGCTCGAGTTTGGCGTCGGGGTTGATGGCACGCGCGAAGGTGCTGACGCCCTCGGTAATGGCCTCTGCCAGTTTGGTGCGGTACTCGGGGGTGGCTAATTTGCTGCCCTCGTCCTTGTGAGTGGCATAGCCCGCCAGTACCATGATAGCGGGGCAGTCGATGGAGTTGAGCAGGGAGTATTGCGCCCTGCGGCAGGCGCCATCCTGCGCGCCGGTGGCAGCTACCAGTGAACTGTGCACGGCAAAGGCAAGGGCTGCGTTGGCGGCATCGTGCTTATGGGCCGGGAGCCGCTGCGCGCCGGGGGCATCGGGCGCGGCGGTGTAGGTTTCAATCCCCTGAATATCGCTGCGGCCACAGTTGAGGTGCAGGGAAATGAAGATGGCGGCATCTGCCCCGTTGGCGCAGGCAATGCGCTGTTGGTCAGACATGTGGCGGTTCTGCTCGTGAGTGAGCACAACGGTGTAGCCGCGCTTAGTGAGTTGAGCCTGCAGTTCGTGAGCCAGCTGCATGGTGAAATCAGCCTCGTGCACGTAGTCACCGGTGGCTCCGGTATCGTACCCGCCGTGGCCGGGGTCGATGACAACGGTTCGCACCAGGCGGCGCTCGGCTATGTAACTGGGCCGCAGCACCGGGTCAATGAGCTTCACCATGTCTACCTCGGATATGAGCAGGTCGCCGGCGCCGTCATCCTTGAGCGGGTGTGAGAGCTGCCAGCGGTACCCGCCAATGCTCAGTTCGCGCATGCCCGGGCCCAGCTCCAGTACGGTTCCGGCGTTGCTCACGGTGCGTACTCCCTGGCGACCGCTCTGGCGGGGCATGAGCTTGTAAAAGCTGCGCAGTTGTTCCAGTGGCAGGTAGCGTACTTCCTGCGCCGGTGCGCTCACGGCGGAGGGTTCCTGAGCGATGGCGGTGCTGCTCAGGGTAGCCATACTGAGAATGAGAGCGCGCAGGGTGGGGGCGATGGTCATGCAGTTAACGAAAGGGCTGGGGGTTACAGGCGGGTGGTGCCGCGGTAATTGCTGTTACCGTGTATAGAGGAGCCGCCCTTTCTGGGGGTGGCACTGCGTTGTTTGAGGTTGGACTTGTGCCCGCCGACGGTCTGGCAGTAGCTCAAGATGCCCTGAGCAATGCTGTCGGCCAGTTTGTTCTGGTAGGAATCGGTGGCGATGAGTCGCCCTTCCTCGGGGTTGCTCACAAAGCCGCCTTCAAAGAGGATGGCCGGGCGCTTAATGGTGCAGAGCACCGAGAAGCGTGCGCGCTGAATCCCGCGGTCCGTGGCCTTGGTGCTTTTGATAGCTCGGCTGTGAATGGCTGTGGCCAGGGCGATGTTCTCGCTGTCCTGGTCGTTGCCGTCCAAATCGGCAAAGCGGCGGGTTTTGGCAAAGGGGGATGTAGTGCCCTGCGGCGCCAGGGTAAAGGTCTCGATACCGGCGGCAGCGCGGCGCCCGGAATTGTGGTGTATGCTCACAAAGATGCTGTCGGGCGTGCGGTTGGCAATTTCCACACGTTGTCTGAGGGTCAGGAACACATCCGTACTGCGGGTCATGACTACGCGGAACCCCAATTTCTCCAGACGCGCCTTAACTTTCAGCGCGAGCTGCAGGTTGCAGTCTTTTTCGCGAGCCCAGGGGCTGACGGCTCCGGCATCGTGCGCGCCGTGACCGGGGTCGAGTACTACTGTGCGAACCACGCCCGAGTGTTTCGAGTAACGGGGACGCAACACGGGGTCCACCAGCTTTTTCATATCAATGGCAGAGATGAGCAAATCACTGCCATGCCGGCGCACCGGGTAGGAAAGGATGTAGCGGTAGTTATTGACGTAGAAGTCCTGCTTTTCAGGCTTAACGGATACTACTCGATTAGCCGCACCGTAGGAAATACAACCCGGCCGCCCCTGCTTGGGGGTGAAGCGGTAGAAGTTCCATACATCGTCGAGTTTTACATACTTTACGCCACCGACATCGTATATTTCCCACTTGCCGGCAGCAGGGCACACCGAACCTGCCAGCAGCATAAGCAGCCCCAGCAGCAGGATAAGTTGGCGCACGACGTACCTCATGTCCTGCATGGTAACATGTGCACGCGTCCCGTGACAAGTCATAATTGAGTCAACAAAGGAAAATGGAAGGGAGACCCCGGATTTGGAATTTGGATACGTTTTAAAATCGGTGGGTTTCAAGAAATCGTATCTTTTTAGCGTGTTGATGTTTAATTTGTTTGTTATCAGCGATTTGTGTCTGTTTTGTTGCTTGTGAAAGACGAATCTTTGGTGTGCCGACTCAGGAACTCTGTCTTTTCTGCTTGCAATCGGGGAGAAAAGGAGTATACTTGTGCGCGTATTATCATTTTTACATACAAAGGACAATGAATACGGTACGCACATTCACAACAGGCGCAGGAGCGGAAGGAAAGTACTATTCTCTGCCGGCACTGGCAGAGCAGGGGTTTGCGGGGATTAACCGCATGCCGGTCTCTCTGCGCATTGTGCTGGAGAGCCTGCTGCGCAACTGCGATGGGCTTAAAGTCACGGAGCAGGATGTTAAGAACCTGGCCGCGTGGAATGCCAAGAATCCCGGCAGCTACGAAATCCCCTTCACGGTGGCCCGCATCATTCTGCAGGACCTCACGGGCGTACCGCTGCTGGTAGACCTGGCCGCTATGCGTGCCGCTGTCCAGGATTTGGGTGCCAACCCCGCCGACATGGAGCCGCTGGTGCCGGTAGATCTGGTGGTTGACCACTCGGTGCAGGTGGACTGGGCAGGGTTCCCCGCTGCGTACCAGAAGAACCTGACCCGCGAGTTCGAGCGCAATGCAGAGCGCTATGAGTTCCTGAAGTGGGGCCAGCAGGCATTCAAGACTTTCTCTGTCGTGCCGCCCAGCACGGGTATTGTGCACCAGGTGAATCTGGAGCACCTGGCACACGGTGTCATGCAGCAGGAGGGGGTGTACTACCCCGATACTCTGGTGGGTACTGACTCCCACACCACCATGATTAACGGTCTGGGCGTGGTTGCCTGGGGCGTGGGTGGCATTGAGGCCGAGGCCGGCATGCTGGGTCAGCCTGTTACTTTCCTGGTGCCCGAGGTTGTGGGCGTACACCTGACCGGCAGGCTGCAGGAGGGTGTGACCGCCACAGACCTGGCTCTGCACGTCACGCAGATGCTGCGCAAGCACGGTGTGGTCGGTAAGTTCGTGGAGTTCTTCGGCGAGGGCGCTGCCAGTCTGTCACTGCCCGACCGTGCCACGGTGGCCAACATGGCTCCCGAGTACGGTGCCACCATGGGCTTCTTCCCCATCGATGCCACCTCTGCCGCCTACCTGCGTGCCACCGGTCGCAGCGAGGAGCATGTCGCCACCTACGAGAACTACTACAAGGCTCAGGGTATGTTCGGCATGCCCATGGCCGGTGATATTGACTACAGCGTGGAGCTGGAGCTCGACCTCGGCACTATCGTGCCCGCCGTGGCTGGTCCCAAGCGCCCGCAGGACCGCATTCCCCTTACAGACCTCAAGCAGAGTTTTGCCACTATCTGCGAGAGCACCTATGGTCACCCGCAGAGCACCACTCCCGTGCCTGTCACCATGAAGGGCGATGCCGGCAACCCCGACGCCGATACCACACACGATGTCGCTCTGGCTGACGGCTCTATTCTGGTGGCTGCCATTACCAGCTGCACCAACACCAGCAATGACAGCCTGATGCTTGCCGCCGGTCTGCTGGCTAAGAAGGCCGCCGCTCTCGGCATGAAGGTGCCCGCCTATGTGAAGACCAGTATCGCCCCCGGTAGCCGCATCGCCGCCCGTTACTTCGCTAACAATGGTCTGACAGATGCCCTCGACGCCATCGGCTTCTCCATCGTGGGCTATGGCTGCACTACCTGCATCGGCAACAGCGGCCCGCTCAACAGCGCTATCGAACAGGCTGTGACCGAGCATGACCTCGTGTCCTGCTCCGTGCTCTCCGGCAACCGCAACTTCGAGGCCCGTATCCACTCCCACGTGAAGGCCAACTTCCTCATGTCGCCCCCGCTCGTCATTGCCTTTGCTCTGGCCGGCCGTGTGGATATCGATATGGCCACCGAGCCCATCGGTACCGCTGCCGACGGCTCCCCCGTGTATCTGAAGGACGTATGGCCCACCGGCGAGGAGATTGCAGCCGCTCAGGCCTGCGCCGCCACGCCCGGGGACTACGCCGCCTGCTATGCCAACGTGGTGCCCGAGTGGGGCAGTGTGAGCGCCCCCGGCGGTGCCACTTTCGCCTGGAATGCCGACAGCACTTACATTCACCGCCCGCCCTTCTTCGAGGGCTTCAACGGAACAAAGGGTGATATCGAAGACATCGTAAACGCCCGACCGCTGGGTATTTTCGGCGATTGCGTGACGACCGACCACATTTCCCCCGCCGGTGCCATCAAGCCCACCGGGCCTGCCGGTAAGTTCCTGGCAGCTCATGGTG
Organism: Akkermansia sp.; assembly: GCA_017471985.1. GTDB lineage: Bacteria > Verrucomicrobiota > Verrucomicrobiia > Verrucomicrobiales > Akkermansiaceae > Akkermansia. Next base: position 33,467 of record JAFURE010000071.1, on the reverse strand, counting down.
TGGAGCGTCGCGATTTCAATACTTTCGGCTCACGCCGCGGTAACGACCTCGTGATGGCTCGCGGTACTTTTGCCAACGTGCGCATTAAGAACCTGCTCACCGAGGGTGTTGAGGGCGGCTACACGCTCTACTTCGGCTCTCAGTCCGTCAGCGAGCCCGATACCGCTATCTGCGCTCCCTGCGGTACCCCCACCTTCATTTACGACGCCGGCATGGCTTACAAGGCCGATGGCGTGCCCACCATCATCATTGGTGGCGAGGACTACGGCATGGGCTCCAGCCGCGACTGGGCTGCCAAGGGTACCAATCTGCTGGGTGTGCGTGCCGTGGTGACCAAGAGCTTTGAGCGCATTCACCGCAGCAACCTCATCGGTATGGGCGTGTTGCCCCTCAACTTCGCCAACCCGGCGGACTACGACCGCGTGAAGGGTCTGAAGGATGTCACCTTCTCCATCACTGGTCTGAGCAATGACCTGCAGCCGCGAGATGCTGCCACCCTCGTGGTGCAGCCCGCCGGTGAGCCGGCCTTCGAGCTGCCGCTCATCGTGCGCATCGATACCCCCATCGAGAAGGAATACTTCCGCGCCGGCGGCATTCTGCAGTACGTGCTCACGCGCTACTGCTGATGCCCAAAAATCTCTGAACTTCTCAGCCCTGCTGTTCTGAATGCAGCAGGGCTGATTTTTCCCCATTTTATATTGATATACTATGAACGCTATCGACTTTACCTCTCTGCAGCAGAATCCCGCTGAACTTATCGGTAAGCAATGGATGCTTATCACCGCCGGTACGTCCGGGAACTTCAACACTATGACCGCCAGCTGGGGAGGTCTCGGCTTCCTGTGGAACCGTCCCGTTGCCTTTGTTTTCGTGCGCCCCAACCGCCACACCCGCGGCTTTATAGATGCTCAGCCGGCCTTCACGCTCTCCTTCATGCCCGAAAAGTACCGCAATGACCTCATCTTCTGCGGCCGAAACTCCGGGCGCGATGTGGACAAGATGGCCGCTACCTCACTGGCTCCTGTCACCACACCCAACGGCCTGGTAGCCATGGATGATGCCGATGTGGTCATTGAGTGTCGCAAGATGGCCGTGGCTCACATGCGCGAGGAAGACTTCGTGGATTTCAGCGAGGTGGCTCCTAAGTGGTACGACGCCGATAACCCGCTCCACCTGGTTTACATCTGCGAAATCGCTGCCACCTACGTGCGTTGAGAAACAACGATTCGCGGAAGGTCTGATTACGAGGTGCGAAGAACTATGTGAGAAATTCGGAGGGCTTACATTATGTCTCGGTGTGGCCTTGTCGAAGCCGGGGCTTTTTCTTCAAACTCCGGTTGTTCCAACGCGTTGGGGCAATGATAAACAACAACACAGGTAAATGATGGTGCTATGGTGACGGCAGTAGCTCCGACAGCAGGTTAGGCACATTTTTGAGGGTTCGGTTTTCGGCGGCCTGAGCAGCCTGTTCCTTTTCCTCCTGCAACTGCGCCAGACGGGTGTCCTCTGCCAGAGCCTTGAACTTGTCTGCCTGGCTGAAATCGCCGCTTTTATCGCGGAATATGCCGGCCAGCCAGTCGCGTTTTTCTTCGATGGTCAGGTGTCTGTGTTTTTCCATATCGGTCAATGGGTGGGTAGAAATCGCAGCAGTTTTCTGATGGCATCTTTGCCTTTTTCCGATAAACTGTAGTAATCGGTGTCGGAGCTTATCAATTTGACCAGTTTGTGTTGCTCCAGTCGCTTGAGTATGGTGCTTATGTTGCCGGAGTTCTGGCTGTTGCTGAGGAAGGAAGTGATATCATCCTTGTAATGCAGTCCCGCACCCAGACAGAAGAGCACGCGTATGCTGGCCGGACTCAGCTCACTTTCATGGAGCGTTTTCAGTAGGTTACAGGCAAAATCTATCGCTTTCATATTCACTTGTTCACAGAGTTATTCACAATGTTGATATGTATTGTAATATATTGAATATAAATATGGTAATATATTTACTGGCAGGGTTGTAAACAGGGTTATTCACAATTGGGACATTGTGAATAACTTTTACGCCAGAGCCTGAGGAGGGGGTGAGAGTCATTGGAGTGAGCCTGCACGGCATTGATGTGAGCTGCCTGTGGCAGGGCCAGTCGGTGGTACTCCTGCGTGAGGGCCTCGCGTGCGGAGGTGCTGCTGGTGAGGGGAATGCAGAGCTTGCAGGCCAGGCGGGTGGCAAAGGCCTCGGTAAACAGTGGTTCAAAGAGCAGCGGGTCTTCCACATCGGCCAGGTAGAGCAGTTCGATGGTACCCTCTGCGCAGTAGATACTGCGCCCTCGCAATGACCAGTCCGGGCTGCTGACTTCGAGCACGCGCAGGCAGTCATCGGGCAGGGGATGTTCCCGGTGTCGGGCAGGGGTGGCGGCGCTGTCAGCTGAAGCCTGAATCTGCGCGAGCCCGGTGGCGAAGGTCCATCTGTTGGAGCAGAGCAGTTCCCGGCGTACCGGGTGATAGTGCGAGTAGCAAAGCCTGGCCGCCAGTGTGCCTGAGGGGGAGATGGCGCTGATGGGGGACTCCCCCAGCTTGGCGAGGGCCAGGTTACAGATTGACAGAGCGGTGGTCTGTGTGTTCGGTGGTGCTGTATTCATGGTATGGTGATTATGATTGAGTACAGCAGAGGGTGGCACAGAAATGGCATGGGGGCAAGGAAAGAATTGCTTCGCCGCGAGGTTCCGTTTGTGAGACGTCGCGACGGGGGTGCAAAAGTTTCTTGTGTGGCTGTTGTGAGTGCGTTAAGCTGACCCCATGAGCACAGATGCACGTATAGCCGCCCTGAGATATTACCGGGCATTCGGTCGGGACTGCGCCGCAGACCTGGCAGCACTGGCCGCCAACCCGCAGGGGGTGGTGGTATGGCTGCCGCGCCTGGTGGTGCTGATGAAGGCTGCCGACAGCCGGGATCCTGCGCAGTGGGGAAACCTGGCCGAGAGCCCTGCCGGGGCAGATGGCTGGTACGTACACTTGTTGGCGGGGGATGTGGCACTGGCTCGCCGATTGGCCTGCGAGGTGCCCCGCCGTCGCTGGGCCTGTTTTCAGCGTGGGCGGCGCAGTGCCGCACCGCACCGGCTCGGCTGGCAGCGCCTGATAAGCAATTCCCGCCGCTCAGGCAAGAAATAACCAACCATCAACCAGAAAGGAATACAGACATCATGGGATTTATGACACCCTCCGTACCGTCACCGTCAACCGAGGTGAAAGAACCGCCTGTTGTGACCGAGGTAACTCAGAACGATACAGCCGCTGATTACGACCAGAAAAACGCACGCCGCAAAAGCCTGCTCTCCTCCATTCTGACGCCGCGCCCCGGAACCCTGACAACCGCCGGCAGCAACAGTGCCAACAGCACTCTGGGTTGAGCTATTGCATGTTTTTCCCCTTTATCGCCATGCAAGATGATTCACTCCTGACAACCTACAATGCGCTGCGGGCTATACGCAGTCCCTGGGAGGACTGGTGGGACCGCCTGCGCCGCTATGTGCTGCCGAGCCGTGAGCAGACGGCGGAGGCTCTGTTGCCTGCCGTGGATTCCCCGGGTACCACTCAGCGATTGTACGATACCACCGCGGTCGAGGCCTGCCAGAAACTCGCCAGTGCGCACATGAGCTATATCACTCCGGGCAATGAGCTGTGGTTCAAGTGGACCAGCCCCGAACCCGGTGCGGGGGACGAAGCCCAGTCCTGGTACAACCGCTGTTCCGAAATTGCCAACCGCGAGCTGGCGCTCAGCAATTTTTATACAGCACTGCACGAGTGTTTTCTGGACCGCGTAGGGTTGGGTACCGGTAGCCTGTTCTGCGGCAGTACGCGCAGCGGGCGGCTGATGTTCCGTCATATTCCCTGCGGGCAGTTCGTGTGTGCCGAGAATGATGAGGGCTGTATCGATACCTACATGCGTGAGTTCACCTTCTCTCCGCACCAGGCTCAGAGCCGTTTCGGCACAGCTGCTCTCGGTCCGCGGGCACGCTCGCTGTGCGAGAAAAGTGCCGACCGCCACACCCCCTCGCTGCGTTTTCTGCATGTGGTGCGCCCGCGCGAGAAACGCAACCGCTCCCGCCATACCGCCCGCGATATGGCCTGGCAGAGCATTTATTACAGCCTGGACGACAACTGCACGGTCGAGGAAGGGGGCTATCGCGAAATGCCCTACATGGTCACGCGATTCCTGAAGTGGGGCGAGAGCCCGTACGGACTGGCCCCGGCGCGGCTGGTGTACCCGGATATCGAGCAGGCTCAGTTCCTCAACCGAATCCTCGATATGTTAGGCGAGGTGGCGGCTTTCCCCCGCATACTGGAGCTGGCAAATCAGGTGGGCGAGGTCGACCTGCGTGCCGGCGGGCGTACCCTCATCAGCCCCGAGAGTGCCAGTCTGGGTTTCCCCCGTGAGTGGGCAACTCAGGGCAGGTATGATGTGGGCATGGATCGCCTGCGGCAGAAACAGGAGTCCATCAACCGCGCGTTCTTCGTGCCCATGCTGGAGCTGTGGAATGAGCGACGTCAGCAGATGACTGCGGCCGAGGTCTACGCCCGCGAGAATGAGCGTGTTATGCAGTTCTCGCCCTCCTTCACGCTGTTTACCTGTGATTTTCAGCCGCTCATGGAGCGTGTGTTCGCGCAGTTGTTCCGCGAAGGGCGTTTCCCAAAGCCCCCTCATACCGTGCTGCAGAAGGACCGCCGCGGTGAGCTCACCATAGCCGAGCCGCATGTGGTCTACCAGGGGCGAATTGCCATGATTATGCGCCGACTGCAGTCCGAGGGCATTGAGCGCACGCTCAGTCGCCTGCAGGGTATGGCAGCGCTGGCGCCCACGCTCACGGACCACATTGATATGGACTCCACCTTCCGTCTGGCTGCTCGTCTGGATGGTGTGCCGGAGCAGATGTTGCGCCCCGAGCACGCTGTTCGCCGCATGCGCCGGGAGCGCGAGCAGGCGGTGAGTGCCGCCGCCGGGCAGATGGCGCCGGAACCCCAGGCGGATGCCGGCCCGCCGCCCGCCCTCATGCCGCAGCCTCAACCCATACAAGTCGCACCATGACGTTTCCTCCTGAAATTACAGCCGTGGAGCAGGCTCGTGCCGCCCGCCGGCGCTTGCTCGCTGTATTCGGCTCACCTGTCGGGCAGAAGGTTCTCGCCGAGCTCGAGGCGCGGTTCGAGACTGATCTGCCGGTCTTTCAGGGGCACCGCGGTTCCTATGACCCGCTGGACGCCATGCGCCGCGATGCCCACCGCGAGGTATTCCTCGTTATCCGCCGCCAGTTGAGTCTGGCTGAGCGGGAATCCACTCCCACCACAACAACCAATACAGAACATGATGAAGCATAATATACCCGAAATAAACGATGATATGCCCGTAGCCGCCGAGACCGTTGCCCCGTCGCCCGAAATTGCGCCGGAGGTAACGCCGCTGATGCAGGACGACGGTTCCTTCTCCCCCGAGTGGTACAGCCGCTTTGAGGAGTTGCAGCCCTACGCCGCTACACTGGGCAAGTTCCGCCGCCCCGAGGCTCTGGCCAAGAGCTACGCCATGCTGGAGCGCATGAAGGGCTACCCCGATGTGAACGATGCCCGCCGCATGGCGGCTTTCCGTACGGCTGTCGGTCTGCCCGAACAGGCCGAGGGCTACGCTATTCCCCGCCCCGAGAATACCCCCGATGAGCTCTGGGACCCCGCTCTGGCAGCGGCTCTCTCGCAGGTGGCCTACGAGTATGGCGTGCCGGCTACTGCTATGGGTGCCCTTTGTGAGAAATATGCCGACGAGGGCCGCCGTATGCTGGCCGGTGCTCGTGAGGCTCAGGCCGCTGCTATCGCCCATGCCGATGCTGAGTTGCAGCAGGAATGGGGCCGCAGTTACGAGGACAATATGCGCACGGTCGGCGATTTCCTGACCCACCTCGGGGTTCGCGCGGGGGTGGATGTGGCAGAACTCACGGCCAACCCGGCTCTGCGTGCGAATGCCGATTTCGCCCGCCTGATGTTTGCCGCCGCTGCTCTGCTGGAGGAGGCTCCTCTGCATACCGGTGGCTCTCCCACCGATTCGCGGGAGGAGGCTCGCCGCATTGCCCACGACCCCACTCACCCGCTGCACGATGCCTACATGCGCACTTCTCATCCCCGCCACCGCTACGCCAACGAGCAGTATGACCGTCTGGCGTTCGGTCACCCGCTCTGAGCGTAAGCTCGCTCAGTTCATCGCCCCACTTCTCCGGCGGGTCTCGGGGAAGGAATTGTGAGATGATGTGCATAACGGAACCCCCGGGCCGACAGCAGTCGACCCGGGGGATTTTCACTGCTCTGCGCAGCAGAGCAATATCACTGAGCCGTAGGCTCAATATCACTGCGGCGTCAGCCGCAATTTCACTCACGTGCAGCGTGAATATCACTGCGCCCTACAGGGCGCAATATGTAGATTGACATAGCGAACCGAAGGTGAGCGGAATTTAAAAGCCCGCGCTTGCGCGGGTGGCAGAACATTAGCCCAGAGCAAGCTCGCGCCCTGTCTCGGCGTATCGCAGAGAAGCCGGAAGCTCTGGGTATGGAGAAAAAATAATCAGAGCCCCGCAAACGTGCGGGGCGACAGAAAAGCGGGTACAACCGCATGCGATTATTTTATGATTGGGTCCTGTCTTTTTGGTTCAACGACCGTGCATTCCTGAGCTACACTCCTCTGTCACCCCGCAAGTCTGCGGGGTTCTCTTTCTTTTTTTCACTCACCCCAGGGTTTCGCCTGCGGCTCCACCCAGGGCTAATTCTCTGTCGCCCGCACAAGTGCGGGCTTTTGAATTCCGCTCACCTTCGGTTAGCCATACACCCCTACAAATTGCTCTTTGTTGAGTTTTTCGAGATTTCTGATTTAGCGCTTGCGCCGTTCGCGGCCATTTGCTAATATAGAGCCGTAACCAATACCCACTTTCCCACGCCATGAATCTGAAAAGCTTGATTTATTCCGCTCTTTTTGCCACTGTATTTCTCCCCGCATCCGCCATGGGGGATGCTGAGCCCCGGGACTCGTCGGGACGCACGCCACTCATGAACCTGGTGTGGAAAGACAGCGCAACCGTGCAGCAGGTGCAGCAACTTCTGTCTGCGGGTGCTGATATCAACGCCCGAGATAATGATGGAAACACTGTACTCATGCGCGCTTGTCGTGTGGGGTGGTATTGCCATGAGGTGCCGGGGGATTTCGCCGTGGTGCCTTTCCTGGTAGAGAAGGGGGTGGATGTGCATGCACGCAATGCTGCCGGGCAGAATGCGCTGGAGGTCGCCATGTGCTCCCATGAGTCGGATGAGAAAGTTCTGGCCTACCTCCGCCAACTGGGGCTCACGTCACAATTGGGGGCTGAGCTGGCCATGGCTGCCGGCCATGACTGCCCCGATGATGTCCAACGCTTGCTGGCTGCCGGCGCTGACCCGAACTATGCAAATGCTATCGCTCTGTACCTGTGCCTGAGTGTGGGAACCCATGGTCTGCTGCATGAAGATGAGATGGTGCGCATGCTGTTGGCTGCCGGGGCAAATCCGAACCTGTGCACGGAGCGAATTCTGTATGCTGCAGCTCATGGCGCCTCGACGGAGGCCATTATGCAGATTCTCTCCCACGGGGTTGATTTCTCGGGGGTGGATAAGGAGGAGGCCTCCCGATGGATGGCTGCGGTGTGGTACCAGCGGGAGATCGACCGCCGCCCGTTGTTCGATATGTTGTTTGCCAGTGGTGCTCATGTGAACGGGGATTCCGGTTTCGATGACCCGCTCATTGTGCAGGTTGCCAAGGACCCGGAGCAGGGGGTGGAGGAACTGCGCTATCTCCTCTCCATCGGTGTTGACCCCACCCGAAAGGATAAGCACGGCAAAACTGCTCTCGATATAGCCCGCGAGCGCAAACGTACCGATTTAATCCCCCTGTTGGAGCAAGCAATGAAGAAATAAAACATGCACTCTGTTTCAGTATTATTTTGAAAAAATCCGGAACTTTAAATAAAACGCCGTTCGGTCGGCGTCTATATAGCAAAGGAGATAGGCTTATGGTAAAAAAGCAATTGACAGGATTTGTAGGACGAATTTTCTGCACAGGGATTTTTTCTATCCTGTGCATGGGGTTGGCTATAGGCGGTGAGGGAATGGCAACGCAGGTGGCTGCAAAGCATTTGAAGGATTATGAGTGGCTGCGCAAGGCGAGCGGGGAGGAGGATGCCATTGCTCTGCTGCGTATGCAAAGTGAGTACCAAAGCATGGTAAGAGGTGAGGTGGACGATATATGGGCGACTTCCTATGCAGAAGAGATGTCGTTGCGGGAACGAGCCTACGACCTGGCAGAGAACCGTTATAAGCAAGGACTCGGTACCGTGCGGGATGTGTACGAAACCGGAATAGAGCTGTATGCATGCATACGGACATACGAGGAAGGCCGTGACCTGTGGATGGCGATGCGGCCGAATTCTGCCCCTATACCGCCTGCCCGGGAATGCCCGATTTCCCTTGAGCGGTTAAAGGCGCTGCGTCAAACTGTTACTGCAGCTGCTCAGGCCTCCGGCAATCGGCCGGATTGGCTCAATGCAGAAATCCTGTGGTACACTCATATGGAGGTGGATCGTACAAAAGACAGAGCTTACAAGGCCGAATTGGCAGATTTGCAGCGCAAGCGTTATCAACAGGGCTTTGCTACTCGCTGGGAGGTGGCTCTTGCCGAATTGAACTTGCAGCAGGCGATGATTTACCAGCCACCGGTGGAGACTGTGTTGCAACGGTGGGATGAGTATATTAAGGCTGAGGATGATTTATACCGCCAACTGCAACAAATGACGAAGTCCGGGAATGCCGATTGGCGTATCCATGAACAATTGTTCCGCTTGAGACTGCAACGGAAACAGGACGAGTCTACTCGCCATATCTTGGAACAATTGCCCTCTGCTATTGAAAATGCAGTCGAACTATATTCGAAATAAATAACATACTTTACACTATGCTCTCGTTTTCCCGTATCATTGCCACGGCTGCCATCAGCCTTGCCCTGTCTCCCGTTCTTCTGTCTGCTGAATGGAGCACTGTGCAGAAGGAAACTCTGCAAGCTCTTGCTCAACAGGTTCAGGAAAATCCGACGGGCCGGAAGGGTGCTCCCAGATATATCCGCCCGGTTTACATTCACCCTGCATGGAAGGCCGAGGTGCCGGAATTGCTCAGTCACGTTATCTCCACCGGTGAAGCCGATTGGCACTCGCCCTCCGGTTTCAGTGCCTTGCAGGTGGCTTGTATGTATGGGGACGAGGCAGCTGTGCGCGCACTGCTTGCCGCAGGGGCAGATGTGAATGCCCGCCCGGCTGAGTGGGAGCGCATACAGGATGTCGCCAATACTCCCCTCGGTATGCTGATTGGGTTTACCGATAAGGAGTCCGCCGCCCGTCGTGTGAACATAGCCAAGCTTTTGTTGGATGCCGGTGCTGACCCGGATGCCCCCATGTATGGCCATGGCGAGAAAATTTCCCCATTCTGCGAATTGCGGGGGTACGACGAGAATGATGACATGCGCGCGCTGTTGCTTGAGTACGGCAATCAGAATATGAAAGAGCGCACGAAAGATTGGCGTTTAACGTGGTTCTGGTACACTGATGATGTGATTCGTAAACTGGTGGAAGGCGGTGTGGACCCCAATAGTCATGTGGGTGAAAAGTCCATGACGCTCATGCATAATTTGTTGATGCGTGGCAGTTCTGTGGAGCTCATCAGAACGGTGATAGAGAAGGGGGCGCGTGTTGCCGGTAAGTCAACGAAGAGCAGATATTTTCCGCAGTATGCTTTCATGATTAGAACCCAACCCGGGGTCTACACGCCCGAGGAAGCTGTTGACATACTGCGCCTGCTGCTGGACAATGGGGCCGACATCAATGCCTTGAATGGCGAGGGTAACTCTTTGCGCATCCATTACGGTAAAAGGAATACCCCCGTTGCCAAGGCCATTGGCGAGGAACTCCGCGCCCGCGGTGCCAAACTCCACCCGGATAGTCGGTGATGGGGCGGGATTTTGAATTTTGGATTTTTGATTTTGAATATTTTGAGTTAGGCTCGCTTCCGGCTTCGTCTGCGCTGGGGGCTTCTCGTTGATACGCCCACCCGGGACGCCGAGACTGGTCGCTCGCTAGGAATAAATGCTTTATAACGGCCTACGGCCGGGTGAAAAGCTGGCTTTAGCCCGCGGTGAAGAACCGTGCTGCGCACGGTGGTGAAGACTGCGCTGCGCGCAGAGTGAAGACCAAGGCTGACACCTTGGTGATAGACAGATCCCCCTTGCAGGTGCCGTGGTGCGGGTAGAATACAGTTGGCCGGATAGAAACAAAAAAAGAAGGACGCCGATGGCGACAGGGGAGGAGGATGAGTGGGAAGGTAGAAGCATTTGGGGAAAGCCACGGAGGGCAAGCGGGATTCTACCCGCCCCCCTCGCCCTGCTACGCAGGGTACCCACGGGCAGGTGTGCCCGTGGCTCGGGGTCTGGTTGCTCGCTAGCTCGCACCCAGCCCACTCCCCCTTGCAGGTGTCGTGGTGCGGGTTGAATTGAGTTGCCGGAAAAAACAAAAAAAGGAAGGCTGCCGTTGGCAACCTTCCTTTTTTTGTTTATCGGGCAAGCGGGATTCGAACCCACGACCCCTTGCACCCCATGCAAGTGCGCTACCAGACTGCGCTACTGCCCGATGTTTGGGTTTTCTGTTTGTCGTTCGCTCGGGAGCGTGTCGACAAGGGGAGTATACATGAATTTTTACAGTTGTCAACACATTTTTTTCATGATATAATCATTTTTGTCATGAAAAAGGTAAAAATTGCCGTTGTCGGGGCCAGTGGCTACACCGGTCAGGAGCTTTTGCGCATACTTCTGCGCCACCCCGGGGTGGAATTGGTGTGTGCGACCTCTCGCCAGTATGCAGGGCAGGAGTTGTGCGATTTGTTCCCGCGTTTTCGCCATGTGCCGGGTGCTGATTTGAAGTTTACGGATTCTGACGTGGCTGCCATTGCTGCCACGGGAGCTCAGGCGGCATTTCTGGCACTGCCGCACGGGGTGTCGGCGGCTTATGGCCGCGGGCTGGTGGAGGCCGGTCTGCGAGTGATTGACCTTTCTGCCGACTTCCGTCTGAACGACCCTGCTGTTTATGAGGAGTTCTACGGCAAGCCTCACCCGGATGTTGAGCTCATGCAGGAGGCCGTGTACGGTATGCCTGAGTGGCACCGCGCCGAGATTGAGAAAGCCCGTATTGTGGGTTCCCCCGGTTGCTACCCCACGAGTATCATTCTGCCCCTGGTTCCCCTGCTGCGTGCCGGGCTGGTAAAGCCCGAGGATATTGTGGTGAACAGTGGCAGTGGTGTATCGGGTGCCGGTCGCAAGGCCGATGTGAGCCTGCTGTACTGCGAGTGCAATGAGAGCATGCGCGCATACGGTGTGCCGCGCCACCGCCATCTTTCCGAGATTGAGCAGGAGCTTTCCCTCGCCGCCGGTGAGAAGGTGACGATTACTTTCACGCCCCACCTCATGCCCGTGAATACCGGCATTGTGACCACGACTGTGGCTAAGCTGGCTGATGGTGTGACGGCAGAGGATATTGCCGCCTGCTACGAGAAGGCCTACTCCGGTTCTCCCTTTGTGCGCCTGCTGGGTGCCAACAAACCTGCCGATACCAAGAACGTGACCCGTACCAACTTTGTTGATATCGGTTGGGCGATTGATACCCGTACCAATCGCGCCGTGCTCATGAGCGCCGAGGACAATGTGATTAAGGGCGCCGGCGGGCAGGGGGTGCATGCCTTCAATATCATGTTCGGTTTCGATGAGACCGAGGGCCTGTGGCTGATTTGATATAACCTATTCTGACTGAGAGTGAATATGTTGCCGGTATTGCTGATAGTGGATGACGAAAAGTCCACTCGGGATGCTCTGCGCCTGGCGCTGGAGGATGACTATGAGGTGTATGCTGTCTCTAACGGCAGGGCGGCACGCGAACTCATGGACAGCGAGCCGGTTGACATATTGCTCACGGATTTGCGGCTCGGTGGTGAGAGCGGCATGGAGCTCATTGACTATGCTCAGGGCTTGCCGCAGCCGCCGACCAGTATCATGATGACCGCCTACGGCAGTGCCGATACCGCTGCCGAGGCGCGTCGCCATGGTGCCTATTACTTTCTGACCAAGCCTCTCAATCTCGATGAGGTGGAGCTGCTGCTGCGGCGTGCCGCACATACCCGCTCGCTGGAGGAGCGCAACCGCGAGCTTACCACCCGCCTGAACCCGACCGGCGGGTTGGACTCCATGCTGGGCGACAGCCCGCAGATGCAGCCCATCTTCAACCGCATACGTCAGGTGGCGCCGACGACTGCCACTGTCCTGATTGAGGGCGAAACCGGTACCGGCAAGGAGCTGGTAGCGCGTGCTATTCACAGTCTGTCGCCCCGCAGCAAGGGACGATTTGTTGCCGTGAATTGCGCTGCACTTTCTCCACAGCTCATGGAGAGTGAGCTTTTCGGCCATGAAAAGGGCGCTTTCACCGGTGCCATGCAGCGCAGAATCGGCCGCTTTGAGGAGGCCGATGGCGGCACGATTTTTCTGGATGAAATCGGTGAAATCGATATCCCCACACAGGTCAAGTTGCTGCGCGTGCTTGCAGAGCGCAGTATAGAGCGCGTGGGTAGCAATGAGCCCATTGCCGTGACTGTGCGCGTAGTGGCTGCCACCAATCGTAATCTGGCCGAAATGGTACAGCAGGGGACATTCCGACTGGACTTGTACCAGCGCCTGAATGTCATTTCCATTCATCTGCCGCCCCTGCGTGAGCGTGCGGGGGATGTTGTGCTGATGGCGAATGCCTTTGTACAGGAGCTCTGCCGCGAGAATAATAAAGAGCTTGCACATTTGTCGCGCAACTCGCTGGAGTTGCTGCGCGCCTATTCCTGGCCGGGCAATGTTCGCCAGTTGCGCACAGCCATGGAACACGGTGTGGTGATGTGTACCGGAACAAGCATAACGCCCGATGATTTGCCGGAATATCTGCAACAAAATGAGCCGGATAGAGCTCAATTACCACGTTCTGTCGCTCAAAGTCCCATGCATACGGAATTTGAGCTTGATTCCACCCCCATGTTTAATTTAGAATATATCGAGCGGCAGACGATACTTCGTGCTCTGCAATTTACCGGTGGAAATCGCTCGGTTGCTGCGGAGTTGCTGGGGATTAACCGCCGCACTCTGCAGCGCAAAATGGCAGAGGCCAGGGATTTTTTCCGGGAGTTCCTGTAAGTACATTTTATTTATACCTGTATTCGTATGGCAACAAGCAGAGAGTTCGGTGGTTCCCGCAGCACATTAGTGCTGCGACTCATTACAGCGGTGTTACTTGTCCTCATGTGTGTGTATAAGCTTCACCTGACATATCGTGGCCTGAATCAGCCGGTTGCCATGGAGCAGGCTCAGATTGCCCGTTCCGTTGCTCAGGGGAAGGGCTTTGTTACCGGGGTGCTGCGCCCCATTGAGGTGATGAATGCCGCCGAGCATGCAAAGCAGAAGAAGCTGCCGCTCGATTATCAGTCGATGAGGGATTCGACCCATGCACCGCTTAACATTGTGGCCATGGCTGTTGCGCTTAAAATGACGGGGTATGATGATTTTGAGGCCTCACGAATGACGGATGGCGGTTATGTGTATGCTCCGGATAGGATTATATCGGCCACGTCAATATTTTTCTTCTGCATTGCCATTGTATTGACCTATACTCTGGTAGGTCGATTGTTTGATGAGGTTGTTGCATGCTCGACCTGCTGTTTCCTGTTGCTGAGTGAACTGGTGTTGAATTATGCAGTGAGCGGGTTACCCCAGCCGCTGATGATGTGTTTTATGCTGGGCGGGTTGCACCTGTTCCTCTCTTCTGTTCGTATGTTTCAGGAAAAGGCCGTATACTGGTCCCTGCTATACCTGAGTCTGTCATTTGCCTGCATGGGGTTGATGTGCCTGTCCGGGTGGATGGGAATCTGGATTGCCGGCGGCTTGTTGCTTTTCTGCTGTTTTTACTATCGCCCTGCCGGCTCGTATGTACTGACATCTGCTGTTGTATTGCTGCTGATTTTGCTCGGGCCGGCTGTTTTCAATTACATTAACACCGGCAGTATACTGGGCAATGCCATGCTGGGGCTTTATAACAGCTTTGGCGGAGGCGAGGAGTACGCGATGCGCGCGGCCAGCCTCAACTACGTCCCCCTTCAGGCCGGGTCAGCGGTGCTGAACTTGCTGGCTCATACTGTTTACCAACTGCGTGACCTCTACGTGAATATGGGGTCTATTCTGGTGGTGCCTTTCTTTTTCCTGGCTCTTCTCAACCGGTTCAAACGGGACGATGTTCAGTCGATGAAGTGGGCGCTTTTCAGTATGTGGGCGATTGCATGCGTGGGAATGGCTCTTTTCGGTCAGAATGAGCCTGAGTGCGCTTCGCAGCTCGCCATTATGTTTGTCCCGATGTTTGTGGCGTATGGTATAGCCTTGGTATTTAATTTCCTCGGGCGCTTGAAATATGAGAGCTCAACATTCAATCAGGCCCGCGGTCTGGCTATCTTTATTCTGATTATTCTTTCCGCCGGTCCTTTCCTGGCCACTTTGCCCAAGGCTCTTTATATGGGGATATGGCTGGGTGATCGCGGCCGCCCCCAATACCCGCCTTATTACCCCCCGGCTTTGAATGTTAATTTGGCGAATATAACGGCACCGGAGCATGTTATTGTGACCGACCAGCCCTGGGCTGTGGCTTGGTATGCCAACCGGAAGGCGCTCTGGATTCCGCGAACCGTATATGAGTTCAGTACGGCTCTTGAACCTACCCTCAAGTCCGGTGGTGCACATGTGACGGGGTTCCTGATTACTCCGTCCTCTCACAGCAGACTTGATTCTACCGGTGGAATGAGTGCCATCGAGATTGACATGGGGGATTTTGCGCCTCTTGCCATGGAGGGTAAGGTTTTGAAGATGGTTCCCCGACATAATGTGGCATTGGCAGATTTCTTTGTGGAAAATGTGACCGGCAATCAGAACGCGTACCCGCTGGGGCAGTTGGTGTCTTCGCAAGGGCGCTTTTCCAGACGTGTTCCGTTGCTTGGTGCGGAAATTCTGTATTACGGAGAGCCGGAAGGGGCTCTTGCAAATTGATTTACTGACCTTTACAGAAATGGCTCAACCTCGTACCAGTAAAGAAAAGAAGTTAACCTTCGAGCAGTCAATGGCTCGATTGGAGGAAATTTCAACTCGACTGAATAACCCGGAGACCGGTCTTGAGGAAACAATTGCCCTGGTGGAAGAAGGCCGCAGGCTCATAGCTACCGGCCGTGCTTTGTTGAATCAGGCAGAATTGCGCATTACCAAATTGGACAATCCTGCAGAACCGCTTGTACCTGCTCCAGCTGAAACCCGGAAAGATGACGACAATGGATTCACCCTCATTTGAATTGCCGCCCCTGCTGGCCGGTATACAATCTCCTGCCGATGTGAAGGCGCTGCGCCCGGAGCAGTTGCCTGAACTTGCGGAGGAGATTCGAAATGTTCTTGTGCACACTCTGTCAACAACAGGCGGGCACCTGGCACCCAATCTGGGAGTTGTTGAGCTCAGTATTGCCCTGCACAGGGTCTTTAATACCCCGCAGGACAAGATACTGTTTGATGTTTCCCACCAGTGCTATGTTCATAAAATGCTCACCGGCAGAGCGAAGGAGCTGTGCTCTATTCGTCAGTTCGGGGGGATATCGGGCTTCTGCAAGCGCAGTGAGTCCGAGCACGATGCCTTTGGCGCCGGCCATGCCGGTACGGCGCTCTCGGCCGGTGTGGGCATAGCGGCTGCGCGCGATTTGGCCGGGGATAATTATAACGTTGTCTCAGTTGTGGGGGATGGCGCTTTCACCTGCGGTACTACGCTCGAGGGGCTTAACAGCATTTCAACCAATACCCGCAAGTTCATTCTTATTCTGAATGATAACGAGTGGAGTATCGACAAAAATGTAGGCGCTCTTTCGCGGTATTTCTCCTCGCTGCAGGAGACCGATACCTACACCTGGCTGCGTGACCGCGCCAAGAAGTTTATCGAAAAGCTTGCCGGTAAGGAAATGCGTGAGCAGGCTTCCAAATTGTTTACCGCGGCCAGGGGACTTATCAGCCCCCTGAGTTTCTTCCAGCAGCTGGGGCTCACCTACTACGGCCCCATAGACGGTCATGATATCGCGCGCCTGGAGCGTGTGTTGCAGATAGCAGCCCGCCGGCAGGAGCACATCATTCTCCACATCATTACACAGAAGGGCAAGGGCTATGAACCGGCGGCATCCAACCCCACCAAATTCCATGGCGTAGGGCAATACGATGTCACCAACGGTAGTACCCCCAAACCGGCGACCATTACGTATTCCGAGGCTTTTGGCCAGTGCCTGACCCGCCTGGCCGAGAATGACCCGACCATCACGGCCATTACCGCGGCCATGCCCAGCGGGACCAAGCTCGATATTTTCCGCAGCCAATTCCCCAAGCGGTTTTATGATGTGGGCATAGCAGAGGAGCACGCTTCCATCTTTGCCTGTGGTCAGGCCACTCAGGGGTATAAGCCCTATCTGGCTATTTATTCCACCTTCATGCAGCGCTGTGTGGATATGATTCAGCACGATGCCGCTCTGCAGAGCCTGCCAGTCAGGTTCTGCATGGACCGCGCCGGGCTTTCGCCGGATGACGGCCCCACCCACCACGGGCTCTTCGATATCAGCATGATGCGCTGCATACCCAATCTCATTATGATGCAGCCCAAGGATGAGGCCGAGCTTTGCCACATGCTCGCAACCATGCAGCAGATAGAGCATTGCCCCAGTGCCGTTCGTTATCCTCGTGGTGCGGGTGAGGGCGTACCCATGCCGGAGCAGCCGACCCCGCTCCCCATCGGTAAGGCTGAGGTGTTGCAGGAGCAGGGGAGCGTGGCTCTTGTGGCGCTGGGCAACATGAACAGCGTGGCCGCTCAGGTTCGCTCACTGTTGGCTGAGCAGGGGATTGATTGTGCCCTCATCAATGCACGCTTCATTAAGCCGCTGGATTCGGAGTGCCTGCTGCGTTTTGCTGCTCAGTGCCGACTGATAGTCACCCTCGAGGATCATACCGTTACCGGTGGTTTTGGCAGTGCCGTGCAGGAACTGCTGGCAGATGCCTGCTGCGCTACGCCGGTTCTGAGAATCGGCTGGGGGGATGTTTTTGTGGAGCATGGCAGCCTGCAGCAGCTGCGCAGCAAGCACGGATTGACCCCCGAGGCCATCGCCGCAAAGATTTTAAACAGACTGGAAAAATGATGAATATGAAGATGTTGCGACTGTTTTTTGGGGTTTCTTTACTCATGCCGGCACTTTGTTCCGCTCAGTCCGGTAATTTACCCGTGGGGGGGCTTCTGCCTGCCGGAAATGAGCCTGCACAAAAGCCAGAGCAAGCTCAGGAGGAAGATATTGCTGACTGGTTAAAAGAAGTGTCGAACCTCCCGGCCGAGAGCCGTGCCATGTATGCGGCCGCCTTTCAGGAAGCAAAGAAGTGCTATGCTCAGGGGCGACTGATAGAGTGTGAGTCACACCTCAATACCTGCGAAACCTTTACGCGCAACAATCCCAACGTATGGAATCTGCGGGCCAGTGCCATGATTTCTCAGAAACGTTTTGCGGAGGCCGAACCCCTGCTTAAGCAGGCACGGCTTAAAAACCCGCAGGATGCCGTGGCCAGACTTTCTCTCTCGTTGCTCTACCTTGGTACTCAGGAGTTCGACAAATGCATTGCCGAGACGGATGAGCTCATCGATGAAATCAGGTACAGGGACATGATGCAGCTCTCCCGCTCTCTGACTTTCCGCAAGTTCCTCTGTCTGATTATGATGGAGCGTATGGATGAGGCCAGAGCGCTGGTGGCTGATATCGGGCCTATGGATGACTCCCCGCTGTATTACTACAGCCAGGCGGTTTTCGCCTATGTAAAGGGCGACAGGCAGGGTGCTTTGCGTGAGCTGAATACGGCAGATTCTATTTACAGAGGTATCGGCTACATTAGCGGCTACAAGCAGGCTCTGGAGTACTCGGGCGTAATTGAAAAATTCGCTGCCGGTTCTGCCCGATGAAGCGGCGCGATGAGGGCTGTATACTGAAACTCAGCCCGCTGGGGGACTATGGCCTGATTGTCACCTGGTGTACAAGCGAGCAGGGGATAGTCCGCACCTCTGCTCGCAATGCCCGTAAACCCGGCAGCGATTTTACCGGGCGGCTGGATTTGTTCCACGAGTGTGAGTTGCTGTACTCCGAACCCACTCGAGGGGATTTGGCAACCCTGCACAGTGCCGAGCTTATCACCCCGCGCCTGCCGCTGCGTCGCAGCCTGTTGCGCCTGCGATTGTGCAGCTACATGGCTAACCTGTTGCTCGCTACGCTTGAGCCGGGTGCTCCTGGGCCGGAATGGCACAAACTGATGGCCGGTGCTCTCGATTACCTGACCGAGCACGAACCGGCTCCCGCTATCCTTACCCACTTTGAAAAACGCCTGGCAACCCTGCATGGTATCTATAGCCCCGCCATGCCTGCACACGCCGCCCTGTTGCAGCATTTCCAGCGCCTTCCCTCCGGCCGGGAGGAGCTGATGCAGGCCCTTGCCATGAGTCTCAAAGGTGCCTGATGGATAATTCCTGCTGCGCAGCATTTATGATGAATATTCGCGTCTACGCTTTCTTCCCCCACTGGTTGTTCCGTCACATTCTATGATATCATTTACGTTGGTGGCCTGATAATAAATGCTGATTACACGGATATCAACGGCGAAACTCAACTTTCCGGTGGTGATGTTATCTTCTACGGCGCCAAGACAGAAGAGCACTTGAAAGAAATCATCAATCAGTACAACTATTCCGAGGACGAGTTGATACCGACAGCCGAACAAATTGCGGCCTCTCGCCATAGTCAGGTGAATGGAGATGTGCAAGTGGAGGGCGGACGTTTGCTGATTGCCGATAAGGCCGTTCTTTCTGTTACAGGCACCACAACCGTACGAAATGGTGCTACACTGGCTATTAAGGGGGGGCCGTTTGAGGGTGGTGTCGTCATGTCTGACGATTGCCATCTGGAACTCAGTTTCTCCGCCGAGAATGCCGATAAGACCCTTATCAATGGTTATGTCGATTGGAGAGCTGTCGGTACTTTTGATGAAGACGACAATTACGGCGATTATATTGAAACAAAGCCGATTGCACTGAAACTGGGATTGGCGGATGTTGATACCCCGGATGGCCGCTACCTACTGATTTCCGAAGGCGTCGATATCTACAACAACGGTCTGGAATTGACCGGTATGGATGGTTGGATTCCCGATGCTGACAATCTGTATCGGGATGAAAATGCGCTGGGAACCGGCACTGTCTATCTGAAGGATGCCACTCTTCAATTGAACGCGTCTCTTCCGAATAAGCAGACAACGTCCGGTACGAGTTATGTGTGGGTTGAAGGATGGAACTCCAAATTGCAGTCGACCATTATAAACAATGGAGAACTGGAGATTGGCGGGTGGAATGGCTGTCTGGACTTCGGTGGCGGAGCAGTCTGCGCCTGAATGGAGCCCTGTCGGCCAAAGACCTCACCCTCGGCAGCGGTACGCTGACGCTGTGCGGTGCCAAGCTCTCGACCATTAAGGTGAGCAACAGCCTGATGCTGGAGGGCGGCACGACGCTCAATCTCGGCTTCAATGTGACTGAGAAAGATGTAGCGAAGGGTAAGGCTTTCAAGGTATTCACCTTCAAAACAATTGATGACTCCATCACCGATGCCGCTCTCAATGAGCTGCTGGGGCTGGGGACGGACGCCGCAACGCTGGCCTTTGACACCAAGCGCAAGGCTATCACCCTGACCGTAACGGATGCCGCTGCGTGGAATGCTTACGCTGAGTCCGTGCGCACCGGCGAGCTCGTGGCCGTGGCAAGTGAGGATGATGTGCTCGTAGAGAGTGCAGGCGCTCAGGTGTTGGTCGCGCCCGCCGCTGTTGACCCGCTGCTGGGTAAGGTGGCCGACACGCTGGTGCAGAGCACCTGGGGCACCGCCGGGGCGTCCCGCGCTTTTGCGGATACGATTGCGGCCCGTGGTACACATGCCACAGCTCTGGCGGATGGTAAGGGCTCCGCTTGGATTCGAGGTAACATAAAACCTGCTGCGCTTTTCAGCCCAGCAGGTTTTGCAGTGAAATCAGGTCTCGGCGTCTGCGTCAGAAGTTCGTGCGGATAGCCGTAATGAACTCCCAGCCGTTGTAGCAGTCAGAGCCACCCTTGCGGGCCGTGGTGTATTCTGCACCGAACATAAGCTTGGCTGCATGCTTGTTCTTGGGCGAGGCGTACAAGTCCACACCCATGTAGAAGGTGTGAATGCTGTCCACCCAGGCCGGAGCAGTGGTCTGAGTGCAGATGTAGCGGTCGCCACCCAGCTTGCAGGCACCGTCGCCGGTCATACCCACATAGCGGAGCACGAGGTCCACCTGCGGGGTGAGGGCGTAGACGGGCTGAATTTGCAGGCCGATGTTGTTGGTGCCGTTGCCGTTCTGCTGTTCAAAGGCAGCCACCAGGTTGGTGGAGATGGTGAGCTTGTCCTGCTTGTACTCGTAGCCCAGGGAGAAGGCATCCTTGAAGCCTGCACCGTAGTTATTGGCACCGGGCTTGTTGCCGTGGTAGGCGTTGTTGAAGTCATGCAGGTACTCGGCCGAGAGGGCATGGTAGCCGTGCTCGGTTACACCGAACTTGTGTGTGCCACCCAGAATGATGAAGCACTTATCCTCCCAGCCGAACTCGCCCTTCAGGCCACGACCGTCACGGTAGCAGTCAGAGTGGTTCGGGTTCTTGCTGGAGCTGGCGCGGTCGTTGGCGAAGAGCTGCACAAAGAGCACGTCCTGTTTGGTGGGTTTGTACTCGAACTCCACACCCCAGTTCGTATCGAGACCGAACTGGTTGGAGATGAGAGCGCGCTCCACGCATTCAATCTCGGCATTCGACTCTCGCAGGTCGAAGGTGAACTTGTGCGCAAACTTACCCACACGCATGGTCAGACCATCCACGGCATGGATTTTCTGGCTCAGATAGATATCGTACAGGTCGGTGTAGGAGAAATTACGCTTGGTGCGCCCGCCGGAGTAGGTCTCGCGAATGGGCAGACCGCCGAAACGCATGTAGGTATGGAATCGGGTACCGGTGGCCATATCGACATTCACACCCAGCCAGCTGCGGCGGAACTCGCTGTTGAAGGGACTGGCGCCGTCCTTCAGGTGCAGGCCGTTGCTGCCGTTGGGCTGAACCACGGCCATCTGCCACTGTTGGCGGAAGGCGAAACTGACCTTTTGCACGAAGGTGTCGGGGTTGTCGTAAACGACCAGCGCGCGCTTGACGGCATCCGTCCAATCGGTGTCGACCGGGGTAGCGGGTGCCGGGGTAAGCTCGGCGGCTATAGCCGGGATGGCTGTTGCGGCTGCCAGTGCCAGAGAGAGAGCTTTCATGAAACTTGTCAGCGAATCTTTGCAAAGAGTGTGGGCTGGTCGAGCACGCTCATGTACTCGGTGTGGTCCAGACCGGCATCGAGCACGTAGAGGGTGAGCAGCTTTTTGACGATAGCGAGCAGTTTTTCCTGCTGCCAGGGCTTCTCGATGTAGTTGTCGATGTGGCCGTCGTTGATGGCGTTGATGGTGTCGGCATGGGTGGCCTGACCGGTCAGCAGCACCTTGCGGGTCTTGGCAAAGCGGCGGTCGGCGGCTACCTTGGCCAGCAGCTCTGTGCCGTTGGCGCCGGGCATGACCTGGTCAGAGATGACGATGCCCACATAATCGCCGTCGGAGTCAATCTGATCCATCAGGCTCAGGCAGTCTTCCACGCCCGAGGCTTCCTCCAGGCGAATGAGCGGGGTGAGGGGGCGGAGGTCTCTCATGACAGAATCCAGCACTTCCTGCTGGTCATCTACACAAATGATGTTAATCGTTTCCATTGATTTGAGTGGTGGGAAGGTTAATAGTGAAGGTCGTTTCTGTTTCGTTGCTGATGAGCTCGATGGTGCCGTTATAACTGTCTACCAGGCGGCGGACAATGGAAAGGCCCAGACCGAGCCCGAAGTCCAGCCCGAGTTTCTTGGTTGTGAAGTTCGGGTTGAAGATTTTTTCGTGTATCTCCTCGGGAATGGGCGGGCCATTGTTGGAGATGGACACGCGCACGTACTCCGTGGGCAGCAGGTCGTGACCCTCTGCGTGGAAGGAGCTTGTGCAGATGCGCACGGTGGCATTGGGGGTCTGTGCCTGTTGCATGGCATCGTACGCATTGTTGATGATGTTGGTCCAGATCTGCACCAGTTCGGTGAGGTCTGCGGTGAGGAGCGGGCAGGGGTCCAGCTCGGTCTCAACCGTGATGTGTTTGAGTTTGTTGGTGAGCAGGTTCATGGCGTCGTTCACGCTCTCGCGTACATCGACGCCCTCCTGGCGGGTGGAATTACCACCGCCCAGCAGCTTGACCGCACGCACAATACCCGTGGCATGCTTGGCTGCTACCTGCAGGTCGCGCATATCGTGCCCCAGTTCCCAGAAACTGTAGTTGTTGCGCACATGTTTCACGAAATCCGGGCCATATTTGACCAGCGTCTTGGTATCGGGTATGATATGGGCCAATACCTTGGCGGCGGGCTGGGGCAGGTTGAGTTCGCGCTCCCACTTGCGGGCAATGGATCGCAGCTCGCTTGCTGCGGTAAAACTGGTGTCATCGTACCCGTAACGGAAGAGCTGCGAGTTGTACTTGTTGTCCTCGGCCAGGAACTTCTCGAGGTGCTCGGCCACGAACTCCGTGCGGCGGGTGATGACACCTACGGCGTTGTTGAGTTCATGGGCTATCCCGGCAGAGAGCTGACCGAGCGTGGCTGCCATTTCCGAGCGGTGCAGCAGGCGCTGCGCCTCTTCCTTGGCAGAGGCATGCACGAATATTCGCATGTTACGAGCTGCCAGCTCATGTACAAGCACCGGAATGAACTGGTGCTCGAAACTACCGTATTTTTCGGGTTCTACTGCCGGGGTCGTGTCGTCCACATAGGCCAGGCGTGTATCGGCCAGAGCCACAATCTCGTTGGAACTGCGGAACGCGCGTGAGAAGAAAGCCTGCACACAGACGTAGGAGCCCACGCCTGCGCGGAATACCTCGTGCTTGCGAGTGGCGACCTCGGCGGGCAATTCGGTGCCGGGCACCATCTCGGCCTGACGGTAGGCTACCAGCTCACCTTCGAGTACGAGGTAGATACGGTGGCACTCCTCGTCCTGCTGCACTACCGTGTCACCCTTGGCGAACTCGACGGTTCGCCCGGAGTCGCTGAAGTAGACCCGGTTGAGTCTTTCCAGCGGTTCCAGAATGTGCTCAGGCAGTGGCAGCAGGACGCTCATGTGAGTGGAGGAGTGCTTGGGTTAATAATATCAGCCGAAGAAGCCGATGGCGCCCAGACCTACCATCATGAAGATGGTGATAGCCAGGCCCAGCAGGCAGAGGATGGTACCGGAGACGGCCATACCCTTCTGCTCGATGTGACCGGTGGCGTAGGCCATGGCGTTCGGCGGTGTGGAGATGGGCAGAGCCATACCCAGAGAGGAGGCGAAGGCTACAGTCACCAGCAGAGCCACGGCACCGGGGGTGTCCATGGAGCCGGCGGTCATCATGGCGCCTGCCACACCACCCAGAATGGGTACCAGCAGAGCAGCGGTAGCGGTGTGGCTCATGAAGGTGGCCATGAACAGGCAGATGCAGCTGGCACCTACGAGCAGAGCCACAGAGTTCCACTCGCCGAAGGGAATGGCGCTGATCATGTCCTTGGCCAGGTTGGTCTCGCTGAGGGCCACACCGAGGGCGAAGCCACCGGCTACCAGCCACAGCACGTCCCAGGCCATACCGCGCAGGTCTTTCTTGGTGATGACACCTGTTACGGAGAATACAACGATGGGGATGATAGCCACGGAGTTGGAGTCCAGACCGTGGTATTCCTTGGGAATCACCCACATCAGGATGGTGACGATGAAGGTGATGTACACGATGATGGCCTTGGGCGTGGTAAGGAACTTGCCCTTCAGCTCACGGGAGAGGTCCAGGCTCTTCTGGTTGATGGGGAACATCTTAATAAGCAGGAACCAGGCTACCAGCAGCATGACGATAACGAAAGGAATACCGAACAGCATCCACTTGCCGAAGGTTACGTCAAGACCGAGGTCCTGCATGTACTTCAGCGCAATGGCGTTGGGCGGGGTGCCGATGGGTGTGCCGATACCACCTACGTTGGCACCGATGGGAATGCACAGCGCAAAGGCTGCACGACCGCGGTCCTCGGGCTTGAAGAGAGCCAGCACCGGGGTGAGCAGGGCGAGCATCATGGCGGCGGTTGCCGTGTTGCTCATGAACATCGAGAAGATGGCGGTTACGCTCATGAGTCCCAGCAGCACGTACTTGGGATCGGTGCCGAAGGGCTTGAGCAGCACGCGGGCCAGATTGATGTCCAGGCGGTACTTGGTGGCGGCATCTGCCAGGAAGAAACCACCGAGGAACAGAATGATGATGGGGTCAGCAAAGGTGCCGAAGATGCTCTTCTGCTTGGCCACGCTTACGAGGGAAAGACCGTTGATGCGCTCGCTCAGCTCGCCGTCATACAGCTTGCCGGCGGCGGCTTTCAGCTCAGCCTTGGCAGCGTCATCAGCCTTGCCGCTCACCACGGGGGCGAGGATGGCGTTGTTGATGGTGGTGCGTACGTAGGTGGGGGAGAGGGAGGTCTGCTTCTTGAGGTCGGCCAGCACGGTATCCTGTGTTTTCTTCACGGTGTCGGCATTGGCGGTGGGGCCGTAGGCCTCGGCCACAATGGCTTTCACGGCGGCGGCATCATAACGCTCTGTCTGCAGGAAATTGAGGCTCTGGTTGGACATACCCAGCAGGGTGAGGGTGATAACCAGAACGGAGGTGGTCCAAATCGGAATAACCTCCAGAATCCACATGAGGGCGGCGAATACGAACAACGCAATCACTCGGCTCTGCACAGCGTTAATCGGTACACCCCACTCCTCAAAGGGGAGCAGTAGCATACTGCCACTGAGCAGCAGTACGATGAGCAACTTTATCAGAGTTATCTTTGCTGATTTTGTCATGGCTTAATTTGGTTAGCAACAGCACTCACGCCTGCGTGCATGCGTAACGTTTTCCCGCAATTTCCGCAGACCTTGTGCTAACCCCTATCATACTACATTCTTCCTGTCTTGACAAGTGTAACTTGCCCCTCAGCATTGAAAAAATATCCGAAAATCCACGAGCGACTTGACGCTCGTTCTTCACCCTGCGCGCAGCGCAGTCTTCACCACCGTGCGCAGCATGGTTCTTCACCGCGGGCGCAAGCCCGCTTTTCACCCAGCCGAAGGCTGTTAAAAAGCGTTTATTCCCTTGCGAGCGCTGCGAGCCATACTTTAAAACCCGCGCTTGCGCGGGTTCTCATATTCGGCGGGCAAAGTGAGCCGTTATTCTCGGTGATATGTAAAAAGAAAAGCCGAGCTTACGCTCGGCGGTGAAGAACTCGCCCCTTGGGCTCGTGGTGAAGAATGAGCCGTTGGCTCATGGTGAAAAATCTGAGCTGATGCTCAGATGTGAAGAACGGCCCCGAATGGGGCCGTTGATTTTAAGCCATTTGGACGAGTATTTGCGCGAGCACAGTCATGAGGATGAGTGCCACGGGGTAGGCGGTGGAGTAGGCAATCACCGGGTCCTGGCTCTCGGTCTGAGCGGTTATGGCACCGAGGGCCGGGGTGGATGTCTGGGAACCGCAGATACAGCCGAGCGTTTCGGCAATTTCCATTTTCAGGAATTTTCGGGCAACGAAGTAGCCGATAAAGAGTGGCAGAACGGTGATGACGATACCTACCAGCAACATGGTAAGGCCGCTCTGCTGCAGGGTTTCCACCAGTTTTTCGCCGCCGCGTATACCGGCACCGGCCAGAAAGAGCATGAGCCCCAGCTCCATGACCAGCACGCGTGTGGGGCGTGGCATGTAGCCCACGATGGGACCCAGTTTGCCGAAGTGACCCAGCAGCAGGGCAACCACGAGCGGACCGCCGGCCATACCCAGCGAAAAGCCATCGCCCCCACCCAGACTGAAGTTGAGCTTGCCGAGCAGAATGCCCAGCGTCAGGCCGCCCATCAGTGAGAGCACGTCGGCTGTGTTGATGGCGCTGCTGCGGTGGCCGCATTCGGCGCGGAAGGCTTTGATGGCATCGGGAGTACCGACAACGCGCAGCAAGTCGTTGCGTATGATTTCGGTGTCGGCGGTGGGAACAAAGGTGTTGCCCAGTCGGGTGATGCGGGTGATGGTGATGCCGAAGTTACCCAGCGGGTCGAGCTCGCGCAGGGTCTTGGTGTCCATCTGCTGGGAGAGCATAATGAGTTCGGCTGTTTCGTTCTGGGGCAGGCGCAGCTCATCGGCATTTCCCTCTATGTGCCCCAGCAGGCCGGCATCTCGCTCGAGGTGCTCGCGCTCGCCAATCATCAGGCAGATGTCGTTTTCGTTCAGCGTGTCGGAGGGTTGCAGCGGTTTGAGCTCTCCCTCGCGCAGCAGGCGGGGAATACCGCAGTTCATGTGCCACTGGCGGGCAACCTCGGCCGGGCTCTTACCGAAACACTCGGGGTTGGTTACGCAGACTTTGCGGGCTATGATTTTGTGCGGGTCGGGGGTGCCGGCGGCATCGTTGTTATTCAGGTTGCAGTGCAGCAGGCGGGGCAGTAGTTGCACGAAGAGCACAATACCGATAACGCCGAAGGGGTAGGCCACGCCGTAACCGATATTGATGACAGATTCGTTCAGCCCGGCGGCTTTGGCGGCCTCGAGCGCGCCGGCCAGAGCAGGGGTGCTGGTGCAGGCTCCGGCAAAGAGCCCGGCGGCTACACTCATTTCTATCCCCAGCACGGAACACAGGCCCCAGGCGGTCAGCCACCCGGCACCTACGATGATGAGTGCCAGCAGTACGAGCTTTTTGCCACGGCTGCGCAGGGAGGAAAAGAAGCGATTGCCCACACCCAGACCTACGCAGTATACGAACAGCGCCGTGCCCATGTCGGACACCCCATCGGGGATGGTTAGTTTGTAGTGCCCGGCCAGCAGGGCCACGAAGAGCACGCCGGAGCTGCCCAGTGCTATACCTTTGATGGAGACATTACCCAGAGCCAGCCCCAGAAAGAGGATGGCAAAGAGTACGAAGGTGGGATTTTGCAGAATAACGTCCATGGCTTCGATGTGTGGGGTGGGGGTTACATGTTCATGGCATCGGGATTATCGAGCAGGCCCGACTTCTCCAGGTAGTAGTCGTAGCCGCCGGCGTAGGGGGTAACGGTGCCGTGGGAGATGTGCAGGGTCTTTTCGGCCAGTGCGCGTATGAAGTGGACGTCGTGCGAAATGAAGACCAGCGTACCTTCATAGCGCTTGAGGGCTTGCGAGAGCGCCTCGACACTCATGATGTCCAGGTGAGTGGTCGGCTCGTCCATCAGCAGCAGGTTGGGCGGGTTTACCAGGAACTTCACCAGACTGAGGCGCGATTTTTCACCACCGCTGAGCACTTCCACGCGTTTCTCGCAGTCGAGCTTGCGGAACATGAAGGAACCGAGCACGGCGCGGGCCTCCTCCTCGCGCAGCTCGGGGTCGGCGTTCATGATTTCCTCGAGCACGGTGAAGTTGGGCGTCAGGTTTTCGGAGCGCATCTGCGAGAAGTAGCCGATGCGTGTCGTGGTGCCCAGTGTGCGCTTGCCTTCATCGATGGGAACTACGCCGGCCAGTATCTTGAGCAGGGTGGATTTGCCGGCGCCGTTCGGACCGACCAGCACAATGCGGTCGCCGCGCTCAATGAGCAAATCGAGGTTCTTGTAAATGCGCTTGTCGCCGTAGCTCTGACCGACTTTCTCCAGCTCCATTACGCGCTGCATAGCGCGCGGCGGCTGCGGGAAGATAAACTTGAACACGCGGCGGGCCTGACGGGGTTTCTCGATACGGCGAATCTTTTCGAGCTGCTTAATGCGGCTCTGCACCTGAGCGGCCTTAGAGGCGACAGAGCGGAAACGCTCGATGAAGAACTCCATGTGGGCGATTTCACGCTGCTGGTTGCGCCAGGCTGCCAGCAGAAGTTCGTAACGCTGCTCTTTGAGCTCCAGGAATTTGCTGTAGTTGCCGGTGTAGCGCACCAGCTCCTGATTTTCGATGTCGTACACGGTCTCCACCAGTTCATCCATGAAGTCGCGGTCGTGCGAAATCATGAAGATGGCACCCGGGTAGTTCATGAGGTAGCGGCGCAGCCACAGCAGGCTCATGAGGTCGAGGTGGTTGGTGGGCTCGTCGAGCATCAGCAGGTCAGGCTCGGCCACCAGCAACTGGGCCAGGTGCGCTCGCATGACCCAGCCACCACTCATCTCGCGGGCAGGGCGGTGGAAATCTTCATCCTTGAAGGCCAGTCCTTTCAGTATGCGCTTGGCCTTGGGTTCAATCTGGTAGCCATTGTTGGCAATGAACACATCCATGGCGTGGGCATACTCGTCGCTGGTGTTATCGCCCTTGGCATCGCACTCGCGCAGGGTGCGAATGGCCTTGCCCATTTCAGGGGTTATGCTCATGGCAATTTCGAGCACGGTGCGGTCGCTCGGGTCGCCGGCCTCCTGCGGCAGGTAGCCCACCACGCCGTATTCATCCATCACAATCTGACCTTCGTCAGGCGTGTCCTCGCCCAGTATCATGCGGAACAGGGTCGACTTGCCCGCTCCGTTCGGACCGACCAGTGCTATGCGCTCGCCCCAGTTCACGATGAGTTCCGTCTCGTAGAACAGGGTGCGCCCTGCGTGTGCCTTCGTCAGTTTTTTGATGGTAAGCATGCGCGGGTAGTATACATGATATCTTACAAATTGCAATCTTTTTGAGCTTAAATGAGCAAAAACTCCACGCGCGAGCTGTCTCAAAGCTTTTTTTTCTGAGAGACGCATGTGCCGATAAATCCCACGCGTCGGAACAATTAACAGTTACGCCATGCGAACATTCATGAGGATAGACTTTTATAATGAGCAGGTTCCGGATGCTACTACGCTGCTCAAATTCCGACATCTATTCGAGAAACATCAGATAGGAGAGAAAATATTTTCCGATCTTAAGGAGCGACTTGATAAGGCAGGATTGCTGATGCACGGGGGCTCAATAGTTGATGCCACTATTATTCATGCTCCTAGTTCTACAAAGAATGCAAAAGGTGAGCGAGATGCCGAAATGCACCAGGTTAAAAAAGGGAATCAGTGGTATTTTGGTATGAAAGTTCACGCAGGAGTGGACGCAGGAACAGGCTTTGTACATACCATTACCGGGACTGCTGCTAATGTGCATGACTCACAGCAAATAAGCGAATTAATTCGCAAAGATGATGAAGTGGTTTACGGAGCCTCCGATTACTTGGGCGCACCTGAGCAGGATGCTATAAAGTCAAATGAAAGTTTTTCAAAAATAAAGTTTCGCATTAACAAACGCCCTTCTAGCTTAAAGATTAATGATTGCTATAAGGGAGAAAATAGGGATAGAAGTATCGAGCGAAGTAAATCTTCCGTACGTAACAAAGTGGAACATCCCTTCCTCATCGTCAAACGCTATTTCGGATATTGTAAAGTCGTGTACAAGGGTATTGCGAAAAACATGAACAGATTCAACCTGTTGTTTGCGTGCGCAAACTTGTTGATGTGCGTTCGAGACAACCGAAATCTTGCACCGATTGTAGGGTAACTATGCCCTCATGCCTCCAAAGACCTGAAAAAATGCCCTTTGCATATAAATAAGACTTTTTCTCGATGCTCATTTCATAAGGGATACTATAGGGACGCAACAAAGTGTTTCGCTTCGCTTTTATTCAGCGCTTCCTTAGATAAGTTGTATCGACATACACTTCGTGATAACATTTGCAATCCTGGCAATGTTCTTATTCTTAAACCGCGCAAACAATGATAAAAAATGAAAAAACGCTTGATTAGATTTCAAAAAATGCTACACTTCGGTCTGTCGAAACAAAATTGACCACTTATTCGAAGTCCCCATGAATTGTATGCGCTACAGATTTCACCTTTCAGATTGTAAAGGCGGCACGAGCTTTTTTTTGTTTCTTATAATTATGGTTCTGTGTGTGCTCAACTCTTGTGTATATACAAGAATTAGTACACACTCTCTTGCGGATGCCATTAATAAAGAGGAATATTACAGCAATATCAATTTGGATTCTATAGCAATATATCGCAGAGATGGAGTCTATTATGCGAGGCATGCCTTTTATAAAGCTCCGGCCAGGGGTGTATTGCTCAGCTACGGCATATTCAGCAAGAATAATCAATCGTGTGAGATTTATTTGAGTCGTCGCCCTGAATACGTTCAAGGCATGGAGCAGGTATATCTGTATCGTGCTCTGGAAGATTACGAGCAAGATGAGCTTTTTCCTAATACTATTTACAAAAATCCACATTCGGGGGAAGAATATCTGACTCAGGAGTATTTTAAGGACGCAAAACCAGTGCTCATTGTTTCTAATAAAGAAAAGCTTTCATACATAGCCAGGCCGGGAAAAAATGAGGAGTTGCTGCCTGCTCAGCGAGGGCTGGGAAATTATGCTATGGCACCTATTACCGCATTATTATATACGGTTGATGTGGCACTCTCTGTGGGTGTTACAACAAGCACATGGGTAGTCATTAACATTCCGATAATTTTAAGTTTGTTATTAGTATAGGCTATAGGGAACTTCTAAAAAGTCGCCTGTAAACGTATTTCGGAATTTCCAAAGACACCTCGGCGTGGTATAATAAGCGCATGGTACCAAAGCTTGAAATTGCCACCGTCTTTGCATATGCCCGATTTGTTGCGATTCTGAAGGAGTGCAACAGTACGCCACGGTTTGGACGAATTGCAGAAGTTCATCTCTTTCGAGCTATTTCGAGGCAAGCTCGAAGAGTTGTGCCATTTCAGCAGCAAAGGAAGACCTCAGTTCCCCTATATTAGCTACAAAAAAAATCAATGGCTAAATTGATTAGTTCGGCAGGGCGGAAAACCATGTTTCAATATATATATATCATTACCCAATGAAGACATTATTGATACATGTACTTCATTGTTTTTATTGAGGATGCTTAATACGATTTCGTCTTTTCCCAGATAAAGCTTCATAGAAATTAACATATTAACACATTTACTCGGTATAAGATCGATTTTCTCGTATGACGCTTCTGTAAGCCTTGAATTATAATACCAATTCAAATGATTAGATGTTTGAATTAATGTGTTATTGTATAAGCCATAGCAGTTTGTTGTGCCTGATTCTTTGTCAATCATTCTGACGCAGTATGGGGATAATAGATGAATTTCATACGAGTCACTCCAGTTTGGAAAATCTCTCGTTATACAGGTTATAATGGTATCATACGACAAATCTCTTACACCACTATTTTTGTACATATTCATTTGTTCATATGAATAAAATATTAAGTTCTTATGCGCAAATCCTTGTTTTAATTCGTTTTTTATTTTTTTGTAAAACTCAAGATATTCATTCGTTGGTGATTCGTAATCGTCATTTTTAGTATAACTTAATAAAAAATCACAGATGTCTGATATGCTTTGTATATTAGCAGGATAAATACATTCCGGGGGTAAAGTTGTCTTTTTAAACTTTACATTAGCTTTGTAACTTGCAAAGAATAATGGGGTCTTGCTAAATAGTAACAGGTCTCCGGCTTGCAATGGAAAGGAAACAGCATCGCACGTAAACATATCTATCACAAAGATAGTACCCTGCCGATAGATTGTAACATATTTACTATAATACGTTGCATCTTGAAGATCTTTTCCATAGATTACACCATTAATGGGATATAAATTATCCCAAACGTCTCTAATGCTTTGGCCATATTTTAAATTGTACGTCCTACAGCTCTTTCCAAAACCAAAAATAGTTATATCTTCCGCAAAAACGCACATCGAAAAGCAGAACAAAAGAATGGAAATATAATTCATATTTTTATAGTAATTTTGCGTTGGTGAAATTTAAAATAAAACAATAATTTATCATGAAAGGGAATTACAATTATTCAACATATTTATTTGCAGTATAATAAATAAGCTAAAACACGTCCTTGCACAAACATGTTATGCAACCACAAGGACAGTTTGACAGAATTTTGGAGATATGCAAGTCTTTTTTTCTGGATTGGACACATGTGCTCTTATGGTATTATATTCAGAGATTTATTTGGGTTATTACAATATGCCTTTTCCAGTCTCTTGGCATATTTAGATATTGATGCTCTCACTTCATCATACCGCAGACGCGACAGTATACTCAAGCGTTTGGTAAGCTCCAGGTACTGAAGCTTGCTTTCTTCACTATTTTCGTCATCTTCCAATAATAATATAAGAGATTCTATCAAGCCGTCAATGTCTTTACTCGTATTTTTTTCTTCGGGAGAATAATCTATTGCAACTCCGGGAATAACAGCCCCCGGATACCTGCAGAAATACAAAGGCCATTCATCAGGAAAGCGAGCCAGCAGCAGTTTGTAGTACGAGAAATGCTCTGCTATAGTACAATCATTCGCCATGTACAGATTTGCATAATAGTAGCAACCTTTATGTCGCTGCGTTATTTTGTCAACCAACGCTGAAAAATCCTCCCATTTTACAAAGTATTCTTCTGCAGAAACCGGATAAATGAACACAGTCTCCGGATAGACCCCGATTGTATATTGAGAGCAATCGTACGGAGAATGAACCCAGACCCCATCTTTCGTAAAGTACAAATTAATATATTCAATTCGGCGCTCATCGCTCGGGCAATGAAAAGGGTATCTGATGACATAATTTGCAGATTCCTTACCAATGGGATTATAAAGAACGATATCTGTGGCCATAGATGCATATGCCCTCATTGATGCCTCTCCAACATCAAACCAAGTTTCATTTTTGCTTATATCCACTATCAGCGGATATCTGTTTATTTCTCTTGTATCATTCTTCAAAGATGTTTCAGTTTCATAGCTTTTGTTTAGCAGCGTAGAAATAATAGCAACAAATATGAGAAGATTTATAATCCCCAATAAATATTCCATTGTTCTCTTCTTCATAAAGGTATATCTATTGTTATTTACTTAAACATAAACTAAACCTACGACATTCTTTCGAAACATAGGAAACCAATTTAAGCCCCCTCACTTGTATACATCTGGCATGTGCAATCTTTATGGGAACTTCTAAAAAGTCGCGTGTAAACGTATTTCGGAATTTCCAAAGACACCTCGGCGTGGTATAATAAGCGCATGGTACCAAAGCTTGAATTGCCACCGTCTTTGCATATGCCCGATTTGTTGCGATTCCGAAGG